>JAPYNU010000099.1 GCA_028283245.1 Candidatus Aldehydirespirator catecholifindens | reverse complement strand
GCCCCAAACAATCCACCCGCCTCAGACAAGACGCTGCGCTGGTGGAGCGAACTGATCTTGGTGATCGCCTTCTACGGGGTCTACACATTCATTCGCAATCAGTTCGGCTCTGACCTCGGTGAATCGGTCAAGCAAACCGCTATCGACAACGCCTACGACGTAATCGCCTTAGAGCGCTCTTTGCATCTCTTCGGCGAGAAAGGCATCCAAGATCTGCTCATTGAGTGGGAACTGCTCATCAAATTCTGGAATATCTTCTACGGCTTCTGCCATTTCGCGGTAACCATCTCGGTGATGTTGCTGCTGTATTTCCGTCATCCGGCACGTTACGGAGTGCAACGGACTGTGCTAGCCATCACTACTGCACTAGCCCTAATCGGGTTTGCCTTCTATCCGCTGATGCCGCCCAGGCTGCTTAATGACTGCGGACCTTTCGGGGCGTGCGACCCGAACTACTCATATGTTGACACTCTCGCCGACATAGGCGGCCTCTGGTCTTTTAGCTCAGACACCATGATGGAAATATCCAACCAATACGCAGCCATGCCGAGCCTGCACATCGCTTGGTCGTTGTGGTGCGTGGTGGCGGCTCTGCCGGTGCTGCGACGACGCGGGGCAAAACTCGCCCTGCTGTGCTACCCGTGGTTTACACTGTTCGCGGTGATGGTAACGGCCAATCATTACTGGATTGACGCAGTAGGCGGTCTGCTGGCGCTTCTGGCTGCCTATCCAGCCGGAGTGACACTCTCGAAGATCCTCCCAGTGTGGCTGGCACCACAAAATCAAAACGCTTCAAAACCCAAACCTGACCACCTCAACTATGCGCTGCAGACTGCACACACCAGCACCCGCTAACACAAGGAACCCGCACAATGAATCTCAACGAAATAACCGGACCCTCCGACTTGAGCGGTCGCACAACCGAAGAACTCGAAGATCTCTGCGAGCAGATCCGCAACCGCGTTATTGAAGCCGTCAACGCTCGCGGCGGTCACTTGGGGTCAAACCTCGGTGCTGTCGAACTGACAGTGGCACTGCACCGTGTGTTCAAATCCCCGCGTGACGTGATCCTTTGGGACACTGGACATCAGGCATATGTACACAAGATGCTGACCGGACGGGTCAGCGACTTTGAGTCACTGCGTGTCGCTGGCGGGCTTGCTGGCTATCCCTCACAAGCCGAATCCAGTCACGACTGGATTGAGAACAGCCACGCTTCCACATCACTGGCATACGCCCACGGCCTAGCTACAGCCTTCGAAACCTCAGAGGCTCACCGCCGAGTGGTCGCCGTGATTGGTGACGGTGCTCTCACCGGTGGTATGTCTTTTGAGGGGCTCAACAACATCGGCCACAGCGGCCGCAAAGTGATCATCGTGTTGAACGACAACGGCCGCAGCTATGCACCCACAGTGTCACGGTTGAGCGAAAACCTGGTCTCGCGACTCTCAGAAGGCTTAGTGAAGCTCCGCTCTAACCCCAAAGTGATCCGCAGTTCAGACCGCCTAGAAGAACTGACCGAGCGCATCCCTTGGGTGGGTGACATGGTTCAACAAGGTGTGAAAATGTCAAAAGCTGCGCTGCTGGAGTTGTGGGACTCTGCAGGTTTCTTTGAGAACCTCGGCATCCGCTATCTGGGCCCCTTTGATGGGCATGACATTGAGGGGCTTGAATCGGCGATGCGTAACGCCACCCAGCTAGATGGTCCAGTGGTGTTGCATGTGCTCACCCAAAAGGGTCGCGGCTACGGCCCAGCCGAGCAAGACACCGTCAAGCACCTACACGACGTGGGCAAAGTCAAGTCAGACAGCTACACCGGCATGTTCTCAGAGACGATGGTCAAGATCGGAGACACGCATCCTGAAGTGGTGGCCATCACTGCGGCCATGCCCGACTCCACTGGGCTGCTCCCGTTCCGTGAGCGTTTCGGTGATCGTTTCATTGATGTCGGCATAGCCGAACAGCACGCTGTGACTTCCGCTGTGGGTATGACCATGGGCGGGCTGCGTCCCTTCTTTGCTGTTTACAGCACTTTCTTGAGCCGGGCTTTCGATCAGCTGAACCTCGACTGTGGGCTGCACCGAGCACCGGTGGTGTTCTGCATTGACCGGGCTGGTATCACCGGCGACGACGGGCCCTCTCATCACGGGGTGCTTGACATGGTGCTGCTCACCAAAGTTCCTCAGATGGTGGTGCTAGCACCGTCGTCACTGCAAGAACTTGAGCGAATGATGCTTGATGCCGTAGACATCACCGACCGCCCTGTGGCAATCCGTTGGCCTAAGACAGCAGCACCGAGCGTCAACCCCGACAAGGTGGGTGCAGGATTGAAGGCGCGTCAAGCTCGTGAAGGCGACGGACGGTTGTGTCTGATCGGTGTTGGCAAAATGCTGCAAGCCTGCGAGCAGGCTGCCGAACTGCTAGCAAGTGACGGCATCGAAGCCGCCGTCTGGGATCCTCGAGCGGTCAGCCCGCTCTGTGCTGACATGCTTGATGACGCAGCCAACTGCGGTCTGGTGGTGACCGTAGAAGACGGCTTGCGCGTCGGAGGTGCAGGCACCGCCGTTCACGAGGCTCTGCTGGACCGCGCCTTGGCAACCGGGCAGGATGCCCCGAAGGTCTGCAAGCTAGGCATACCCCTTGAGTATCTGCCACACGGCAAGCCCGACACCATCTTGGCCGATCTTGGGCTAGATGCAGCCGGAATAGCAGCCACCGTCAAACAAGAACTGCTTTAGCTACTGCTAGCTGAAGTAGGGATTGGCTAGAAGTAGGGATTGGCTAGAAGTAGGGATTGGCTAGAAGTAGGGATTGGCTAGAAGTAGGGATTGGCTAGAAGTAGGGGTTGACTGGAAGTCGGGAGTGGCTGCTAGCTGAAGTAGGGGTTGGCTAGAAGTCGGGAGTGGCTGCTAGCTGAAGTAGGGGTTGGCACCTGCGTCGTGGTCTGTGGCATCAAGCACTTCGACGACTTCGGGAATGGCTTCGGTGATGGCTCGTTTGATGCCGTCTGACAGCGTGGCCTGACTCATAGCGCATCCTTGACAGCCACCTCCCATCTTCACCACCACCGTGTCGTCTTGACGCACCTCTTCCAAAGTGGCGTAACCGCCATGCGATGCCAGAGCAGGGTTGATGCTGATGTCAAGCAACTGCTGAACCTTGTCAGCGATACTGCCGCTGAGTTCAAGGCGATCCATGTCACCAAGCGGATTGGGTCGATTGGGGTTGCGGATCACCAGCCCACCTTGAGCCGCTGTCGACGGCACGTCTAGGGTCGAACCGGCGAGACGGCTAACGCTGGCATCAGGCACCATCACTGTCAAGCCACCTGAGGTATGCAGATGATCATCGGCGGACGCATCCGCAACAGGCTCAAGTGCTAGGTCATAGGTGTAGTCGATCCCTGCGATGCCGGTTATCTCAACCCGCAAACCGAGAGTCTCGGCGTCGTCTTCACGTTCACGAATAGCAAGCACAGCCTCACGAGCCGCGTCAGTAACAATCAGTACCTGGCCAGCGGGTGCTTCGGTCGCGGCTTCGGCTGACAAAGTGTCTGTCATAGGCTTGAGCCTAGCTTTGAGTCACAGACAACAGATCACCACAACACAGCCGTGCTGCAATAGCACGCAGCACGTCTCAACAATTTTCGATGTCTGCGCTACGGTTCATTCATGGCATCGTCTGTCATTCATGGCATCGTCTGTCATTCATGGCATCATCTGCTTGGCATCATCTGCAACCACCGAATGTTCAGCTTAAACGTCTCGCAGATCCTGCTCCGGCAAGACTGCGCCAACTCGAAAAACTGCCTGTGAAAAACATGACCCAATCTGTGCATAACTCATGTGGGTTGGCCGCCTCACATGCTTCTCCTGCTGGTGTCGCCCACGAAGATTCCAGCGATCGCCACGATGCTTCCAAAGATCAATACGACGCAGTGCTACTTGTGTCTTTCGGGGGACCAGAGGGCCCTGACGACGTTGAGCCGTTCCTGTTGAACGTCACCGCCGGTCGCAACATTCCCAGCGAACGACTAGCCGCTGTGGCCGAGCAGTATCAGCACTTCGGCGGGGTCAGCCCCATTAACGAGCAGTGCCGACGACTGCAAGCGGCTCTCACCCAAAAAATGGCGGATGCTGGATGCGAGCTACCCGTCTATTGGGGTAACCGCAACTGGACTCCGTTCCTGACCGACACTGTGGCAGAAATGACCGAGGCAGGGCACCGCCGGGCGCTGGCTGTGGTGACTTCAGCGTATTCGTCGTATTCGGGTTGCCGGCAATATCGAGAAGACATCGC
This sequence comes from Candidatus Aldehydirespirator catecholifindens, assembly GCA_028283245.1. GTDB lineage: Bacteria > Actinomycetota > Acidimicrobiia > Acidimicrobiales > Aldehydirespiratoraceae > Aldehydirespirator > Aldehydirespirator catecholifindens. The sequence goes on along the minus strand of JAPYNU010000099.1, from coordinate 6,109 downwards.
TGCGGCGCGCGCTGCGGTGGGTGATGGCGCTGTTGTGATCGACAAGGTGCGCGCCTACTACGACCACCCAGGCTTTGTGTTGCCATTCGCAGATGCCGTTACCACAGCCCGGCAGCGCCTTGATCAACAGTTCCAAAACGCTGCTCACCTTGTGTTTACTGCACATTCCATTCCCGAGGCCATGGCCACAGCCTGCGATTACGAGCAGCAACTCGCCGAGACAGCAAGACTAGTTGCCCAGAGAGCCGGTTTTGCTTCTTGGACAATGGCCTGGCAGAGCCGCAGCGGTCCGCCATCAGTTCCGTGGCTAGAACCCGACATCGGCGACTGCCTTGAGCAACTGTCACATGACCGGGGTATCAAAGCGGTGGTTTTGGCACCGATCGGTTTCGTCACCGACCACATGGAAGTGATGTGGGACCTTGATGTGGTTGCGGCTTCGGTGGCAAGCGGTCTGGGCATGCTGCTGGTTCGGGCGGAGACACCAGGCACGCGACCCGACGACCGGTTCGTTGACATGTGGGTGGAGCTAATCAACGAACGACTCACACCGGGCGTGCCTCGGCGTGCTCTAGGGAGTTTCGGGGTACGCCCTGATGTGTGCCCTGAGGGCTGCTGCCAGTTTCGTTAGCTAGTTCACGCCAGCTTCGACATTTCAGCTTCGACATTAACGAGGTGGCGCTTGGGCTGCTGGTTTGATGACACCTGTCAGCGAACGTTTTGGACAGGCAGTATCCACCACTCGCCCTGTGGATAACACTATTTTGTTTGCGTGTCAATCAAACGAAATAGCTGCTTCAAGCGAGCTGCGACACCCGTCGTCGTAACCCGCCTAGAGGAAGCTCAGGGCAAACACTGAGCAAATACTGGGCAACAGGAAACACAGAGCCAACCGAGATCTATCAGAAATCTCACTTTTTAGCCGATGAACCACACTCGCATCGCAGCCGAAGCGATCCGCTTTCGGATCTCCACCATCCGTCGCCCTCTGGTAAGCAACGAAACGGTTGATGTTGAGACCATGGGGATCAGCGCAGTGCTGTCGCCTGATCCAAGAGTCGCTCAAGCACTGCGCGTGTTGGCGGCTGCTTGGAGTCAGGCAGGCTTCGACCCCGAAGACATGGTCAAACCATGGAAGGATGAACATGTCGAGCATTTCAAGGGACGCCCCGAGCTGATCGATGCCATTGACGTGATTGTGCGGGCCGCCAGTGGGGCAACCGCCGCAGCCTGAACAAACCCGACCGCTGTCAGCGACCCTTGGCGACTGAGTCACGGCCCTGCAGCTTGACACGCTGGATTTTGGAGTTCTGGCACAATCGACTGTGGCAACCCATACCAATCGACCTATACCCAATGCCCCATATCCGATTTGGTAGATCAGATAACCCCGATTTCGTAGATCGCTCAACCCCGATTTCGTAGATCACTTAACCCCGATTTCGTAGATTGTTACTCCCAGATTTGGTAGATTGCTCTAATGGCAGGCAAACAGATGCCAAATGAACCACTGACATCACTGAGACCTGCTGGTTACCGCAGCAGGATCGCCGAGGCGGTCGCCGCTCAAGTGCTAAGCACTGCCCGGGCTTTGCTGATAGAGGGCCCAAAAGGGTGCGGGAAGACTTGGCTAGCCAAACACTTCGCCCGCAGCGAGGTGCTGCTAGAGCAAGATCCAGGCGCGTTAGCGCTGGCTCAGGCGGAGCCAGGCAGGCTGCTTGAAGGCGCAACACCTCGGCTCATTGATGAATGGCAGCGGGTGCCGTCGCTGTGGTCGACTGTGCGAGGGGCGTGCGATGCTCGGGCCGAGGCCGGGCAGTTCATCTTGACTGGATCAGCTACGCCGTCTGATCATCTGACTAGGCATTCAGGCGCATTGCGAATCCAGCGTCTGACACTGCGCACCATGTCGCTCGCCGAGAGCGGCCTGTCCACGGCGGAAGTGTCGCTCGCCGAGTTACTGCAGCGTGGCAACTGTGCCGCTGCGCCTACGCAAAGAGGGGTGCCCGAAGCTGTTGATGCGCTGTGTCGTGGAGGCTGGCCGGGACTTGAAGACGATCTGCCGGTGCGAGACGTGATACGCGCCCTGACCAGCTATCTCGAGGATGTGGCGCGCACCGACATCCACCAGGTGGACGGTGTAGCCCGCGACCCGGTGCGGGTCAAGGCTCTGCTGCGCTCGCTGGCACGCAATGTCGGCACTTCTGCGACCCTCAAAAAGCTGGCAGCCGAAGCAAACGCTGCTGCGCCCCTCAGCCAGCATTCGGCACGCGCCTATCTTGATGCTTTGGAGCGTCTATATGTATTAGAGCCGCTGACAGCCTGGCCAACCCATTTGCGGTCACGTTCACCATTGCTGCTGAGCCCTAAGCATCATTTCACTGATCCTTCGCTCGCAGTGGCGGCACTGAGGGCTGGCCCTCAGCGGCTGCTTAACGACCCTGAAACGCTAGGGCTGCTGTTCGAATCGCTTGTCATAAGAGACTTGCGCATCTACGCGCAAGCATCGGATGCGCAAGTGTGGTCTTTCACCGATGCGGTCGGTGCTGAGGCTGATGCCATAGTTGACGGCGGTGACGGTCGCTGGATAGCGGTGGAAGTCAAACTCGGCGGTGCCGATCAAATTGAGGAGGGGGCTCGCTCACTACTGAGGGTGGCTCGCAAGGTTGACGAGACGAAGATGGGTCAGCCTGCCAAGCTTGTAGTGATCACCGCAGCCGACGGCTACGCCTATGACCGCCCCGACGGTGTGTCTGTGGTGCCCGTTTTCGCATTAGGTCCATGACACAGATCCCTAGCACCCCATAATCGAGTCCGGTCTCGTTGGGTTGCGGTCGGTCTTAGTGATGCCGAGCTGCTTTGAATTAACTGCGGCTCAACTATGGTGGCGGGCCGGTGCCTGAGCTTCCTGAAGTCGAAACCATACGAAAGCAGCTGCATCCGCTGTTGTCGGGGCTTCGAATAGTTGATGCAGGCTCACATCCCTCAGCCAAGTTCTCGTCGGCTGTTGAAGCTGTCGGCTATCAGATCCGTGGAGTCAGCCGCCGCGGCAAGTATCTGATCTTCGCTCTGAGCGATCAAGCTAGTGCCGACAACAGCGCAAGTCTTAGCGAGGCGTGCGAGTTGATCATTCATCTGGGTATGACCGGCCGATTGGCGGTATCGCCGAGTGCCGATTTGAGTCATCCGCATCTGCGGGCCTGGTGGCATCTCGACAATAATCAGACGCTGACCTTTCACGACATTCGTAGATTCGGGCGGGTGTATGTGGTGGCGGCGGGTCGTTACGAGAACATTGCCACGCTCAGCCGTCTCGGTCCCGAGCCTTTCAGTGATGAGTTCACCGGCGAGGCTCTCTGGCGGTCGCTGCGATTGAGCAGTCGCTACTTGAAGACGCAGCTGCTGTCGCAGCGTCCAGTGGCAGGGGTGGGCAACATTTACGCAGACGAAGCTCTGTGGCTGGCTGAGATCAACCCAGCCGCCCGCAGCCTGTCGAAACCTCGAGCGGCGCGGCTCGCCGAAACAATCCGAACCGTTCTTGCGTCAGGGTTACGTCACGGAGGGACCACATTGCGCGACTATGCGTCGTTGAACGGGTCGGGCGGCAACCAGGATTATCTGCACTGTTACGGGCGTTCAGGCGCACCTTGCGAGCGTTGCGGTGTTGAACTGAGAAGACGTGTCATTGATGCCAGAGGCACCACTTGGTGCCCGATATGTCAACGCCGCTAGCTCGACCGCCGTGTATCTGGGCACGTGTATCTGGGCACATGTACCTAGGATTATTCATTCAACTTCTTAGCCTATCAAACCTCTTAGACTTAGCAGACAATGAGTTCCCAACACTCAGTGCTCAGCGATGTCATAGCTGCCTACATCGAAACCTTCTCAAGTGGCCCCGACGAAGTGCAGCGGGAGTTGATAGCAACCACTGCCGAGCTGGGTGAACCAAGCATCATGCAGATCAGCCCCGCTCAAGGCACTCTAATGGCAACTATCACGAACCTGGTCCGGCCGAAGTTCGCGATTGAGTTAGGAACCTTCACCGGCTATTCAGCGTTGTCTGTGGCTAGGGCGCTACCTGCTGGCGGGCGGCTGATGTGTTGTGATGTCTCTGAGGAATGGACTGCGATCGCCCGCAAGTTTTGGGAGCGAGCTGGTGTCGCCGATCGCATTGATCTCCGTATCGGTCCGGCCCTTGACACGCTGCGATCTCTACCCGCAGAACCCGAGATTGACTTAGCGTTCATTGACGCTGACAAGGCCAACTATGTCACCTACTACGAGGAGATTTTGCCGCGTCTGTCGCAGAGTGGCGTGATCCTGGTTGATAACACTCTTTGGTACGGAACTGTCGCCGATACAGACAGCACTGACCCTGTCGCTGCGGAGATCCGCTCCTTCAACGCTCACGTCAACAGCGATGATCGTGTAGACGTTGTGGTCATCCCTATAGCCGACGGTCTGTCGATCATCACACGACGCATCACCTAAGCAACGCCGCACCAGCAAAGACGCCGCCCCAGCAACTGCGAGAAACAGCTAGGAGGAACCCGTGAACAAACGTAAGTGCCTGATAGCAGTAGCAGCCGTAACTGCTGTCATCGCAGGCACCGCTGTTGCTCACGCCACCACAGAGCGACGCTTCACAGATGTCGCCATTGATCACCCTGCCAGAGATGCAATCGAATGGGCATTCGACAACGGAATCACACGCGGCTGTGGCGAAGAAGAATTCTGTCCCGAACAGCCACTATCAAAACGCCACGCCATAGTGTTCATGGAACGCTTCTACGACAACATCCTCAAAGCAGAAAAATCAGCCACCTTCACCCGCGCTGACATGATGCAAATCCTTCAAGCCATCAACACTGGAGACACACCCAACACCAAAACCACACTCACCGCTGATGGCATCACTGTTGATTATGGTGTTGATCCTGAGGAAAAGGTTATTCGGGTTGGTCTTAACACTGATCTGACCGGTGCTTACGGATGCGCATCAGGCTTATTGGGAATGGATCAACGACACTGGCGGCATTGAGGGTTGGAAGGTTGAGCCGGTCGTGCTTGACAATGCCTATGACGTGGCCACCCATTTGGAGAACTATGAAGTGATGTCAGGTACCGGTCCTGAGGGTGTGGTCATGTTTGCTACCTCCACTGGTTCACCGCATTCTGCTGCGACCGCGCAGCGTCTTATTGAGGATGAGATGGCCGCGATTCCGTTGTCGTGGTATTCAGGTTGGCCTGATCCCACTATTGGTCAGAACCTGTTTGAGGTGCAGACCAATTATTGCATTGAGGCCATGAACGGCAGCACTCATATGTCTGAGACTTACGGCAACGATGTTGCTATCGTTTCGTTCCCTGGTGACTACGGCCAAGACGGTGCGCGTGGTGTCAAGGTCGCGGCTGAGGCTCTTGGATTGAACATCGTCTATGACGGTGAAGGCGCAGTGATTCCTGGTTCTGATCAGACTCCGGTTATCAACGAAATTGTTAACTCTGGTGCTGACTGGGTGTGGGCTACGCTCAACCCCGGTCACCTTGCTGAGTTGATGGGTGGCGCTTTCTCTGCGGGCTTCCGTGGCCAGTGGATGGGTAACAGCCCGACCTGGAACCCTGCGCTGCTTAACACTGCTGTCGGCCCGATCGCTGATCAGTTCTACACGCATTCCACCTACACAGTGCTGTGGGGTGTTGGCGAAGCTGAAGGCATGCGCGAAACCATCGATGTGCTGCGCGAGTATCGCCCAGATGCTCCCTTCAATGATGTTTACATCATTAGCTTCATTCAGGGATACATGGTGCATCAGATACTAGAGCGGGCCATCCTGACCGGTGACCTGACTCGTGCTGGTGTGCTAGCTGCGGCGAACTCTGTCACCGCCAACCTGAAAGGTCTTGCCCCTGAGCAGAGCTGGCGCGGTGATCCCAACGACAACGTCGTACGTGAGACCTATATCTACGACGTTGACCTGTCGCTCTACACGCCTGGTGCCACCGTGTCGGACCCCGACGGCAACGGCGGCTACAGACTGCTCAAAGGCCCATACGTCTCTGAAACAGCAGCCAACTGGGAATACGAGCCCTGCTTCGAGGCCTC
>JAPYNU010000098.1 GCA_028283245.1 Candidatus Aldehydirespirator catecholifindens | reverse complement strand
GGGTGGAGGAACACCCCGACAAGGTCAGCAGAGATAACAGAGTCGACCAAGATGACGGAATCGGTGGGCTCGAATGGCTGCACAGCCATCTCGACGGCGACCCCAGAGTGCATTTCGGCGAGCCGGGCGGGGCGGCGGAGGCGTTCGCTGCGACACTTTTTCATATCACGATCGGCGCTGGCGCTTCGGTGACACCCATGATGATCGGGCGACTGCGTCAACAACTAGATAGCGCCGCCGCGGGACGGGCCCTGCTGGAGTCGGGCCATCAAGTAACGATCACCCGCTCATGGGCGCTGCAACGCGCCCGACGCCAGGGAGTGCCGGTGCATGCAGTCGGCGAAGTGATCGACCTTGACGGACGGGCACTGAACGCAGAACGTCTCCCTGTGCAACAAAGCGGCGCAATTCCCGACAAGCCTCTAGCCACAGGCCTCAAACTTGCCGCATCACGCAGCAGCCGCTTGATGCACTACGGCAGGGCAGTTGCCTTCAGAGCAGCCAGAGTGCGCAACCCCAGAGACGCTTGGAGACTGCTGAGGTGGTTGAGTGCCGCCGTGAGTCGGCGAGCAAAGGCGAGACGGGCGCTTCAGACACCTGCTGGAGTCGACCGCGCCCGATTGGCTAAATACCCGCTGGGAGCAGAACTGGTTGCTTGCGGCGACCAGGCTGCGGACGTGTTCGCTGCCTCGGCAAGGGTAGGCAATGCCATCGGTGAGCAGCCCGTCGACTTTCTGATCGTGGACACTGCACAGACCGGCAGGTCACTGACCGCAGGTGCCAGCACGGCACAGCCCAAAGTTGTTGTTCTCAGCGAATTGCCTCCACAACTCGCTGTGCCTGCGTTTGACCCAGCCTGTATCAACCCGATCGACTGGCAGCCCGAACACGAGCCCGAGTCGGTGCCACTCAACTCGCTGTTGTCGCCTCCGGCTGAGGGGCCTGCGCTGTTGCATCTTGATAACGAACTCATCAACCGTCTGAGGAAACTGCACCACATCACCGACTCAGGCACACCTTTGGGTGATGCCGCCCAGCGGGCCAGCACGCTAGCTGCCTTAGCCGCTGCCGGAGTCGTGATGCAGATAACCCGCAGCGACAGTGCGCTTGCCGACTGTCTCGGTGCTGAGCTTCATGCTCTCATGTCAAGCCAAGCCGTAGCCGCCGCTGACCGTGGCAAGCGGGAGCATCTCAGCATCGCTATGCGCCGCCTGGCGTTGCGCGATCATTCTCTGCGAGCCCGCAGCCGCCAAATCTTGGCGACACAAGGCATTGACACACCTCCTGCTGAGGTGTCGATACTGCTGGCTACCCGCCGACCAGAACTGCTCGCAGATGCCTTCAAGGCGGTGCGAGTGCAGAACTACCCGCGGCTGGAACTCGTGGCTGCGCTTCACGGCGACGGTTTCAAAACCGACACCGAGATCAAAGCCGCCGCAGACTTGGACTGTCCCATGACGATCGTGAGAGTGCCCGAGGACAAACGCCTAGGCGAAGTTCTTAATGCCGCGGTAAAGGCCTCGTCGGGAACTCTGATCACTAAGTTCGATGACGACGACTATTACAGCGCCGACCACATCTGGGATCTGGTATTGGCCCGTGAGTATTCTCAGGCGACACTGGTCGCCAAAGCCGCAGAGTTCGTATATTTAGCTCAACGCGACAGCACCGTGCGGGTGGACAAGATGAGAGAGCGCTTCGTTGTTGATCCGGTGGTGTCTGGCGGGGTGCTGATGATCTCACGCCAAGATTTGCAAGATGCCGGAGGCTGGCGCAGAGTCCCCCGCCGCGTTGATATCTGCCTAGCCCGTGACGTCAAGCAGTTGGGTGGCAGCATCTACTGGACTCACGGTGCCGGGTATCTGCGGGTGCGCCACGGCGACGAGCACACCTGGACCATTGACGATGACTTCTTCCTGGGGCGCTCCAGCGACATGAGACCGGGTCGTGACTTTGAGTTCGCGGGTTTCTAGCTGCCTGGCTGGGATCCGTCGAGTGGTGCGAAAGCCTGCGCAGGCTGCCCCGCTAGCTCGATGGCTAGCTCGAGCTCTGTGGCTGCGCTCACAGCGACTAGCCGAACTCATTAGAGATCGAGCCGCTGGACGCCATCGGTTGGCTTCTTACCCGCTCGGCGCGTGGCTCGCCACCAACGGACCTAAATCCGAGGCGGTGTTCGCTGCCTCAGGGCGAGTGGCACCCACATCGCGGTGCGAGCACGCCGACATTGTGGTCGCCGATGATTCTCTCGATGGCGATGATCCTGCCTTCAAAGCGACTGTGGTGGTGCTGTCGTCGGCACCCAAGCAGTTCTCGGTACCGGCCTTTGATCCGCTGAAAGTCAACCCGATCAACTGGAAGCCTAAAGTCGCAGCACCGGTTGATGCTGCCGAAGTGACCAGCGAATCTGAGCCAACACTGAGAGCTGCTGCGCTAGCGGCCCGAGCCGCAACCGGCGCAGTGGTTTGCATCACGACAGACGACCACGAACTGCGGACTGTTCTGGGCTCAGAACTGCATGATCTAATGGCCAACACTGAGGGGATCGCAGGTGTCGATGCCCACGAGCTTGAGGCGATCAGTATCGCAATGCGCCGCTGTGCATTACGCGACCATTCGCTGCGGGCCCGGGCTCGGCAGGTGATCACCGCAGCCGGACAGCAAGCCGACCCACCCACAGTGTCGATACTGCTGGCAACCAACCGACCCGAGCGACTCGCTGAAGCAGTGGCCTCAGTGACAGCGCAAACTTATCCCGCTACCGAACTGGTGCTGGCAACCCACGGCGACGGCTTTAGCAGCGATGCCGTCGCAGAAGCAATCGAAACCGTCGAAATGCCGGTGCGAGTGGTAGCGGTTTCAGCCACCGAACCATTGGGGGCAGTGCTCAACGAAGCGGTCGCAGCCTCAACAGGAGAGCTGCTCACCAAGTTCGATGACGACGACTATTACAGCACCGAACACATCTGGGATCTGGTATTGACGCATGAATACTCTCAGGCGGAACTGGTAGCCAAAGGCGCAGAATACGTCTATGTGGCTAACCAGGACTGCACGCTTCACCTGTTCGGGCGGCGCGGGGAGCGTTATCTCAACTATCCAGGGGTGAGCGGGGGTGCCCTGCTTATCTCTCACCATGATCTGGCAGCGGCTGGCGGCTGGCGGCGCGTCAAAAGCCATGTAGATACCTGCCTAGCCCGTGACGTGACCCGCATCGGCGGAAAGATCTACCGCACTCACGGACAGGGGTATCTGCGAGTGCGCCACGGCGAAAACCACACTTGGAAAATCAACGAATCGCACTTCACTGGTCGTGCCGCGCAGCGACGCGAAGGACTGGACCTCGTCTTCGCTGGCATCTCGTGAACGCAACTCCCCCACCCTCTGATGTGCATGGCAACGACTGGCGCTCGCTGGCGGTAGAGCCGCCGGAGTCCTTCCGGCCAACGCTGGGTGTCAGCGTGATCGTCACCTACTACGAGGCACCTGATGCACTGGAGTTAACGCTGGCCGCGCTTGAGGGTCAGGACTACCCCCATGAACTCTTTGAGGTGGTGATCGTTGATGACGGTTCGGCTACACCGCTCGCAACCCCCGCTGACAGCCCATTGTCGCTGCGGGTGATGCATCAACAAGACCAGGGTTTCGGCCTAGCACGAGCTCGCAACACTGGAGCACGCGCCGCAACGCAGCCGATCCTCGTGTTTCTTGACTGTGACATGCTGCCCGAGACGCAATGGCTGTCAGCGCATGCCCGCTGGCATCACCGCGCCAGCGACCTAATCACGCTCGGCTTCCGAGCCCATGTTGATGTTGAAGGCATCACAACCGACGAGATACGCAGCCGCAACGGCTCATTGCAGGATCTGTTCGCCGGGCGACCCTGGCAACGACCTGAGTGGATCGATTCGCACATGTCACGCACCAACGACCTCACCGAAGCAGACGACATTTTTCGTGCCGTAACTGGAGGCAACCTGGGTGTCTCCAAAGCTTTCTATGACAAGGTCGGCGGCTACGACGAGAGCTTCACGCAGTGGGGCACAGAAGACACCGAGTTCGGTTATCGCGCTTACGCCCACGGCGCGCTGCTGATACCCGAACGGGCGGCCATGTGCTGGCATCAAGGCGAAGGTGCGTCACCCAGCGCGCAAGAAACCGCGAGCCTAGAATTACAGCGAGCCAAAATTTCGCAACTGATTGCGCATCCCGGCTTCAGGCGAGCAGGCCCAGGACGCAGTTTCACTGTGCCGCAATATGTGGTGACTCTACGAACTACCTCCTATGGGCTACCGGCATCTGTTGAGACCGTTGAACAGATCCTTGCCGACAGCGTCCATGACCTAGTGGTGTGGATTGAGGAGCCACCAGGATCTGACATTACCCGCAGCGACGAGCACGAAAAGCTGCGACGTCTACTGGCTGGCGATCCCAGAGTTCATTTCGGCAAGATCAACGGCGCGCTGGATGCTTTCGGTTCCGCAGCGTTTCACGTCACGATACCCGGCGATGCCACGGTCGGCTCTGACATCGTCAAAAAGCTGCGCCAACAGTTGGGAACCGACCCGATTGCATCCACCAATACCGCAGACCCCGCCAAAGGTGTCACCATTGCGCGTGGCTGGGTGCTGCATCGTGCCGCTCGCCGCAGTATCGCCCTGAATCGCTGCGAGGTGGTGACACCGCTAGATCTGGACACTTCGGATGTAGTGACTTTGAGCACCAGCACACCCGTATGGCAGCGACTGCAATCACGAACCAGAAGGCTCGGTCGACTGCTGCGACGCTTGGTTAGGCGAACCCGACATTTCGGTAATCGCAACCTGAAACGCACTGCTGCCGTTAACCGATCAATACGGCGTGAAGCTTCGACAGTCCGCAGCCTCGGCGATGCTCGGGATTTCGGTCGCTGGGCCTCTGAAAGCGTCGGAGTCATCGGCCGCAAACGCCTCAACGAGACTGGGATCATGCTGCGCGCTCATCTGCTTGCCCATTACCGTCTCGGGCCCAATATGGCCACCTGCGGGCCGCTGTCTAACGCGGTTTTTGAAGCTTCGACCGATGTCGCCAAGACACTCAATGATCACACCCAAGTGCTACTAGCTGACAGCACCGACCATGTACAAGCCGCGACCGGCACAGCCATCAGCACCCAAACTTTGGAAGAGTCAGGCTTAGAAACGCTGCTGCTTCACCAGCTTGTGCCGTCGGCATCAGTTCCAGCGTTCAACATTGAGAAGTTCAACCCTGTCGGCTGGAGAGGCAATGCCCGCAAGCCCGCCACCACTGGATCGGTGCTAAGTCGCAGGCTCGCTAGGCCGGTGAGCGTTCATCATGTGAAAGACTCGGCCACAAATCATCGCGATACACGCAGCCGAGCTGCGACGCTGGTGACTATGGCAGCTCAAGGAGTGGTGGTCAGCCTTGACGCCGCTGACGATGATCTTGCGCCCTTGCTGGGTGATGAGCTATATGCGCTGATGCTTGATGAGCGTGTCACCACTGCGGATGTTCACACCCGAGAAGTATTGAGTATCGCCATGCGCCGCTGCGCTTTGCGTGATCATTCGCTACGCGCACGCGCTCGGCAGGTGCTTGCGGCGAGCAGTTATACGGGTCCGCAACTGCCGCTAGTGTCGGTGCTGTTAGCGACCCGACGACCGCACCGCGTGAAAGCCGCTGTGCAGGCAGTGGCTCGCCAGAACTATCCGAGGGTGGAGCTTGTGCTAGCCGCCCACGGCGAAGGTTTCGACAGTGCCAATGTTGACGAAGCGCTGGCAGGTTTCGATTCTGCGAAAGTGACTGTTGCAGTAGCAGCCAGCGAACCGCTCGGGGCGGTGCTCAACGCAGCTGTGAGCAAGTCAAGCGGCGAACTGCTTACCAAATTTGACGACGACGACTTTTACGGACCGCATCATCTCTGGGATTTGGTGCTGGCGCATGAATATTCGCGGGCTGCTTTGATAGGCAAAGGCGCTGAATATGTGTATCTAGCTGACTCGGATCGAACTGTTCACCGTTTCCGCAATCGCTCTGAGCGTCGTTCTTCTAGAACTCTCGCTGGCGGTGCCTTGCTGATCTCTAGGAATCATCTCGACAGTGTGTTCGGTTGGCGACCGATTCCTTCTGGGGTTGACCGTGCGTTGATTGATGATGTGTTCAACGCCGGGCTTCGCACCTACCGCACGCATGGTTCGGGTTACATGCTGGTCCGCCACGCCGAAGGCCACACTTGGAGCACCACAGATGCTTATTTCCTCAAACAAGCTGACGAGGTTCGCGCTGGTTGTGACCTCAAGTTCGCTGGGATCGAATAATCAAGCGCAAACGGTTTGCGACATCGCTGATAAAGCCTCTGGTAGTGCCAGCACGGCTCTGCAGGAGACTTTGATCCCAGGATTGCAGTTCCTCAACTTCGTTGGGTTGCATTGATTCGAGGCGTTGCATTACCCGATCAGAGATCATGTTGCGCCACTGGTCCGCACAAAACTCGAACGTGCCGGGATGCACTTTCATCGGCCAGTCCGACTTAATAGCGGGGAGGTCTTTCACGCGCGACATCACAAATCTCGGGAGGCTAGGGCCACGATCTCGCACATAGCTGTAAAGGTGGCCGAAGTGCAGCGGCCGATTCTCAAGATGTTCATGAACCTTCGCACGGTCATAAGGCACCCAGTCAACCGAAGAGCCCGAGGCGACCATGGTTCGGATCACGTCTCGCCTGAAACATTTCAGGCATTTGAAGCAGGCATCGCCTTTGTCAGCCATGCAGTAGACGACCTGTCCGGCATCAAGCGCCTTGAGCGAGAGCTTCATCGTGAGAAACTCGCTGACACCGCACACCGGCGAGAACATGGGTATGCCGACAGTATTGAAAGCCGATTGCCAGAAGTTGCCGGTGAAGCCGTGATGAGTTCTCGCCGCGAAACGGTCAAAATATTTTGATCCGTTCCATAGCAGCGTGCTGCCGAGATTGGAGCCTGTGAGTATGATCCCAAAATCAAAATCGGTTGCCAGCAGCAGCGAGGTCGCTGTTGAGCAGGTCCAGCCGTGCCAGCCGCCCGGTTGTGAAACGTAACGCTGATTAGTCAGAACCACTCGCCCTTGTTCGGGTCCCATTTCTTGCACGATCTCAACGGAACGCGACGGCATCACCTGACCGTCTCTGATGTGTGCTTCATGCACGACGAACGCTTCGGGTAACAGTTCACGCACCGCGGTTGAGTCGATGCCACCGCCGAAAGACAGGGCCATTTTTGACCCTGAATACATTTCGACGGAGTCATCCACATTCGTGAACCTGAGTCGGGTTTTGAACATCGCAGGCTCAAAAGCCTTAACCAAGCGAGGTGACACCGCCTGAGGGAACGTCACCTCACCACCAATAAACGGATAAAAGATGATCAGGCACAACAGACCTAAAAGGTCGGGATGCATCGACTCGACCGGATAATCGAAAACGATGTCACGCCCCGAGTATGTGATCTTTGTGCCAGGCCCTTCTTGACGCGCACCCTCAAAGCTGTCTTCACCTTCGAAAATGGCTCTGATAATCGTCTGTCGCGTATCAGACTCAAACTCGAACCTCATCTGAGCCCTCCTCAAGCGTTTCGACAGTCAGCATCATCCACAGTAGCGGTTGCCAGCAGCTCGGCGGGCTTACCGCTGTCTGGCATCGGCTGCGTAGAGCTGGCGAAGCAGTCCGCCTGTCACCAGCGAACCCGCTGTGACAGCAGCCACCAAACCTAGTTCAACACGCAGAAACGGCTCAAAATCGAAGCTGACCACAACCGCGAACGCTGCTATCGCTGCGATCCAGCCAACCACCGACAAGCGCGAGTGATCCAAAGCCACCAGCCCCAACGCCAACGACAGCATCAGCATCAAGCCTCCCCCGCTGGCAGCCAGCAAAGCCATATCGTTGCGACTCAGTTCATCGGCAAAAACCACGCGCACTACCCATGGCCCACACATCCAGGCCATCACGGTTGTTACCGCGGCGACAGCAGCCACCGCTGCTGTGATCTTGATCTGCATGTTGCGGAACCCGACACGGTCACCCTGCCCGGCCAGAGTGGCCAAGCTCGGCAACAGACTGGCTTTCACTGCCTGAAAGAAGAACAGCGGCACGCGCGAGATCAGCATGCCGTTAAGGAAGACCCCGGCTGCGTCGGTGCCTAACTCATCGCCAGCCACGATGTCCAGCGCTACCGGCCCCACATTAAGGACGAACGCCTCGCCAAGCGAAGCGACCAGCAAAAACGCCAGGCTGGGTACTAGTTCACGGTAAGAGATCGGCGGTCCAGGTGCTAGGAAAAGCCGGTTGGGTGCCGCTGTGACCACCGTGGCTACTACTAGGGCTACTGCGATGGCTAACCCGTAAGCGCCTACTGCTGACACGCTGACAGCAGCCAAAATCAACACGAGAGCCAGTCGCGCACCGCCTTCGACAGTGAAATACCAGGCATACCGGTCAAACAAGTGGTGCCCGCCGACAACGCCTCGCACTAGTTGAGCTCCTGCGAAACCACCCAGAGCTAGCACCAGAGCCACTAGCAGTTCTGGGCGGTCATCCAAAAGCCCGTCCAAGCCCAAAGGCCACGCCACCAATAAAGCGATAGTTACGAGCACGAACTGAACCGCACCTAGCCCAGCGGCTCGCCGCAGCACCGCTGCGCTGCCCACGCCTTGGCTGGCCCGCTCGGCGGTGGCTCGCGCTACTTCCTGTTCTAGGGGCTGGAACAAGCCAAAACCGCCGATGTTGATCAGAGCCCATAGCACAGCCAAAGTGCCATAGCCATCATCACCTAAAGAGCGCCCGGCCACCACTAGGTAGCCGTAGGTGGTGAGCCCGTTGAAGACCAACGCCCAAAGAATCCAAGATGTGCCTTGAGGCAGCAGGCTCTCAAAACGCCACCGGAGTTGGTTAAGCAGCTTTCCGATGGTCGCGGTCCTTCCAGGGATTGCGCCTCGGAGTCTAAAGCCAAGACTATTCGCTCGGCCTCTTACACCAGCTCGGCCTCTTACACCAGCAAAATGCTTTAGGTATGGCGGCTTTAGCTATGTCAGAGTCTGCTTACGCAGACATCTGCTATGTGAGTGTCGGCATGCAGAGACCTTCGAGTTCGCGCACCACGATGCGGTCACGATTGTCGTAGGTGACCTCATTAGCAGGATCGGCTTGCAGCTTGAACTCTCGGAAGCTCATCTCTAGAGCGTCAAACACCAGCAGACGACCTCGCAGCGGGTCTCCCACACCAAGAAGTAGCTTGATGGCTTCCAACGCTTGAACGCTGCCGACAATGCCAGGCAGCACGCCGAGCACTCCTGCTTCAGCGCAGCTAGGTGCCAGCTCGGCTGGTGGCGGCTCGGGCAGCATGTCACGGTAGGTGGGACCGTTACGAGGATCGAACACGGTGACTTGACCCTCGAAACGAAAGATCGAGCCGTGAACCACTGGAATGCCGAGTTTCACGGAGGCATCATTGAGCAGGTATCGGCTCGGGAAGTTATCGGCACCGTCAATCACCACGTCATAACCTTCGAGTATCTCCAGCACGTTGTCGGCACCAAGCCGGGTGTCGTAGGTGACTACATTGACATCGGGGTTGAGTGCTGTGAGCGTCTTCTTGGCGGAGTCGACTTTGCGGTCGCCGATCCGGTCGGTGTTGTGCATGATTTGACGCTGCAGATTCGATTCGTCTACTACATCCATGTCAACAACCCCGACAGTGCCGACACCTGCGGCTGCCAGATACAACGCTGCCGGTGATCCGAGCCCTCCCGCTCCTAGCAGCAGGACTTTGGCATCAAGCAGTTTGAGTTGACCTTCTTCGCCTACTTCTGGCACCAGCAGATGACGCTGATAACGGTTGCGTTGTTCGTCGCTGAGAGTGCGGGGGCGCTGCCAGGCTCGGCCTTCGTCCTTCCATTTGTTGAAACCGCCAGCCATTGACACCACTTCGCTGTAGCCAAGTTGCTGCAACGTCACCGCTGCGAAAGCTGAACGCACCCCACCAGCGCACATGGCCACGATCGGACGGGAACGATCCGTGATCCGGTTCTCAATATTGGACTCAAGCTGGCCTCGGGGAATATGCACCGAATCGACGATGGCACCTTGTTCGTATTCGTCGGGCTCGCGCACATCAAGAAGAGTCCAGCCACGGTTCAGCAGCTCTTCGCTGGTGGCAGTGTCCACCTCACGGATCTGCGATTTGGCCTGCATCAACAGGTCTCTGAAACTTGCCATAGCGAAACCCTACCTGTTTTGTCAGGTTTTAGCAAGGCTGCGCCAGTCAAGCACAGGACAGTCGCCCCACAACCGTTCAAGCTGGTAAAGGGCTCGTCGCTCAGCGTCGAATACATGCACCACGAAAGACCCGTAATCGATCAGCACCCACTGGCGATCCTCCGCCCCTTCGATCCGCACGGGAGAAGGGCCGCCTGCCTGCTTGAGCAACTCTTCAACCCCCTCAGCTATGGCACGCACCTGCCTGGCATTGTTGCCGTGGGTGATCACAAACAGGTCAGTCACTCCCAAAACGTCGCCTACGTCAATCACCAGAATTTCGAGTCCGTTGCGCTGCTCGGCGGCATCAGCAGCGGCCACAGCCCATCTAAGAGGCTGCGCGAATAGGTGTGAGTTCGTTGCGTCACTGTGGTGCCATTCCCGCTGGATTTCGCTGCTATCACGAGCCGCTTGGGTCACGGCCTCACTGCGTATAGACACTGTCAACTACCGATTCGCTTGGTCGAGTCCGACCGTGACTGTGATATCGACCAGATCGTCGACAGATTCGCCTAACTCAATGAGGGTCATGTTGACACCGAGCTGTATGGCAATGGAGTTGGTGATGGGGTCATTCACAAGTTCAGCTCGATGGTAGACGAACTGAGTGTCTTGCACACCGAAAGTTGTGGTGTTGCCTATTGCGGTGACCACGCCGCCTGCAGCGACCACGTCAGCAGCCAGAGCATCCCGGATCGCTGTATCGCCGGTGCCGTCAAGAAGCTGCACCCGTGGCCGCAGAAACGATTCGGGCTGCTTGGGCCAGGGCACCAGCTCCAGCACTTCGTTGTGCAGCCACTCACGCCCCTGCTCATCAAGCACCATCACGGGTACGGAGTCTGTGTCAGCAGCGCGGGTCTCAAAAGGCAGCACATCCACCACTGTGGTGCCTGACGCTAGAGCGGCCATGTGCGGTGCCAGCGGCGAGTCGGGCGGCGGGATCACCGCCTGAGGGTCAGAAGCTCGACCAACAATCCCGAGCCACGATTCCCAGAGCGCTTTTTGTCGGTAAGTGCGGTTGCCGCCGAATTCGTCAGGGTTGAGATGTGCATAGACGGCTGCCGCATCAGCAGCGGTCAACTCTTGGCGTCCCGATTCGTAGATCACGCGATAGGTGCCATCAGGTGAAGCCTCCACCAGATCTTCTGCTAGCAAATACGGCAACACGTTGACAGGTTCGATGCTGTAGGCGAGCCAATCGGTGGGGATTTCCACTACCTCATCAAAGCCAATGCCGAATATTTCTTCGGCTAACTGTTCTATTGCGTCGATCCCGTCAACAGCGAACACGTCCGATAGCAGCCGTGTTTGCGAGTTTGTTCCTTGCACTGAGGTCACCAGCAGGTCGGCTGGCAGTAGAACTACGCCGCCGCCTGCTTCGACGCCGGTGCGAGCGATGAACGAAACTCCGGTCAGCTTGCTGTTGTCGGTGTGGAGCGCCAGCAAGGTCGGGGTTGCGCCAAGCAGTTCTAGGTATCCAGGCTCGTCGGGCGCTAGGACGACTTCCTGCTCAACGCTGTTCACCCTCTGAGTGAGCACCGCTCGGCCTCCTGCGAGCGCTAAGAGCAGCACTGCCACGCCTGCACCCAATACCAGCACCGGATAAACGAAGCGCCAGAAGATGTGGGCACCTGATGCTGGCTTGCGCCGCGCAGGGAGCTTTAGGATGCGTTTCAGGAGTTCTCGGACACGACTGAGCTGCGCCCCCAAGCGTGTTTGAAAGTCAGCTTGGTGCTCTTGGTTCAATGCAGGCACCCGTATAAACCTCTGGCACGCACGACTTCAGCCACCGCTTTGGGCACTAAAGCCTCAACAGGCCTGCCGGATGCGAAGCGTGAACGGATGTCATGCGAAGAGATCTCCAGCGCTGGCACTTCAACGGAGACGACCGGCCAGTCGTCTGGGCAGCGTCCGTTTAAGCGTCCGGCTCGGTTGACCACAACTGTGGTGGCTAATTCACGAAGCTGTTGCTGGTGTTTCCAGGTGCCTAGTTCTTCAGCGGTGTCTGAGCCCACCACCATCATCAACTCAGCATCGGGATACCGCACGCGCAGCTGTTGAAGCGTGTCGGCCATGTAGCTCTGGCCGCCTCGATCTATTTCTAGGGTGCTGGCCTCAAGGCCTTCAAGGTTGCTGACAGCGCAACGGACCATCTCTAGGCGCAGCTTTGCAGGCGTCACAGATGTCACGGCGGACTTCTGCCAAGGATCGTTTGCCACCACTAGCAGAACTACTGAGAGTTTCAGCTGGTGGCGTACTTCAAGCCCTACTGCCAGATGCCCCCAGTGCGGCGGATCAAACGTTCCACCCAGAACTCCTATCCGAAGCGGGTTTGGAGAGTCCTGTGGCTGAGTTCTGCGTGTGTCGGTTGACAGCACCAGACAAGTTTACGATTCCAAAGTTGAACTCAGCTTCGTCGCCGGTCCACCACCCCCTCCCTTGCCTGCTTCTTGACGTAGCTTCAGCGCCGGTGATGAGGTCAATCACGTCAAGAAACTGCATCAAGAATCCTCTTGTGGATAATAACGATGATTTTTCATTTGACAAGTTCCGTGCATCCATCTATCTTCATGGCAAAGTTGTCTAACTTTGCCATGAAGATAGATGGATGCACGGAACTTGTCAAATGAAAAATCATCGTTATTATCCACAAGAGGATTCTTGATGCAGTTTCTTGA
>JAPYNU010000097.1 GCA_028283245.1 Candidatus Aldehydirespirator catecholifindens | reverse complement strand
CCCATCACAACCAACTCCAAACCAAACTCGGGAACACGAACATCACCCCACAGCATAACAAACCAACCCACCACACACCAACACCCCCACCAAAGCTACCCAGTAGTCAGAGTCTGTCAACCCCCGCAAAGCCCGCCAGCATGTAGGCGCTTGTGCTGAGATTGCAAGGGACAGCCGCCTTAACAGCCAGCCACCGTGCCCGTGTTGAATGGTGCAGAGCCGCGACGTGCTACCAGGTAGCCCCTAGTGAAGTTGCACTCGCAGCGAACGAGCCTGAGCAACATAGCAGCCGCAATATTACGATTGGAACGTGTTTGAGCGGATCTACATCCACAACTACAAGTGCCTTGTCAACTTTGAGTTGCCCTTGGGCGAGACATCATTGCTTGTAGGCGCTAACGGCACGGGCAAGACAGCCGTTCTGGATGTTGTATTCGGCCTCCGAAAACTGCTTGCTGGAGAGGCCAGAGTCAACGACCCAATAGCATTTCATCCCACCACTCTGACGCGCTGGCAATCGGATCGCAAACAGTTGTTCGAGATTGACTTGATTGCTAACGGCGAGAGTTATCGCTACCGGCTTCGGGTTGAGCATGACCGCAATGAGAGACAATCGCGTGTCATTGAGGAGAGTTTGGTTTCAAATGGCGACACGCTGTTTAGCTGCGACCTAGGAGAGGTGAAGCTTTACCGCGACGATGGCTCAGAAGGTCCTACCTACGGTGCCGACTGGAGCGAATCGGCACTTGCCCGAGTTGCTGCTCAGCCCTTCAATACCCGGCTCACGAACTTCATGGAGATTATGAAATCGACGGTTGTTTGCTCCATAAGGCCAGCGCTGCTCGGCACCGAATCCCAACGCGAATCCGAGTATCTTGGCCGTCACGCCGAAAACTTCGTGGACTGGTACCGGCACGCGGTCCAAGAAAATCCTGCTTCGGTACGCAACCATGTTGAGGCACTGCGTCCTGTTGTTGAAGGATTTCACGACGTGCATCTCCAACAAGCTGGCCTTGATCAGCGGGCGCTGATGCTCGACTTTCACGCTGATGGAGCTGCACTTGATGTTGATCTGAAACGGTTCAAACTCCGCTTTGGTGAGTTGTCCGACGGTCAGCGAGCACTTGTCGTGTTGTATGCAATGCTGCATCTTCGCGATCCAGTGGTTGAAGGTGTCATGTTCCTAGACGAACCCGACAACTTCGTGGCCCTTGCTGAGATACAACCTTGGATCATGGCCCTCGTCGACATGTGCCAGGAGAAAGCCGTCCAGGCCGTCATCTGCTCGCACCATCCAGAGTTAATCGATTATCTGGGGCCTGACAGTGGGCTGCTGCTGCGACGAGACTCGTCGGCAGTTTCAGTTACTCGACTCCAGTCGCCTGACTTACCGGATTACGGCCTCAAACTGTCCGAACTGGTGGCGCGAGGCTGGGAGCGATGAGCCGAAGCGTGCGTATCGTGCTGCTTTGCGAAGATCGTCAACATGAGACCTTCGTGAAGCGATTTCTTTGCAGGAGTGGCTGGAGCCTAAGAGACTTTCGAGTAGAAAAGTCGCCACATGGACGCGGCTCGGCTGAACAGTTCGTTCGCAAGCAATTCCCGAAAGAACTCAAGGCTGTTCGTGCAAAAGGCGCTGAACGCGTTCGGCTCATCGTGATGATTGACGGCGACGATCAAGGTGCAGTTCGTCGCCGCGCCTCTCTTGACGATGCCTGCATAGAGCATGGTGTCGTCGCTCCTAGCGAAGCAGACAACGTATTCATCTGCGTGCCAACATGGAGTATTGAGACCTGGTTCGCGTTCCTTGATGGTCAAGACATTGACGAATCAACTCGCGACTATCCGCGGCTAGCTCGCGTGAGGGACTGTGATGTCCATGCTGAAAAGCTCGTTGAGCTCTGTCGAGGGCTGAGCAAGAGTCCTCCACTGCCTCCATCACTTGAAGACGCCTGCGGTCGTTATCAAGACCTCTTCGGGTAGCAGTCCATGACGGTGATTGAAGATGATCTCAGACAAGTTGGACATCAGACATCCTCCTCGGTTGGCGACACGAACTTGTCTTGCCCGTCTCCTCAACTCCGCGAAATACCAGCCAAAAGAGGCTTGAGGTCTTCGCTGTAACGAGCGAGCTTGGCCGGGCCGATGCCGGGCACAGCCAGCAGGTCCTTGTCGGTGGTAGGTCGTCGGCGAGCCAGTTCACGCAAGACTGAATCTGAGAAGACCACGAAGGCTGGCACACGATCAGCTTTGCTGCGTTGCAGACGCCAATGACGTAGGCGTTCGAACATCTCAGCAGCTTCTGGTTCGGTTAAAGCATCAATGGGCTGGTTTTCTGGGGTGAACGACCGGCTCGACCCCTGCCGGTCTTGAGGCTGTGTAGACGCATTGGCTTCTGCGGGTGATCTGAGTGAAGGGCGACTACGGCCTTGTGCGGCGGGCAGACCTGCAGGTGCCAGTTTGGAGCGGTGCTGTATCTCTGTGATGAACGGAGACTTAGGTCCGTCGGCGACGATCAACAACGACTGCGAGCAGCGAGTGATAGCTACATGAAACACACGGCGCTCCTCCTCAATATCGCTGGACAGGCGGTGGGGCATCAGGCCTTCGGTAGCCGATAGCACGATCACATGAGGCCATTCCAAACCTTTGACCCGATGCACGGTGGCGAGACGAACACCTCGTCCCCATACTGGAGCGCCAGCAACATCGTTTGTCTCGCTGCGGTGAGGCGCATCAGTCAGTCGAGTGCGCAGCCAGTCTTCGAATGCTGCCGGATCCGCGCAATGAGCCGCCACCGACATCAGAGCACGCAGATCATCGCCGTGAGCGGAACGGTCCACGGTGCGGCGCGATGCATCAAGGCGTTGATCAAGGCTGGCTGCCAGGTTCGTGCCGTGCTGGATCGCCTCTAATAGCCGCAGCGTGTCAGCACCTTCGCGGGCTATCTCAGCGAGACGCTCCACATCATCAGCGAAATCCTCGACACGCTGCGCAGTTCTATCGTCTGAGATGCGACCGGCTAAGCGACGCAACCCTCCCACATTGCGCTGCTCTGCCATCCATCCAATCACTTTGGGCGAGATGCTTCGAGGTGGGCGACGGGCCGCGGTAGCCAGCGCATCGGTTGGCAGTCGGACTAAACCCGAGGTAGCCAGCCGGAGCCAGGCCAGCACCGCAGCTACCCCGGTGCGTTCTAGGAACCACAGCCCGACCGGAGTCATGCATTCAATTCCCGCCTCCGAAAGCACGATCTGCGGCGCCAACAAAGTGCTGTTGACTCGGGTCAGCACTGCGATGTCACGCGCTGCGGCACCTGCACCCATGAGTGTTCTCACATGCTCAACCACAGCCAAGCCTCCATCAACAGCGGGAGCGATCTTTACATCGCCTGCGATCCTGGCTGCGCCATTGGAGGCTTCAGTTTCCTGTTTTGACTGTGTTGACTTAGTTGTCTCTGTTGCCTTTGTTGACTTGCGGCGTGAGCTGATGGGACGGGCTGTGATCTGTTTAGCGATGCGGCGCTGATTATGAGATAGCAGGTTGACAGCCGCCTCAACCACGGCTGGAGGGCAGCGGTAGTTGACTTCAAGCAGATGACGCGCCGCGCCTGGGAAGAACCGCTCATAATCAATCAACCATTGCGGCGACGCGCCCGAGTATCCGTAGATGGTCTGATCGTCGTCGCCCACAGCGAACACGTCACCTCTCGGGCCAGCCAGAAGGCGGATCATCAGCAGATGAGCTGGGGTCAAGTCCTGGAACTCATCAACTAGCAGCACGCCGCAGGCACGGCGAGCGACGGCGCGGGCAACCGGGTCGGTGAGCAGCACTTCGATAGCGCGAATAATCTGATGATCGAAGTCAACAACACCGCGCTCGTTGAGCGTCTCAGCGTAAGCCGGTGCTAACTCAGTGAAACCCGTGACATCGGGGGCGTAATCGCGTTCTACGTCAGCGGGGTTGCGCAGCCCGAGCCGTGAAGCGCTAAGCGCTTCCAGCCACGCTGCCAGCGGATCAGTCATAGCACGTCTGCGCTTTCGGGGTGTCTTCTCCCCCACCAGATCATGAAGCAGGTCACGCACCGCTCGCTCATCAATCACCTCAACGCGGGCATGTCTTGCCGGACGTGCGAAGGCGCCGGTGCCGTTGCACACAGCCAACGCCAGGCTGTTGAGAGTGCGCACTTCCAAGCCAGCAAGATCGGCGGTTCGTTCGGCCATCTCGGAACGGGCCCGCACGTTGTAAGCCACTAGACACACAGCGCTCGCATCTACGCCCAGATCACGCACCAGCCAGCGTGCCCGTTCGGTGAGCACCCTAGTTTTGCCTGAACCTGCCGGTGCAACGATGCAAGCCCCGCCGCCGAGATGACCAACTGCACACTGCTGATCGGGTGCCAACTCTGCGGCGGGTTCGCAGTACCTCAGCGGTGCCAAAGAACCCGCAGCGAGGCTGGCGGCTGGGATCAGTTCAGCACCATGCAGTTGACGGGTGTCAAAAATGTTGAAAGGCCCGCCGTCACACCATGCTATTTCGCCGCCAGGCAACATTACGTCGCCAGCCACTCCCGACGGCACGGGTTGGGCACCCAACAACAAAGCCCGCTCGCGAGGAGAGAACTCGAAACGGCCCGGATGGCGTGCATCCACCGCATTGGAGGTCAACAAGTGATACCAAACCTCGTCGGTCAAGATGAGACCAGGTGTCAACTCCCACCAAGGTCCTGTCAGCACCGGCTCGTCACTCGGCAGTGGGCCGTCAAACTCGATCACTAGCCGTTCACGGCCTTGCCATGCTGAGCGCAAGCGTCGGCCGATAGTGTTATCATGCAAACCGATGTCAACCCGTACCCGTTCGCAGCCATCCCAGGGTGCGGGCGGTGCCTGGCTAGGAGCAACAACCACACTGCGTCCCAGACAGTCAGGCCCGGCAGCTCGCTGCGCTTCAACGATCTGATTGTCGCTCACCGCCCGGCATTGTCGCACATCAAAGCGTTAGAGCCCACACACCATTGAGAGGGCTAGAGTCTCAGCGATGAGCGACCTGCCGCCAGCTGATTGGTATGTTGACCCTGAAGACAGCGCCCAATATCGATACTGGGATGGGCAAGCTTGGACTGAGCATCGCTCACCGCGCTACAGCGACCCAAGCAACGGCGACAACGCTGACGAATCCGCAGGCACCAAGATGCGGAGCGCACCGCAGTTGGTGGCAAAAACGATCTCAATTGCTGCGAGTCACTGGCGAAGATGCGTTCTGGCCAGCCTTGTCATCGGTGTCGGATATTTGGCTGTGTCTTTGCTTTTTCTGGTTTCAGCTTCAGCAGTCATTGATGGAGGTATCGGCAAGATTGTTGACCGGCTAGAAGCTCTAGGAGAACTCACCGAAATCCGTGAACGGCTTGAAGACATCAACACAAATGAGGCGGCCTTCTTCCTGCCGGGCGAGCATGACAAGATCGCAAGCGAACTCGCAGAGATCAACGCCAAAACGGGCATTTACTCCTCCAGCAAGTTTGACGAGATTCAGCGACAGCTCAACAGCATCTCAGCCAGCGGCAAGGACGCATTCTCCACTGGCGACTTTGACGGTGTGCTGGAACAGACCGAGGATTTCTCAATCCGCGAAGCGCTAGGGCCTTTTGACTGGTCACCTATCAACTTTCTGCCGCTGGCGTTGGGTTTGTTGATAGTGTGGATAACCAGCAACCTCGCTAAAGCTGCGGTGACGCGTCTAGCAATTGCCGAACTTGGCGGCCAAAAGCTGAGACTTCGTGTGCTCATCAACCAGAGCCTGCCGAGAGTGCCGCGACTAATGGGACTCGACATGAAAGTACTGGGGCTGCTAGCCGCCTTCTTCTTGGTGTTTGCGGTGTTGACGGTGTTCGTTTCTCCGTGGCTAGCGCTGCTAGCCATCCCAGCTTGGATAGCCGTCGCGTTTTATGCGCTTCCGGTCGTCTCACTGGCTTACGTAGTCGCTGCGTCAGGCCCATCAAAGGGATCGTTGAGCTATGCCGTGCGACTAATCCGGCAACGCTTCTGGAAGTCGCTGGGACGGCTGCTGCTGGTGATCTTGGCCATGTTTGCAGTCTCAATCGCTCTTCAAATCCTGCTGGGATTAGCCCTTCCAGGGTCAATCAGTGTCTGGGTGACCCAGTCTGTGCAGACTCTGGTGTCAATAGTGCTTGGCATCGTTTTGACAATCGCCCCGGCGATTCTCTATCGAGATTTGGGCGGCGAGGTTGATGCCGACTCTGAGAATGATCCCAGCGGCGGAACTGAACTAGGTTCCTGGGTCTCCTGAAACTGAGCACTTCGTAACACCGACATCGCAGCACCAGACACAGCCGGGTCGGGGGCTATTTGAGTGATTCAGGTCTATTTGAGTTCTGTCACAACAGGCGATGCCCCGTCTACCCCTCGATATGCAGGGTTTTTAGCCGACAGCGTCGACGCGTTCTATGAAGTCGCGGTCACGCGCCGAGACACCGCCAACATCGTGGCTGGTGATAGCTAGTTCCACCCGGTTGTAGACGTTGGACCATTCGGGATGATGAAAAAGCCGTTCAGCTATTAGCGCCACATGGGTGATAAACGCGAACGCGGCAGCGAAGTCGCTGAACTCATAGCTGCGTCGCAGCACTTCACCATCACGGTGCCATTGCGGATGTGCAGCCAACAGATCAGCTATTTCGGCTTCGTTCAACAGATCGCTTTTGGCAGGGTTTTCTGTGTTCATAGTAGTGAGGCTAGACGGTGACGGCTAGGCCAACTGACTAGGCCAGTTGATCGGCGAAAGGATCGCCGAAGGGATCCGTGAAAGCCTGCGGCACAGCATCGTCTGGATCCGCTGTCAGAGCCGCTGTCCATCTTTCGTAGCCTTCGGCTTCTAATTCGTCGGCGAGTTCCGCTCCACCTGATTCCTGAATGCGCCCACCCGCAAAAACGTGTACAGCATCAGGGCGAAGGTGTGCGAATATCCGGCTGTAGTGAGTGATCGCTAACACTCCGAGACCTTCATGCTCGGTGGCTTCCTCAATACGGCCCGCCACTATGCGAAGAGCGTCCACGTCAAGGCCCGAGTCGAGTTCGTCCATTACCGCGAAAGCAGGCTTGAGCACTCCGAGTTGCAACGCTTCGTTGCGTTTGCGTTCACCCCCAGAAAGGTCAACGTTGACCGGGCGCTGCAAGAACTGCTCGTCGAAACCGATGCGTTCGGCTTCGCCAGCCATGAGTTCGCCAACAGCAGTATCTTCGGGTGTGCGAACCGACTCGGTGAGCATGTCCAATAGCGACACACCTGGAACCTCTGTGGGATATTGCATCGCCAGGAAAAGTCCCGCCTCAGCACGTTGCCAAGCAGGCATCCTCAGCAGTTCACGCCCATCGAGGCGAACCGAGCCGCTGAGATTTTCATAGCCGCTGCGCCCAGCGATGACATGAGCCAAAGTCGATTTGCCCGAGCCGTTGGGTCCCATCACGGCATGCACTTCACCGGCAGCCACTTCTAAGTTAACGCCACTGAGAATCTCACGCCCTGCCACCGAAGCGTGCAAGCCTTCAATCGTTAGCGTGCTCATTGAGCAGCTCCAGTGTCGGTGCCGTCAAGTGTCAGCACGACCATGCCGTCTACGACACCAACCTGATAGGTAGCCACAGGCCGGGTGGCTGGCAAGGTCAGAGCCTCGCCGGTGCGTAGATCGAACTGTGCTCCGTGAGCTTCGCATTCGATAGTGCAGTCGTCGGGTTCGACCCATCCCTGCGAGAGCGATACTTCAGCATGAGAGCAGGTGTCACCTATAGCGTAGATATCGTCACCGATGCGGGCCACTGCCACAGCATGGCCAGCCACTTCAACGCGTCGAGCTGTGTCGGGTGCTAGATCAGCGAAAGCAAAAAGTACGTGCGTGGTTTCAGTTGTCATCGGTTCAAGTCTCCGATCGGTGTCTGCTCTGTATCTGCACTTCTGCTATCGGTCGGGCTGCGCTGTTTGTAGCTCAAGTCGCTGAGGCCAACATCTGGTTGAGCTTCAAAGCTATGGCGCTTCGTGCAGAGTCTGCTGCGCTCGCCACTGGGAACGCTTCAAGCACCTCGTCAAAGAAGCCAGCAACAATCAAACGTTCGGCTACTGCGGTGGGAACGCCGCGGCTCTCAAGATAAAAGACTTGGTCGGCATCCACGGGACCTACCGCCGAAGCGTGAGCGCAGCGGACTTCGTTGTTCTCGATTTCGAGGTTGGGGACCGACTCCGCCCAAGCGTCTTCGCTGAGCTTCATGTTGCGGTTGGTTTGCACAGCGTTGGTGCCACGCGCTTCGGGTCGCACCCGGATCAAACCGGTGTAAACGCTGCGAGCCGACTCCCCCACTGCGCCTTTGAAAAGCAGGTTGGAGGTGGTGTCAGCAGCGGCGTGATCCTGATAGGTGCGGAAATCAAGAATCTGATCACCCGAGCCGAAATAAGCCGACAGCAGATCGCCTGAAGCGCCTCGCCCGACCAGCCGAGTGTCGGTTCGGGTGCGGGCGTAGCCGCCTCCCAAAGCCAGCGAAGCCGCTGTCACCGCAGCCTCACGCTCCACCCGGGCAGTGTGAGTCGCTACCTGCCAAGCTTTTGAGTCGTGGGTCTGCAAGTTGACGTAACCGAGCCTGCCACCCGCTGCGATATCAAGTTCGACCACGGGCACGATTAGCGCTTCGCTGGCGCAGCGCTGCACGTCGAGCACTTTTGCGCTGCTGTTCTCGCCGATGCGTACTATCAATCTCGGAAAGCCTGCCGTGTTGGCAGACCCATGATGATGACGTATTGCGATCACTCCGTCCACCGACACTCCCGCAGGCACATTCACCAAGATCGGGCTACTCATGAAGGCATCGTTGAACAAAGTGAAGTAGTCGGCCGAAAGCGCAGCGACCGAGCCGAGCAGTTCAGCACCGTTAGGCGAATCAGCCAGCGCACCCACATGCACGCCTTGCTCAGCCAACTCAGCGGCACCTTGCAGCGCCACGATCCTGCCGTCGTTAATGTCGATCACGGCTGCTGCTTCAGAGACATCGCAGTCAAACAGCGCCGATGCTTCAACGCTGAGAGTGGCCGACGCATCAGATCCTGTGACCGGAGGCTGGTCAGTGACCACAGGCCGGTAGGCAGCAAGATCAAAGTCCGCAATAGCGCTGTAACGCCATTCCTCGGCTGCCGGTGTGGGCAACGGTGCCGACGCGAACTCTTCAGCAGCGGCACTGCGGCGGTTTGTCAGCCAGTCAGGACCGGCTAGACCACGGGCCGCGTCAACAGAAAAGTCGTGCAAGAAATCATTCGGCATGGATCAACGGCCGTCACGGTAACGCCTGCGAAAACGTTCACCTAGGCTGCGTCTGCCAGAGCCTCGGCTACCGCCGCGGCCACGAGACGGCTTGGACTTCGATGACCGGCGGCGCTTGCCGCGTTCGGCTTCCACCTCGGCGAGCACATCAGGCGCGGCAGCGTTGACGATGTCCTCTGCGGCATCAAGCAGCGCTGCGATGCTGTCATCGCTGCCGAGGCTTGCAGGCTCTGGGGGTGTCTCTGGGGTGACCAGGCTGCCGTAGCTCCAGTTCACATCAGCAAGGCGACGCGTGTATTTGGGGCAGTCGTCAGGGCAACGCCACGGTGCTTCTGGTGCTAGGTCAAGGTCGCATTTACGCACCGTCTCCCCGTTGGGATAGGTGCGCGACTCAAAGAATTTGCAGTCCTGTCGCATTGGCACACTGCCATTGTGTCAGGCCGCTGGGCTTTCGCGTCGCACCTTCGTCTAAACCGAGACGCAGTTGCGGCTGCGGTGAATCCTGCGAATGCTGCCACGGGTGTCAGCTGGAGAGTTCTAGCCGATTATTTACGCTATTGAGTATTTTTACTCAACAGTGTAAACAGATTACTATACTGTGTTCATGGCCGAATATCAGCGTGGACAAGTGGAGACCTTGTCAAGCCGCTTGCATGAGCCTCCTGACCGTCTGATCGCAATCTTTGGACCCCGCCAGTCAGGCAAGACGACCGCAGTTCGCCAAGCACTGCAGGCAGTTCCGCACGAACATCGATACATCGCAATCGACCAGCCGCAGACCGCTGAGTCAGCTTCACCAGTGTCGCCCCTACAACTATCGGATCGCTATCCAGCAGTTCACTCGCAGACACAACGCGATGTCGGATGGCTCGTTGAGATCTGGACCGATGCCCGTCAAAGCGCATGGGAATCAAACAACGGATTCGTTTTGGTGCTAGACGAAATTCAGAAGATTGAGGGCTGGTCGGACGCAGTCAAGGGCTTGTGGGACGCTGACCGCGCCGACAACTGTCCACTGCATGTCGTCATCATGGGCTCGGCACCGCTGCTGATGCAGTCTGGGCTCACCGAGAGCCTTCTAGGCCGCTTCGAACCGATCCAGTTCACCCATTGGGCTTACTCTGAGATGTCGGAGACGTTCGGCTACAGCTTGGATCAATACATCTACTTCGGCGGATATCCAGGCGCAGCCGCCCACATTCAAGACCCGCAGCGATGGATCGCCTACGTCAAAGAGTCGCTGATTGAGCCCAACATCGAACGTGACGTGCTCTCAATGACTCGAGTGGACAAGCCTGCGCTGCTGAGGCGGCTCTTCAAGCTAGGGGCTGTGTTCTCTGGACAGGTGCTGTCATATACCAAGTTGCTCGGACAGCTTCATGATGCTGGTAACACAACCACACTGGCACGCTATCTCGGCTTGCTGTCAGACGCAGGACTGTTGACCGGGCTGGACAATCACACCACTCGGCGCATGTCTGCCAAAGCCTCAATACCGAAGCTAAACGTCCTCAACACAGCACTGATGTCGGCCATGACCGGATACTCCTTTGACGAGGCCCGCGCCGACCGCTCGCTTTGGGGTCGCATGGTTGAGAGCACAGTGGGTGCCCACCTTGTGAACACTGCATCACCGACGACTTCTGTCAAGTACTGGAGACAAGCGCCTTTTGAGGTTGACTTCGTGCTTAGCCGCGGACCGCACACCGTCGCCGTGGAGGTCAAAAGCGGCAAAATGCCTCTGGGTCTGCGCGGCCTCGAAGAGTTCGAAAACCGCTTCCGCCCTCGCCGAAGCATCCTCGTCGCCGAGTCGGGCGTCCCTCTCGCAGAGTTTCTGTCGCACCCAGCCGACCACTGGATCAATACCCCATGAAAGCCGCTGACGATGAGTTGAACAGCCAGTTGGCAGAGCAGAGAAAACGGCGAAGGGAGGAGGAACATAACCGGCGAGAGGAGTGGCGACAAGTCCTCAGTTCGCAGCTTGAGGACTTACGAAACAATCGGTTTCATGCACCGAACCTTGACGCTTTGGCGCGGGTCTATCTGGGTATGACTGAGGCGGCAGACGAAGACGCTTCTGCGTGCCAGCGCATCAGCAACTTCATCGATGGCGATGATGCACTTGTTGATGCAGCCATGACCGCGATCCGCGAAGCAGTCTTGCGTAATGATGTTCCCAGCGTCGAAGAAACCGTAGCTCTGCACGCCGATTCGAAGCGCTCATGGCTGGCCTATCCGGTGCTGGCGAGCCTGCACATGCTCAACGTGAGCGATCCCGACCGCTTGGGTGCGATCAGCGATGATCGCAAACGCGAGGCTTTGGCCATCCTTTACTGCGTCTCGCCCCATAACGAGTCTACCGACTGGCTTGAGCAATGGTTCCGCCAGAAGCCTGAGTTGGTGCTTGATGTTCTCCGGCAATGTGCAACTCCGGCGGTGCGCTCTGGGGAGGAGTTCGTGCCCTGCATTGATCTCCTCAACGGTTTCGGTGGCCCGAGAGGCTCGGTTCCCGCCTGGGTGTCAAACGAACACACCGGCTTGTTTGAGGCTCGCTCGCCTAAGCCACGCTTCGACCGACACGACGATTTGATTCACGCCACAAGACTGCGGCTGCTGGAAGCGGTGCCGGTGCGAGGGCCGAACAAGCAACTCCGACTCGTCGACAACCTGCTGGCCGAGACTATGCAACACCGCGACCCGACCGCCCTTCGCGAGATCGCCCGCAAGAAGCTGTCAAGCACCAGCATGAACGTCGGTCAACGGATTCGCTGGCTGGCCGTTGAGGCTTTCACTTCACCCGATCCCGACTTGCGTGAACTCAAGCAGCAAGTCTGTGTGCAAAAAAACGAACTGCGAGTCCAGCACTTTGCGGATTTTCTCAATCGCACCGCCCGCCAAGACGACATGCACAAGTCGGTGCTATCAGACGTGCGCAACCCCAACGTGCTTGGAGATGTAATTGAGATCCTCGCTCCGTGGTTCCCTCCAGTTCATTGGGGCGCAAGCGGATTCGTCACGCTCGGAATGGAGATAACGGAACTCCTAGAGGCACTGATCACGCAGCTCGGCACCCTGGCTGGCCGTGAAGCCGACCGTGCCTTCCAAAGCCTGATCAGCGATCCGCTATTGGAGCGCTGGCACGACTATCTGAAACTGGCCCACGAACGCCAGCGCGTGGCAAGTCGCGATGCCTCCTACAGCCATCCGAGTTTGGAGTTCAGCAGCGCGGAGCACAACATCAAACGCTCCGAAACCGAAAATGCCTGAGCCCACCGCAGCATTGAAATTCTGCTGCCAGCAAGAACTAGTTCATCGCACTGAATAGCAAGAAGAAACACGGCGATGGCTGCATTTGGCCGGACAAAACCCGCAACGCAACCAAACCACAGATCTTCAGATCACGCCGTTTACACAAAACTTGACATTGTTTTTTGGTAGGCTATCATTCGAAAAGTGGTCTCCATACATAGTGATAGTCGTGAACTTTTGGAACCCAAGCGGTTGAGTCGTTTGGCAGTCCGCCCCCCCCCCCCGTGATAAGAGTACCGTATCTTGGGGTTTCGCAGTTGTTCACGGGAGTGGTGGCTACGATGGTATTGGCAGCATTGTTGGTGCTGCCATCTGAGGCGTTGGCGCATGATGAGTCAACCGAGCCGCCACCGGGACCTTGTGAGGAGGGCTGGGTTGCACCGACTCCGGTGAGCGTGGCTGTTACTAGCGTTCCGATCAAGGTTGCTTCTACTGAGGACGATTATTTT
>JAPYNU010000096.1 GCA_028283245.1 Candidatus Aldehydirespirator catecholifindens | reverse complement strand
ACGCAACCTCCTATCAAAAAATAATTTGAAAAGGCTCTCTGCCTGTCATCATAGCGGTCGTGGTCTGCCTTATCAGGATTTCACGTCCCGTGTCAAATCGGAGGGCTCTTTGCCTGTCGTCATCATAGCAGTCGTGGTCTGTGTTGGCTGGTGTAGTGGGCATAGAGGTTGGTAGCAGTGTTTGGTGGGTG
Source organism: Candidatus Aldehydirespirator catecholifindens (assembly GCA_028283245.1). GTDB lineage: Bacteria > Actinomycetota > Acidimicrobiia > Acidimicrobiales > Aldehydirespiratoraceae > Aldehydirespirator > Aldehydirespirator catecholifindens. The sequence continues at coordinate 15,567 of JAPYNU010000096.1, read as the reverse complement.
GGCTTCCTGTGTAAGTGTCGGGTTTGATATCTCACGAAAATCACAGGAGTCTTGATGTCGCACGCTAATGCAAGATTGACTCCTGTTGGGTGTTTGATGATGGTTCAGCGGATCAAGGCGGGAACCCCGCAGGCTCATGTAGCAGCTCAGATGGGTCTGTGACGGGGCACAGTCGCGAAATGGTGGCATCGCTGGTGCGCTGAAGGCGAAGCTGGGCTCAGTGACCGCTCTTGTTGACTGTGGTGTTCACCGAGACGCACCTCAGCACATGTTGAGCAACGGGTCTGTCGCTTGTGGCGCAGCACCCATCGCGGTTCAGTATATTTATCAGCGCGTACTGGTGTGCGCCATCAACGCTGTGGCGGATCTTGGTGCGTAATGGGTTGAACCGGCTGTCAGGCATTGATCACCGCACCGGACGGGTGATACGCCGCTATGAACGTTCAACTGCTGGTGAACTGATCCATCTCAACATCAAAAAGGTTGGCAAGATCCCGCCAGGGGGTGGTTGACGCATCCACGAACACAACACCAAACGCGATCGTGTTCGGGTGGGTTACACGTATCTGCATGTCGCTATCGATGACTACAGCCGTGTCGCGTACGTGCAAGCACACAACAACGAAACCGCAGCAACTCTTGATGGGTACTGGCGACGCGCGCGGGACTGGTTCTGGCTAAACGACATGTCTGTAGATGAAGCACTCACCGACAACGGAGCTAACTTCTGCTCACACGCGTTCGCAGCAGCACTCGCTGAACGCAACATCACTCATCGCCGTACACAGCCCTACCAACCCCAAACCAACAGCAAAGCCGAACGTTCCAACCAGACCCTCACAAACGAATCCCTGTACAACTACCGGTTCAAATCAGAAACAGATCAACGCAACCATCTCAAACGCTGGATCCACCACTATAACCGTCACCAACACCACACCACCATAAGCAGCCCACCCGCAACACGAGCCAACAACCTCACACGAACCGACAACTAGGGAAGCAATCGACGGCCACCTCGGGCCCCGTCGCCAATTTGGTGCCGCAGCTGCTGGCAACAGCGGACGCAACGACGTATCCGAGCGTATTGAAGAGATCCTCGTAGCAGAGGCATCGTCATCGCACTGATTGTCGACACCAAAACAGTGTCACGCATAGGCCAACCGGTCAGCCGTGAGGTCACCAGCACCGAGTCACTGAGGAGTAACTCTTCAGCGCTTTCTGAATCGTGCTCAGCGACATAGCGCTTCAGCAGAGCGCTGGTGTCCACGTAAAGCGTCACCCGCGGTCCTCGTCCAACGCCTCGGCGATGCTGCACGAAGCATCGAATCGCACTGGCGGTTCAAGTTCGCTACGGCTTGCAGGTGTCAACCATCCCTCAGCAACACCGCGTTCAATCATTTGATCGTCACCAGGTATTCGGGCTGCTTCTCGGTATGCAGCTAGTTCACCGATTCGAGTTCCTCAGGCGCAACTAGGATGTAGTGGTGCTCACGAGCGATGGTGATCCCTTCTCTTGATTCTTGGAACTCGAAGAGGGCTATCGCGCTGTGCTCCATAAATTGAGCTGCGACCGGGCGTGGAATGAGGTTGGGGAACTTCTGCTGAGCTACTCGAAAGTCCTGCCAGATCTGGATAACGCTCAACGAGTCTGAGCCTCCCTTGGCCTGCACCGGTAGAACGTAGTGCGCGCCGTGCTCGTCTAGGCCGACATAGACATCGTCCGTTTCGACCTGCGAATTGCTCGGCGTGCCGTCAATATCGCTGGTGATGGTAATACTCGTACGCAGGTGGCTCTGCAGTGGGTAGCAGGCGAGACCGGTGAACACATCAAGCAGCCGGTTATAGCGTACCCGTGCTAGAAGAGCCTGTTCGTCAGATAGTGAATATTTGGCGATGACCCCGGGCGTGGCATCAGGTAAGAGAATCGTCCGGAGGCCTTGTCGTGGCTCAATGAGATTGAACGGCACAGCCCGCAGCGTGTAGACGGCATTACCACCAGGAAAGATTGCCCATTCGCACCCTGGAGGTGCTGTTCGCCGAATCGAGTCGGGAAGTGGAACCCGGTATCGCAACGAGTAGACGATGTCACCGAGATTCTTGGGGCGAGGCGCTTTCAGTGCGGCAGCGGCAGAAACCAAGTCATCCCGAGTGAAGGTCACTTGATCGTCACCTGGGTTGTGGTACCGGGCGAAGATCCACTCAATGATCTGCTGGGCAAGGCTCGCCGTGGACATATCAGGTCAAAGACTCAAAAGGAGTCTGGGAGTGCCTCGTTGGTGTCTCGCAGCAACTGAGTGCATCATTGGTGTCTCGCAGCAACTGAGTGCATCATTGGTGTCTCGTAGCAACTGAAGGACCTGGCCATCGCAGCACGACCACTTCTTCTCTGAGTTGCTCGCGTGTTGCAGTGGCGTGACGGGTGCGGAACAGGTCGATCGACTCAACCTGGTATCCGGCGCGCTCCGCTACCTGAGCCAGAATCTGACCGGTGCGGATCATGATTCTTAGGTAAGAGGCTTGGTCGCCCACAACGTATGCGAGACGAGCACCGGGCATGAGCACCCGACTCAATGAGATCAAGTGACGCGCCATACCTCCGAAGTACAACTTCGTGACCCGGTGATACATGCGCTCGAATCCCGACTCCTTACCAAGCTCGACACGTCGAGCTTCTATCGCCGTGGCGATCCGCTCAACCTCGATGTCGTCAGCAATCCAGGCATCATCATTATCGTCACGATAAACGCTGCGCGTGTTGGACCTCACTAGTCCCTTCTTCATCTCCTGTAGGTCTGACCGGCTGCTTAGGAAACCCAGAAGAACCGACTCAAGGCGTACCGTGCGCGAGTAGTCCTTCTCGTTTGGATACGGCGGCGAGGTAATGACCGCATCAATGCTGCTGGGCTCAAGAATCTCACCCACTATTCGAGCGTCAGCGTCTATTGCGACAGCAGATGTTGAGGTGCTCAGCCGGAGTTGGCGCAGATCGGCACACATCATGCGAATGCGCTTAAGCCAAGCCGACACCACCGGAACATCAAATTTGACCTTGCCGAGGCCCACCTCTGGCCCGAAACGCAGATTACCGACCTCTACCGGCAGGATCCGAGCCAACGCTAGCCGCTCATGGTCAGCGAAAGCTGCGTCGTATTCGCCGTCGAGAGCATCACGCAGGACCAGCACCTTGTGCAGCGGCAGCGCGCTGATTGAGTCTTTCAGCAGCAGCTTCGCGCTCGCATTAGGAAGGGCGCGCAGTCGCACTCCCTTCGGGACTGATGTGGCAGGTTCATCGGTGACACCGTCCGCAGCCAGCATTGCGAGCGCCTTCTCGGCTACGAGTTCGGCGTGCTTGAGCAGCTCATCAGGATCGGGAGTCCAGTCGACCTTGGTGGATGCCGCAAGCCTGGATAGTGGCACCGCTTCTAGACCGCAACTACCCACACCCAGCTTCTTCGCTTCCACAAGGGTCGTGCCCGTGCCACAGAACGGGTCAAGAACACGGCTTTGAGCATCAAGACCGAACCGCTGCACATATTCACGCACCAAATGAGGCGGGAACGACAGCACAAAACGGTACCAGTCGTGTGCAGGAGCGTCAGACGCCAGCAGCGTGTTCATTGCGCCATTACTGCGTGGGCGTGACGGCGAGGCAGTAGCCATACCGTGAACCGTAGACCACGACTCGCTGCCAGGAAGGGCAATCGGTTGTGCGATGCTCCCAGCCGAAGATGTGGTCGTGGAACCGTTGCGGCGAGACATCAGCGAACGCCTAGAGCCAACATGTGTTCAATAATAGACTAGGGCTGTGACATCTAGAGTCAGCCAGTTCACAACACGCTTAACTGTCGTTTCTGATAGGGAACAGCAGCAGCAGAAGCCTTGGTGGTGTTGCTGGGTGTCGGGCTGGGGAGATTTGAACTCCCGACCTTCGGTCCCCCAGACCGACGCGCTAACCAAGCTGCGCCACAGCCCGTAACGCCGAGGCTAGCGGCTACAGCAGCAGAGCCGCGCCCTGCACGACACGCCACACCAGATAAATCACTGCAGCGCCCACTGCCAGCCAGAAATGCCAGGGGATGCGCTCACGGGCTGGCTCAGCGGCCTCCTCAGGGGGATGCTCCACCTGCTGGCCGCAAGCAGGGCAAGCTCCTTCGCTGTTCAGCGTCGCTGGAGTGAGGTAACGCTCACAATCCGCACACCAAGCCATGACTCAACACCACACCAGAAACTCAAAACGGGTCATGGGAGGTCACGCCCTAGCAGCGGTTCCGCTCCATAGGTGCTCAACACCACACCAGAAACTCAACACCACGCCATGGCTCAGTCGCGGCGTATCGCCATAATGGCGGTGTCGTCGTTGATCGACCCACCAGCGAAGTCCTTAGCGGCATCTAGCAACGACTTGCACAACACGTCGGGAGCAGCGTTCAGGTCACGCTCCGCTGCGCGAATGATCCGACTTTCTCCAAATTGTTGATCTGACGCTCGGGCTTCAGCCAGGCCGTCGGTGTACATCACTACCAGATCACCCGATAGCAGCGGAATTTCTCTGGAGAAATAAGACGCTTCTGGGTCAAGCATCAGCAGCGGTCCCGTTGAGCGCAGCGGCTTGGTGCTGTCCTCCTGAAAAAGGAACGCCGCCGGATGCCCTGCCGAGGCGTAACGCAAGGTTGCAGCCTCAGTGTCGAACACGACCACGCACACCGAGATGAACTCCTCGTTGCGATCCCCGGCCGTTAGCTGAGCGTTCAGTTCCTCAAAAGCCTGAGCCGGATCGCGGAACTGGCGCAAGAACACTCTCAACAGATATTTCGCCTGAAATGCCGTGATCGACGACTCGATACCATGACCTGACACGTCACCAATCACAGCAGCCACACGATGAAGGCCTAAGCGATGCACATCAAAGAAATCGCCTGCCATCAAACCCGACCCAGCCTGATACATCCTACCGATCTCAAAGCCGCTGAAATCAGGCACCTCCTCTGGTGCCAGCCGAGCGGCCCAAGCCTTGGGGGCCAGATTCTGCTGTTCAAGAGCCTGCTTAGCCCGGCGCTCCATGGCATAACGGTTACGAGCGATGCGAGCTTCATCAACCGCAGTGCGCGCCCACCACACCGATAACAGCGCTGGCACACCCAAAGCACCCAGCACCACCATGATGTTGTCGATGTCCACTCGATTCACCAGCACTACCACCAGCAGCAACAAGCCGTAGACAACAGCTCCGTGCAACTCTTTGCGAAACGATGCTTCAGCCAGGCTCAGCGCCTCGGGATGCGTGCTCTGATCGTTGCGAAGCAGCTTTACGAAACGCTGCCGGTGCCGAGCCGAGCGAACGTAGAAGACGGTCGCCAGCGCGCAGCACAACGCCAGAAGATCGAGAATGATCGTGACCATGCGCGCTCTGCCCCCTGATCTTTCAATGGACCCTTGGTGGCCGCTTAGCAACCGTGATCTTAGCGTATGAGCCCCGCAGGTCATAGCGGTCATAGCGCTCAGATCCGATTAAGCGCCAAAGCAAACCCGCGCGATTCCCCCTCGGCGACTCTTCAAGCGCTATAGTCGCGACATCTGGGTCCACATACGGGTCAGACTCGGCTCGCCTAGCCGAAATAGGTAAGTCGAAATCAGCAAGTCGATCACAGTCAATCGGATTCCGAATTGACAAACGCATAAGGAGCACAACATGCGAACAATCAGCAAGAGTGCAAGAAAGTTTGTGGCTATGGCAATGGCTGCAAGCTTGCTTGCTTTGGGAGTGATGGCCAGCCAGGCTGCTGCCCAAGACAGCCCCTCAATACAGATTGAGCCTGCGGCTGTTGCTGGCCCAGGTTCCCACACCTTCACGATCACTGGTGCCAACTGGAATCCAGGCTTAGCCCTTTTTATTGTTCCCTGCAGTGTTCCCGGCGAACAACTCACAACCGATACACCTATGCAAGAGATTCTTGCCGCTGCAACGGCACTGACCATTGACGACTGCGTACAGAGTCCTCTCGGCACAGCTTCTGTCGGCGAAGACGGCACTTTCAGCGTTGAGGTCAATGCCGAGATCACTGCGAACTTTGCTTTCGGTGCTGGCGATATAAGCCAGACACAGACCTCTGGCTTCCCGGTGCTGTTCATCGCTGACGATATGAGCGAAGACATGGACGACATGGACATGAGCGACGACATGGACATGAGCGACGACATGGATGACATGAGCGAGGACATGGACGACATGGACATGAGCGAAGACATGGACGACATGGGCGAAGACATGGATAACATGGGCGAAGACATGGGTGACGACATGGTGCCCGCTGGTGGTGCCGAGACCGGTTTCGGCGGAACAGCAGGATCCGACGGCAACAGTCTCGCTGCGCCACTCGCAGCAGTCGTTATCGCATTGGCCTTGATGGGCGCAGCAACTCTGGTTGCTCGGCGCAACGCTGCCTGAAGGTACGCCCGACTCCCCGGCTGCTTCACCCAGCGCAGCCGGGGAAACCCAAACACTGAGTGCAATGTCGGGCTCTAAGCCCGTGAAGATGCATCCGCGATTTGTGGCGATAGCAGCGGCCATCTGGGTCTCTGCTATCGCCGCGTCATGCACTTCGACGCCTTCAAGCACATCGGCCACCACAAACCCTGCTGGCATCTCGCCGAGCATTACGGAGGCTGCATCTGCCAACAGCCTCAACACGGCATCTGACAACTCCAGTCTTGAGTCAACCGACGCAACTCCTACTCTGCCTGTGTTGGCCGACGCGATTTCCTCATCCTCAGCACAAAACGATTCACACGGCGCAGCAGCCGCTGCGGACACGGCAGCCACAGCAGCCGATCCGCTCAACGCTGCTTCGGGCATCTCTAGCGTCGCTGAATCTGAGACCAACTCTGGTGCAGTCAGCAGCATCTGGCTGCCTCGGGATCTGACCCCGCAAGCCGAGCACTTGAACCAGGATTCTCAAGCCGCTGCAGACGCTAAAGCTCAAGCCCCGAACCCTTCAGGCATTCGTATACCGAGACTCGGTGTGCATGCGCCGGTCATTGCTCTAGGTCTGCAAGACGACGGCACGATTGAGGTTCCTGCAAGCGCTGACTTTGCTGGCTGGTGGCTGGGTGGTCCTGAACCCGGCGAAACCGGGCCAGCGGTGATCCTTGGCCATGTTGACTCTGAAGAAGGTCCAGGCGTGTTCTTTCATCTGCGCTATCTGTCAAACGGTGATGAGATCCATATTGACCGAGTAGACGGATCTACTGTCTCATATGTGGTGGAACGCAAAGAGAAACACGGCAAAGACAACTTCCCCACCGACGCGGTCTACGGCCCCACCGAAGAGCCGACCCTGCGTCTTGTTACCTGCGGCGGTGACTACGACTTCGGCGTGCGCGCCTATCCCGACAATGTGGTGGTGTTCGCGTCTCAGATCAATGCTGACGGTCAGGCCTAGCTGAAGAGTTCACCTCAAAGGTGCCGATGTCGGTGCGACCACTGACGGCAGCTCAGTAGCTCCGGTCAGGTAAGCATCCACCGACGCAGCGCAAGCCCGTCCCTCAGCAATAGCCCAGACGATCAGGCTCTGACCACGTCCCATGTCACCGCATACATAGACACCTTCTGTGCTGCTAGACCAAGCGTCATCACGAGCCACATTGCCTCGGGCATCAAGTTCCACACCGAACTGTTCAATCAGCGGACTGCGTTCGGGGCCGACGAAGCCCATCGCTAGCAGACACAAATCAGCAGGCACCTCAGATTCGCTACCCGGGATCGGGTCGAAGCTCATGCGGCCATCGCGCCAAGACTGCTCGACGCGCATGGTTGCCAACCCGGCGAGGTTGCCTTCACCGTCATCAACGAACTCAACCGTGTTGATGGCGTAGTCACGTTCGCCACCCTCTTCATGCGCTGACGAAACCCGGTAGACCGTCGGCCATGTAGGCCAAGGATCCGTTTCGGCGCGCTCATCAGGCGGGCGCGGCATGATCTCGAACTGGCGGATCGAAGCTGCCTGCTGGCGGTGAGCCGTGCCCAGGCAATCGGCACCAGTGTCGCCGCCTCCGATAATCACAACATGCTTACCCTGCGCGCTGATCGGAGATACATCTAGATCGCCTTGCTGCACACGGTTCGCCAACGGCAGATACTCCATCGCTTGATGCACACCCCGTAGCTGCCTGCCAGGGATTTCGAGGTCACGCCAAGCGGTGGCACCACACGCCAGCACGACCACATCGAAGTTTGCTCGCAGCTCATCGGCACCGATATCGCTGCCAATATCAACACCTGCACGAAACTCAACGCCTTCAGCTTGCATCTGCTCTAAGCGGCGATCTAGATGGCGTTTCTCCATCTTGAACTCAGGGATCCCGTAGCGAAGCAGACCACCGATGCGATCCGCCCGCTCAAAAACGACAACATCATGGCCAGCTCTGGCCAGCTGCTGCGCTGCTGCCAACCCGGCTGGCCCTGACCCCACCACCGCCACGCTGTGATCGCTGCGCACACTGGCGATCTGGGGAGTGATCCAGCCTTCAGCCCAGGCCCGGTCGACGATCTCCACTTCGACTTGTTTGATGGTTACCGGCGGTTCGTGGATGCCTAGCACGCAAGCTGCTTCGCACGGGGCGGGACATAACCGGCCTGTGAACTCAGGAAAATTGTTGGTGGCATGCAAGCGTTCGATGGCGCTTCGCCACTGGCCCCGATACACCAGATCATTCCAGTCGGGGATCAGGTTGCCGAGCGGGCAGCCGTTGTTGCAGAAAGGGATACCGCAGTCCATGCAGCGTGCCGCTTGGCGACGCAGCCGATCCTCTGGGAAGTCTTCGTAAACCTCACGCCAGTCACGCAACCTCACCGGCACACCCCGACGCGACGGCAGCTCACGCTCATAGGTCATGAAGCCTCTTGGATCAGCCATAATTCACTCAGCCGTGCTTTAGCCGTGAGCTGCGGCCATCACCGCAGTCACCTCGTCAGCGCCTTGACTGCGTGCCGTTTCAGCGGCTTGCAGCACTCGCTTGTAGTCCACCGGCATGACTTTCACGAAACCCCTGCGGGTTGTGTCCCAATCGGCCAGCAGTCGGGCTGCCACTGCGCTGCCGGTTTCATGGCGGTGAAGTTCCACACGATGCCGCAGCCACACAAAATCTTCAGCATCCAGAGGTTCGAGTTCAACCATCTCAGGGTTGACCCTCACCGGCATCGTGGCATCGGGGTCATACACGAAAGCGATCCCGCCTGACATCCCAGCCGCGAAGTTGCGGCCCACTGGACCCAGAACCACAGTGCGTCCGCCGGTCATGTATTCGCATCCGTGATCGCCGACACCTTCAACTACCGCGACCGCTCCCGAGTTGCGCACGCAGAACCGCTCCCCTGCCAAGCCGCGCAAAAATATTTCGCCGGATGTCGCTCCATAGCCGATCACGTTGCCGGCTATCACATTGTGCTCCGCTACGAAACCGGCATCGGCTGGCGGCTTCACCACGACGCGTCCTCCAGACAGACCTTTGCCGACATAATCGTTGGCATCGCCTTCAAGACGTAGCGTGACCCCACGCGGCAGAAATGCTCCAAAAGAGGTGCCTGCCGAGCCGGTGAAGTTGACCACGATCGTGTCATCAGGTAGCCCGCCAGCACCGTAACGGCGGGTTACTTCGCTGCCGAGCAATGTCCCGACGGTGCGGTTGGTGTTACGAATAGGAATGTCAATGGTCACATGACGACAATCCGATAAAGCTCCCTCAGCAAGCTGCATCAAAGTCTGATCCAGCGCCCTGTCAAGGCCGTGATCCTGCTCAGCATCGCAATAACGTGACGCATCATCGTTCAGCGCTGGCAGATGCAAGATCGGGGTGAGATCCAGCCCATGAGCTTTCCAATGATCAACCGCCTCAGTTACGTCAAGCACCTCAACTTGCCCAACGGCTTCTGCAATACTGCGAAAACCGAGGCTCGCTAGCAGTTCACGGACTTCTTCGGCGATGAACTCAAAAAAGTTGGTCACGAACTCAGGCTTGCCCGTGAACTTCTTACGCAATTCAGGGTTCTGAGTGGCGACCCCTACCGGGCAAGTGTCCAGATGACAAACCCGCATCATTACGCAACCCATAACCACCAGCGGCGCAGTGGCAAAACCGAACTCTTCAGCCCCGAGCAGCGCAGCAATCACAACGTCACGACCGGTTTTGAGCTGGCCGTCTACCTGCACCACGATGCGGTCACGCAGATCGTTTAGCAGCAGTGTTTGTTGAGTCTCAGCCAGACCCAGTTCCCAGGGCACGCCAGCATGTTTGATCGAAGTCAACGGCGATGCTCCCGTGCCGCCGTCATGGCCGGAGATCAGCACCACATCAGCGTGAGCTTTCGACACTCCAGCAGCAACAGTGCCCACTCCCACTTCAGCGACCAGTTTCACATGAATCCGTGCTGCGGGATTGGCGTTTTTGAGGTCGTGTATCAGCTGCGCCAGATCCTCAATCGAGTAAATGTCGTGATGAGGTGGCGGTGAGATCAGCCCCACCCCTGGTGTGGAATGACGAGTTTTGGCTATCCACGGGTAAACCTTGTGGCCAGGCAGTTGCCCGCCTTCACCGGGTTTAGCACCTTGAGCCATTTTGATTTGGATGTCATCTGCGTTGACTAGATATTCGCTGGTCACTCCGAAACGGCCCGAAGCGACCTGTTTGACTGCGCTGCGTCTCAGATCACCTGCGGCATCAACAACGAAACGCTCAGCATCCTCGCCACCTTCGCCGGTGTTGGACTTGCCGCCGATGCGGTTCATGGCGATCGCCAGAGTCTCATGCGCTTCTTTCGATATTGAGCCATAGCTCATAGCCCCAGTAGCGAAACGTTCGACTATCGCAGACACCGGTTCTACCTCATCAATCGGCACAGCAGGACGCAGATCTTGGCGCAAACGGAACAAGCCACGCAGCGTTCCTAGACGGCTGGACTGGTCATCAACCGCGTTGGTGTAGTCCTTGAAGATGTCAAAACGGCGCTCTCGGGTGGCGTGCTGCAACTTGAACACTGTTTCAGGGTTGAAAAGGTGATATTCGCCTTCGCGACGCCACTGGTATTCGCCGCCTGCTTCGATGCTGCGATGCGCTCGGCTGTTTGATCCGGCACCAAAAGCTCTTTGATGGCGTTGCGCTACCGCAGTTGCTATCTCATCAATGCCGATACCCCCGAGACGGCTAGCTGTGCCTGTGAAATATTTGTCGACGAACTCAGAACCCAAACCGACAGCCTCAAAAATCTGAGCGCCGGTGTATGAAGCCACTGTGGAGATACCCATCTTTGACATCACTTTGAGAATCCCTGCACATGCTGCTTTGCGATAGTTGGCTTGAGAATCAGAGGCTGTCATCTCAGGGTCAAGTCCGTGCAGTTCTTGCTCGGCCATCTCAGCGATGGTCTCCAACGCCAGATACGGATTGACAGCGTTAGCTCCGTAACCCAAATGCAGGCACAGATGATGCACTTCGCGGGCGTCGCCTGACTCTGAGATCAGACCCACCCGGGTTCGGGTGCGTTCACGCACCAGATGCTGATGCACAGCCGAAACCGCTAACAGCGACGGTATGGGTGCCAGTTGATGGTTTGCGCCGCGGTCAGAAACAACCAGAATGTTGGCACCAGACTTGATGGCAGCAGAGGCTGTTTGGCAGAGATCGTCAAGCGCTTTGCGTAAACCGTCACCTGCTTCGTTAACCGCGAACAACGCCGCCAGCACCACAGTTTTGAAGCTTCCTGCTTTGCCAGAGGTGCCGGAGAGAGCAGAGCCGTTTTTTGTCTCAATGCCGTTGCTGTTTGCCTCGCTGGCGTTGCTGGCAGTGGCGGCATTGACCCCAGCAGTGCCGATGTTTTTGATCTGAAGCAGTTCGCGGTCGCTGAGCACCGGCGTATCTAGGTGCAGCACCGCGCAAGATGTCGGTTGAGGATCCAACAGGTTGGCTTCAGATCCGAGCCTCGCATACAGCGAAGTCACCAGTTCTTCACGGATTGCATCCAACGGCGGGTTGGTGACCTGCGCGAAAAGCTGTTTGAAGTATTCGTAAAGCGGGCGGGCGCGATCTGACAGCACCGCAGGCGGAGTGTCGTTGCCCATCGACCCAAGAGCTTCTTTGCCTGCCTTAGCCATTGGTGCCAGCAGTAGCCGATGCTCTTCATGCGTATGGCCGAAGACTTTCTGGCGCTGCAACAGCGTGGTGTCTTCGCAGCGTGTTGGCGTGGCCGGTGGCAAGTCATCAAGGCGTAGCAGGTTCTGGTCGAGCCACTGCCGGTAGGGGCGAGCAGCAGCGAGGTGTTCTTTGATCTCGTGATCGCGCACAATCCGGCCTTGGGATGTGTCGATCAAAAACATGCGGCCCGGCTGAAGACGACCTTTTTCGATAATTGAGGTCTGCGGCACATTAATCACGCCAGTTTCAGAAGCCATCACCACTAGACCGTCGTTTGTGACCGAATATCGTGATGGTCTCAAACCGTTGCGGTCAAGCACTGCGCCGATCATCGTGCCGTCGGTGAAAGCAATCGAAGCGGGACCATCCCAGGGTTCCATTCGGGTGGCGTGAAACTGGTAGAAAGCTTTGCGTTCAGCGCTCATTTCTGCGTGATGCTCCCAGGGTTCGGGGATCATCATCAGCACCGCCTCAGCCAGCGAGTAACCGCCCATCGTCAGTAGTTCCAGCACCTCATCAAAGCCAGCAGTGTCGCTGGCACCGGGAGTGCAAATCGGGAAAGCTTGTTCCAGTCCTTGCAGCAGCGGTGATGCCAGCAAGCTTTCACGGGCTTGCATCCAGTTTCGGTTGCCTGCGATGGTGTTGATCTCGCCGTTGTGGGCGATCATCCGGTAGGGATGCGCCAAAGGCCACGACGGGAAAGTGTTGGTGGAAAAGCGTGAATGCACCAGAGCCAGAGCGCTCACCACTCGTTCGTCTCGCAGATCCGAGTAAAACGAGGTGAGCTGACTCGACATGAGCATTCCCTTGTAAATAAGGGTCCTGGCGCTGAGGCTCGGGAAGTAGACCCCGCTGTGAGGCGCAGCGGTGTTGCCGATAGCTGTTTCGGCATCAGCGTCGGTGTTTTCGGCTCCGGCACTGCCGCAGATTCCAGCAGGGCCGATCTCATGCTCTATGCGCTTGCGAGCCAGATAGACACGCCGGTCGAGTTCGATTCCGGCTAGGCCATCACCCGACACGAAAATCTGGCGGAAGCTGGGCATAGCCGATAGTGAGCCCGACCCCAGAACCGATACGTCAACAGGCACTTCGCGCCAGCCGATCACTTGCAGCCCTTCAGATTCGATGATGCGTTCTACTTCTGCTGCGGCTTTGGCTGCGTCGTCGCTTGACGCAGGCAGGAACCCGATGCCGGTGGCGTATTGCCCTGCTGGTGGCAGCGAGTAGTCGACCACGTCACGCAGGAAGCGGTCGGGTATCTGGATGAGGATGCCAGCACCATCGCCGGTAAGGGGATCTGCTCCCAACGCACCACGATGCTCAAGATTGCAGAGAGCTTTTAATCCGAGCGCCACAACCCGGTGAGAAGCCGAGCCGTTGATGTCACAAACGAAGCTGACCCCACACGAATCATGCTCATATCGCGGGTCGTAAAGCCCCTGCGATGCAGAGCCAAGATCCTGTGATGCAGGGTCACTGCTGTCAGATTGTGCATGGTTGGCAAACATGGGCAAGCTCTCATGGGCTCGGCTGGCAAATGGGTGCGTTGCTATGCAGAGATAATGCTGCGGACCGTGGAACACGGCGGCGGGAGGGACATCATTGGCCGTTCACCGCGCGAAACGCAGTTCTAAAGCTAGCGGCGGATTCTCAGTTCGGCTAGTCCGGCCAACGCTGACAAACGCTGGAGACCGCCTAACGACCGCCAGCCAGCGATATTGCGCCGACTGGCGGAGGTGTTGAGCGTCTGCCTTAACGGCGCACTATTCGGCTTAGGGCTTGTGCGCGATACACATGCGGCACGAACGCCAGCAGTATCGGCAGTATCTCTAGGCGTCCGATGATCATCAGCAAGCTCAGCACTAGCCGCGCTGGCAGATTGAACGCTTCTGCGTAATTGGAGGTAGGCCCGGCCGCTCCTAAAGCCGGACCCATATTGCCTAACGCTGCGACGACCGCTCCCAGCGAATCTTCCAGTTCTCCTCCCAGAGTTGTCAGCACCAACAGACCGGCTAGCACCATCAAAAAATGCAGCAGAAAGAAGCCGGCCACTCGAGACACCACATTTTCTGAGATCACGTCACGACCGAGACGCACCGGCATAACCGCATGAGGTGTCTGGGTTTGGCGCACCGAACGCACCATCAACAAACCCAGCACCTGCATACGCATCACCTTGATACCGCCTGAGGTGGAGCCGCTGCAACCACCCACCACCATCAAAAACAGCAGCAGCAGCTGAGCGCCCGCAACCCAGGTCACATAATCACCGGCTGTGCCAGCACCAGTGGCGTTGCTGTAACCGGTGCTAGTCCCTAGCGACACCACATTGAACACCCCGGCCCGTAGCGAAGATCCCAAAGCCATGCCGTCTTCAAGCCATAGCAACGCCACAACCGCCGCAGAGAACATAACCAAAACAAACAGATACGAACGGAACTCGCTGTTGGCGAAATATGGCAAGCTGCGATTCGATAAAGCCCGCCAGTGCAAAGAGAAGCTGATAGCACCCACGATCATTACTGCGATCAATACGATCTCAACAACAGCGCTGTTGTAATGGCCAATCGAATCCGAATATGGAGAGAACCCACCGGTTGAGGCTGCTGTCAAAGCGTGAGCCACTGCGTCATAAAGCGAAGCGAAACCGTCGGCTGCGAAAAGAGCTACCGCTGTACATGCTGTGAAACCGGCATAGACGACCCAGAGCCGCCTCGCTGTTTCGCTGACTCTGGGGGTGAGACGATCTGACGATGTGCCGGGTGCTTCAGCCGAGATCAGCTCTAAACCGCCAACCCCCAAAAACGGCAGCACCGCAACCGCTAACACCACTACTCCCATACCGCCGTACCACTGGGTGAGCTGCCGATACATCATCAAGCCGCTGCCACCTTTATCAAAATCGGCCATCACCGTGGAGCCACTGCTAGAGAACCCTGACGCGGATTCGAAGATGCTGTTAACGACCTGCTCAATGAAATCAGCGCCGCCCACATTGAACGTGCCAGCCAACACATACGGCAGAGCGCCCAAAAGTGTGGTGAGTATCCAAGTCCAGCCGACTGTGGCAAAAATCTGACGCATTCGCAGAGTCCCCGGCTTGGTGAAGCACCACAGCAGCGCCCCGGTTATGCCGATCACTAGCGTCGCCGCTACTAGCGCGGCCGTGTCACGGTTGGTGCTAAGAGCTTCGAGCACGCTGCAGGCCAGCAGACCCAGCGACACCGCCGCCAGCGAAATCCCGGTGACGTTCAGCGTGGATGAAACGAATCGGCGACGGTTACGCAACCAGCCAAGACGCGGCATTGCTCCTGTGACAGTGGTCTGGATCCATTTCTGACCCGCCAGAGTGCGATCAGAGTCTCTAGCCATCACCAGCCC
>JAPYNU010000095.1 GCA_028283245.1 Candidatus Aldehydirespirator catecholifindens | reverse complement strand
GCCTTGCTCTTTTGGGCTCTTTTGGCCTGTAAATCCCTGCGATCCGTCCGCATGCGCTGCAACTGACGGCTGAAACGCCTAAGGTAGAGACATGGCCCCAGCAAAGGCCCCATCAGCAGAACCATTGACCGCCTCAGCAGCAGCCGCTGCGACGGCATCATTACCAGCGCCAGAGGCAATACCTGAGTCGCTGCCTTATGAGTCGCCAGAGTGGCATCCCGCCTTTGAGGAATACTGCGAAACGATCTTCGAGTTAGCAGAAGACGACGTTGAAGTGATCCAAGCTCGCATCGCTGACCGGCTTGATATTTCGCGCCCGGCTGTGTCGGAGATGATCCGAAGGATGAAAGCCGAAGGTCTGGTGGAGGATCTGCGTGGCACCATCCAACTCACACAGAAGGGACACTCCTTGGCCGAGACAGTCGTGCGTCGTCATCGCCTGGCTGAGCGGTTTTTGACTGACATGTTGGGGCTCTCTTGGGCGGAAGCTCATCAGGAGGCTGGCAAATGGGAGCACATCATTTCGCCAGCGGTTGAAGAAGCCATGATGAAGACGCTGCAGCAGCCCACTACCTGCCCTCACGGCAACCCTATACCGGGATCGGCTTATGAGCCGCCGGAGATGACCCCGCTCAACGATCTGCAGGTGGGTCAAGGTTTTATGGTGCAACGGATCCCTGAGGAGCTTGAGTTTGCTTCTGGAATGCTGGAATTTCTAGAGGCCGCCAGAGTGACACCCGGCTCCACCGGCGTGGTGATCGCCCGCTCACCCGACGGAACGCTCACACTAGAAGTGGACGGCGATGCCGTGGGTCTGAGCAGCTACGCCACCGAACGCATCCTCGTCACCTCTGCCTCTCTCTAGGCCACTGCGATCAGCTAACTCTCTGACCCGCCCAGACAGAAACGCAGCACCCAGCGTTGCGGTAGCCAGATCAGCTACTCAGCAAGCGTCTAGCCAGCTGCTAAGCCGTCAGTCTCTACCTGACCCCGACCCGCGCGTTGAGCAACAGGTCTAGGCTGCGCTATTGCCTCGTCGTTCAAAAGTCAGGAGTGCTGTCCTATGGCTCATCATGCGCTGCTTCATCCTTTCTGTTTTGCCGCCAAACCCGAGTCGGAGATGATCAAGGTGGTGCGTGCTGAGGGCTCTACCCTCTACGACGACCAAGGACGTAGTTACATTGACGGCTTGGCCAGCCTGTGGTATTGCCAGATAGGCCATTCACGGCCTGAGATTGCCGATGCAGTGGCTGCACAGATGCGTGAGCTGGCCACTTATCACATCTTTGACCCGTTCACCAATGAACCCGCAGCCCGCGCTGCGGAAATGATCGTGGAGCGTTCTCCACTAGTTGACGGACGGGTTTTTTTGGGCTGTTCAGGCTCAGAAGCCGTTGATACTGCGCTCAAGTTGGCCCGCCTGCACGCACAACGCAACGGCGAACCTCAGCGCCAGATAGTGATCACTCGCAGCAGCGGTTACCACGGCACCAACTTCGGTGGAACCTCCGCTCAGGGCATTGCTCTCAACCGGGAAGGCTGGGGTGAGCTGGTGCCTCACTTCGTGGAGGTGCCTCACGACGATATTGAGGCTCTGGCAACCGTGTTCGCGCAGCACGGTGAGCAGGTGGCTGCCATGATCACCGAACCGGTGCAAGGCGCAGGCGGTGTGTTCCCTCCGCCGGAGGGATACCTGCAAGGCGCACGACGGTTGTGTGACTCCCATGGCGCTCTACTGATTTTTGATGAGGTGATCTGCGGGTTTGGTCGCACCGGCGAATGGTTCGGTGCTCAGAAGTTCTCGGTGACACCTGATCTGATGACCTTCGCCAAAGGAGCGACTTCGGGCTATCAGCCTCTAAGCGGTGTAATCGTCAGCCGTCGAGTCTGCGAAACGTTTGAAGAACCCGAATTCATGCTTCGCACTGGATACACCTATTCAGGTCACCCCACTACCGCTGCGGCAGCGGTCAAGAACATTGAGATTATTAGCGAAGAGGGTCTTGTGGATCGTGCCAACCATGTGGGTGCCAAACTCAGCGAAGGGCTTGAAGCGCTCGCCGCAGACGGATTGATTGAGTCACACCGCGGCACTGGAGCGGTTCGGGCTGCGGTGCTGGATCGCCCAGCGATGAACGTACGCGACGAGATGCTCCAGCGAGGAGTGATAGTGCGACCCATCAATAACGCCCTCGCCATGTCGCCGCCTCTGGTCATCACAGACGACGAAATTGGTCGCATCATCGACACCATGGAACAGGCTCTGAGAACCACCCCGTAAAGTGACCACAACATTGATTTGTTAAGTTGGCTCGGAAGCTCACATTCACTTTAGAGTTCTGTGGCTGTCCAATATGTAGTGTAGCTGCCGTCCAATATGTAGCGTAGCTACCGTCCAATTTATAGCATAACTACCGTCCAATATGTAGGATTAGCACTTGTGAAGCGCTACTTTTCAAGAATCGTCGAGTCGGAGTTGGACGACCTGCTGACGGGGCTGCCTGCGATCTCGATTGAGGGTCCGAGGGCAGTAGGAAAAACAGAAACCGCACTGCACAGGGCCGGGACGGTCTATCGCCTTGATGACGCTATCCAGTTGGAGATTCTACAAGCCGAACCTGAGCGCGTTGTAACCGGCGAACCTCCCGTCCTGATTGATGAGTGGCAGCGGATACCGCACTCATGGGACATGGTCCGGCGCGAAGTGGATCGTGATTCCGCAGCGGGTCGCTTCTTGTTGACAGGTTCAGCAGCTCCAGCGGAGGCTCCGACGCATACCGGTGCCGGGCGGATCGTTACCATACGAATGCGTCCGCTTTCACTGGCCGAACGCGACTTGACAGAGCCCACCGTTTCCTTGGGCGCAATGCTCGCCGGACAACGGCCTCGACTGGAGGGCTCCTCGGGTTTGAGCTTGAGCGATTACGCCGAGGAGATCGTCCGATCCGGCTTTCCAGGTATACGAGAGCTCACACCCCGCTATCTCAGAGCGCAGCTGAACGGCTACCTAGCACGTTTAGTAGAGCACGACTTCAACGATTTGAATCACCGTGTCCGAGATCGCGCATCGCTACTGCGCTGGCTGACCGCCTTTGCGGCTGCAAGCTCAACGACTGCTTCATACGACACCATCCGGAATGCTGCAACTCCTGGCGAATCGGATAAGCCAGCCAGATCAACAACGACTGCGTTCCGCCGAACGCTGGAACAACTCTGGATAATCGACGAAGTGCCTGCTTGGCTGCCAACCAGCAACCGGCTGCGGCGTCTAGCAGCTTCCCCTGTGCATCAACTTGCAGATCCTGCTTTGGCCGCACGGCTCCTTGGGGTTAATGCGAGCGCGCTGATCGAAGGCAACGAAATCGGCCATGGCGTACACCGAGACGGCACCCTGCTCGGTTCGCTTTTTGAGTCTCTCGTCACGCTGTCAGTTCGGGTCTATGCCCAAGCGAACGAGGCCCGTGTTTCCCATCTAAGAACAAGGTCAGGTGAACAGGAGATCGACCTGATAGCGGAGCGATCTGACGGTCGAGTCGTCGCACTCGAAGTGAAGCTCTCTGCGCTCATCAACGACCACGACGTGAGGCACCTGCATTGGCTCGCCGAGCGTATAGGCCCTGACCTTCTTGATGCTGCTGTCATCACTACCGGGCCCGAGGCTTATCGTCGCCGTGACGGAATCGGCGTGATTCCAGCGGCTCTGCTTACTGTGTGACTTATTAATCTCAGTTAGCCCCAAACATCGTTAAACCTTAGCCCCAAACATCGGCTGCGTGATGCAGTGGAAGGTGGACGACCTGCGCTAGTTACTATTTGCGAGCGGGTGGATACAACAGGCGCATTGTCAGCGCTGCGAGTGCTGCGCCAACCAGCTGCATCACTACGAACATGGGTGCCGAAGCGGGCTCTATCCCAGCGAAGGTGTCAGAAAAGGTTCGTGCAACCGTCACAGCAGGATTCGCAAACGAGGTGGAGGACGTAAACCAGTAAGCCGCGCCGATGTAGGCCGCTACTGCTCCGGCTATGAGTCTGCTGCGACCGCTGTAGACCAGCATGAAGATCACCAGCACTAGCCCGTAGGTCGCTACTACTTCACCCAGCCACAAATGCGAGTCGCTGCGAGCCTTGGTTGAAACGTTCACTGCGTCAAGGTCAAACATCAGGTTGGCGATGATCGTCCCGCACACTCCACCAGCTATCTGTGCAGCAACATACGGGATTACTTCGATCCAGCGGCGGTCGCCGAGCAGCGCCTCCACAAGGGTGACAACCGGATTGAAATGAGCACCCGAAACCGGTGTGAACATGTAGATGATCACCAGCAGCACGCCAGCGGTGGCGACTGCATTGGCTAATAGGACTACGGCAACGTCGCTGCTGAGACGTTCGGCCATGATGCCCGAACCCACCACCCCAGCCAGAAGGAAGGCCGTCCCGATGAACTCGCCTACAAGAGCACGGGGCTTCACGGCACCCACTCTAGGCATCCGCATCAGAGTCAAAGACAGTCTTTGGATTAACTCGTGGTGAACCTTCTAGCCTCACCACGATGGCAACGCCCGCTCACCACAGCAGACTTCCTAACAGCCCACTGGCAGGCGCAAACGCTGTGCTGGTGGCAGTTTCCGTAGCCATTGCGGTCATGTTACTGGTGTCTTGTGGCGGAGCTGACGATGAAGGCACTGACACCGCTGGCTCTACAGACCCGGCTGCTGCGGTGGCGGCAGCGGATCGCTCCGACACCACCGATGTGGTGGCTGGATTGCCAGGCGGCAGCGGTGCCAGACCAGACAT
This sequence comes from Candidatus Aldehydirespirator catecholifindens, assembly GCA_028283245.1. Taxonomy (GTDB): domain Bacteria; phylum Actinomycetota; class Acidimicrobiia; order Acidimicrobiales; family Aldehydirespiratoraceae; genus Aldehydirespirator; species Aldehydirespirator catecholifindens. The sequence goes on along the minus strand of JAPYNU010000095.1, from coordinate 8,802 downwards.
CACGCCCGCCGGAGCGCGAACCGGCAACAGCAACGGACAAATCGAGCCAGTTCTTGACCCGCTAGATATTCGTGGCGAGATCATCAGCGAATACTCGCTAGTCGACGGCGACTGCTTCAACCGTTTCGAGTCTCTGCGAGCCGGGCGACGTCTCACTGTGACGTCACGGATTGACTGCAACGAGCCGCACCTAGCGGAGGTCTTTCACATTTTTGAGGTCGAAGCGGAGCATCCTGCCATCTACCCTGGCACCGACACGGTGCGCAACTATGCGCTGAGAGTGTGTTACGACGAGTTTGAGGCGTTCGTGGGTCAGAGTTATGAACTGTCGATGTATGAGATCAACGTTTTCATCCCCACCCGCACCAACTTTGAGCACGACGTGGCTCGTTATCGTGGCGTTCATTGCTGGCTGCATCACATTGACGATGAGCAGCTGCTGGGCAGCGCTAGAGACACAGCGTTGTGACAGTACCTACTGACCCTGTAGTGCAGCGCCGCCAGAGGTTGGCACGCCTAGCCCGAGACGGACGCAGAGCCGGTTACGGTCTTTACGGAGTGTCGTTAGCAGCTTTTTTTGTGGGGGTTGTGACCGACTTCACTACGACACCCGCCACGATCGCCGCTGTGACGCTGGTGATCGGGTCGGTGCTGCTGCTACCAGCAATCATCATCGGTTACGGAGTGCGCGCCGCCGACCGAGCAGACCGCGAAAACGACTGGTAAACCGCATCAGGCAGCATTGCAACTAGGCATGAAACGGATTCTGGTTTGATAAAGCCTGCGCCCACAGTTAACATCGCCAGATTCAGCCGAGAGTGAGATAACACGCAGTGATAGGGACTGCCAAAAGTTGACACATGCTCAAGCGGCAAGAGCGGTCTCCATCTGATAATCTTATCCTTAAGCCTCAGCCAGACTAAAGTCGTACCTATGGCCGATCAACAAGAAGGGTCTATCCAATGCCCACGAACCAGATACCAAACCATAAGATCCGCTGGCCTGGCTGTGTCGCTGCTATTATCACAGCAGCGCTACTACCCCTCGCAGCATCCACAGCCGCCACTGCGAACACCGACACTAAGAATGCTGGCACTGCAAACAGTTCCACGGCATCAGACATCCAAGATCCGGCAGTAGCGATGTACACGGCCGAATACTCGGTGTCGCCTGAAGACGCTGTGCGACGACTCGCACGTATCGGACCTCTACATGATCTGATAGCAACAATCCGTGAGGCCGAAGCGGACAGACTCGCTGGCTGGGGTATCGACCACTTCCCTATCTTCGCGGGCTGGGTTCTGCTCACAGGAACCAGTCCTGCTACTGCCATCTCAAGAGCAATCTCTGAATCCAACAACGACTTGGAAATTCGAACTGGAGCAGCTCACACCTACGATCACTTGCTTCAGGCCAAGCGAGGTTTGCGCTCAATCGGGCCTATCGGCCGAGTTGATAACCTCGGCGATAGCATGGGCATCACCAATATTATTAGCTTCACCGCTGTGGATATGGCTGCCAATGCCGTTGAGATCGGCATTGATCCAAAACCGCCAGCCAACACCCCGCAACAGATCGGCGAAATCGGATCCATCGGCACAGTCAACGATACCTTTGCTGCTGAATCCGCAGCATTCGCCGTTGCCATTGCCCCACACATCAACGTCGCTTTCACCGTCGTTGATGGCCGCGGCTTCAGCAACCACACAACCTTTTACGCAGGGCAACCAATGAGCACTTGCACCGCAGGCTTCACAGCAACAAGAGGTGGCGTGAAAGGTATCTTAACAGCTGGGCACTGCTCAGATAATCAGACAATCAACGGAATTTCGCTTCCTCACGTAGTTGGATATAATAGCGCTGCAGCAGATGCACAGTTTCATGCCGTACCGAGTGGAAGCGGCCATGTGCTCAAGAACGGCTACGCGTGCAGGACAAGATCTCGGAACATATGCCAAGTGCATAGTCGTCGCTCGCGCTTGAAGATGATGGGCGATATCGTCTGTCACACAGGCAAGAATAGTGGAACAAGTTGCGGTACCGTTAACAGAATTGATGTGTCACCTGACTATACTGAAGCAGGTGAAGTCGCATGCATCAATACTTCAGATGAACCCGCCCGAAAAGGGCCAGTTGATAGTTGGGCAGTAGATTGCAAGGATGTTTTTGTAAATGTAACAGGCACTCGTCTCAGACAGTGCAAGGGCGATAGCGGTGGTCCTTGGTATAGATCTGGTATCGCTTACGGCATTCATATGGGCGGAACTAATGTCTCATGCAGCAAGGAAAATGTTAATGCACACTTCTCCGCAATCCTGGAAGTAGAAAATTTCTTAGGCGTATCTATTATCACTGCAGGAGATTTGACTGTTAACTAGATTGATAAATAAATTCACTGGTACATTGCTCAGGGAATGCTATGAGTTCACGTCGAGCACATGCCAGTCAGATTCTAGCGGTTGTAGTTTTGGCTGTGGCCCTCATGAGTGCTGGATGCTCTGATGGCGAATCTAACGCTGTTCGAGGGCACTCTGGTCGTATCACGACTCAGACACAGCCAATCCCAGGTTCCTATAACTGGGATCCAAACGGATGGTATGCGGAAGATATCTGGGGAGGTCAGTTAGTGATCGAGGAGTCTGGGTGCGTATACCTTGATGTGATGAAACAAGACGATGATTGGCTTAGTTCGGCAGAACAACCACTTCGTAGTTTTTTGCGGCTACCGGAAACTGCAAGATTTTATTCTCCTCATGATGGACTGCCGTACTTATCCAATAGTGGCGCGCTGCATCTTGATCTTGGCACCTCTGAAATCATGTCCTCGGGTGACTATGTAATCGCTTTGGGTATGCAAGGCTGGAGGCAAGAGCATACTCAGAGAGGCGATGATTTCATGGTGTTTCACTCTTTTGACACATCGCTGTATGGTCACAACTCTTGCAACGCGGATGTTTCATTCTGGGTATCTCAAATGGGCCTACCTGACAGTTATGTTCCGTCTCTACCTTCTGAGGAGCCACCACTTGCAGGTATGACAGGAACTGACGATGCGTATTCGAGTCCTGGCATTGGCGACATAGGTGTACTGCAGATTGCGGGGCGTTGCCCATACCTGTGGTTATCCGATGAGAAAATTGATCATAGCGTTCGCAGGACAAGTCTAAGTGTTCGGCAAGCTCACAACATTGTCTTCACCCAAGACGGAGTTGATCTACGCTCAACTCCTATCTCGCTTCGACGCTCTTTTTTTAAATTTGGTCAGCCCGAAGTTCAGTTTGATGCAGAGACCCAGATCCTGAGACTACGAGACGGACCTGCACTGAAAACTGGTGATCTGGTTGAGATCACGGGGACGTATTCAGAGGGCAAATACAAAGGTATGCATCATTACATTGAAGAGTGCCACGCACCTAACGTGATTGGATCCGTATATGTGAGGTTGCTCATGCCGTCATTCGTGGAGATCTGCAACCCAACACAGGACTATGGTCCGTATTTCTGTAACCCACCCAAGTTTAATGCCACACTTGAGGCTCTCAAACCTCAAATCGGCAAATAATGGTGCATTACCGAAGAGTTTGAACTTCTAAGTCTCGTGTGTGGCTATGAGATCTGGTGAGATGTCAATGGGCGGGTCGGGTAGATCTCCGGCTGACAACGCTGGCAGAAACTCGCGCAGGCGAGCCGGAACGGTGGGCTCACTGCTGGCCAGCAACTCTTCAAGAGTCCACCAACGCGCATCAATGAAAGCTGCTGCTTCAAGCGCTTCGAGTCCTTCGGGGTGGAACTCTCCACCATCGCAGGTGGCGACATGTATGCGCTCATTCGACTCGAAACGCAGTCCGCAGAAGGTGTATTCCACATACTGAGTCCAAACGCATGGCCCCATCTCAACATCGCTGATGCCAGTCTCTTCACGAAGTTCACGCAGGCAGGCATCCGCTGAATCCTCGCCTGGGCTGATGCCGCCACCAGGGATTTCGAGCCATTCGGGTTTGTGAGGATCAATCGGATCAGCCGAACGGATCAGAAATACTCGCCGGTCACGATCAAACAGCACGCAACGCGCCGCTGGACGCCTCAACAACATAGACACGATCCGTGACGCTAGCGGATGCTCAACACCAGCCAGCAGGCAGGGGCTCACAGCTCAGCACCAGATCGCAGACAGGCGGGCTCACAACTCAGCACCAGCTAGCCCCCCGGCGGCTCACAGTTAGGAGGCTCAGCGGGCAGTTGTCAGGCAGGAGGTTTGTGACGTACTGCTGAGAAAGTTTCGATCCGCATCGGTGTTTCGGCTCGAGGCTCACCGTCAACCGTGGCGATCCCGTCAGCGATCAAACAGAAACCGTCAGCCGCTGGCATCCACAACACCACCACTTCAGGCCTTACCAGCGCGTTCGCCGCCACTCCACGGCTCACAATGGCGTTGATCACACCGGCATCGCCCACCTCGGCTCTGGCATGGATCACTTTGGTGCGCCCGTCTTCGCCCACCGTCAACACGAAAGCCGTCGGCCCGTGCTCATGTTCAAGCACAGTCGCAGCCAGATCCTCGGGTTTAACAGGAATACTCACGACGCTGAACCTACCCGCCGCCACAGGCCGTGGCGCACCCCGACCATCCAGGCTCTGTCAGTGGGCGCGGTTAGTCTTTGCGCTGTGTCAGCCCGTGTTCCTGCAGTCAACAAAACCGAAGAGGTCACGCTCACCACGAAGAGCCGGCATCTGGCGCTGTCGGGCAACGCTTTGGATCACATCAGCCAGCCGGTCCTGAACCGCCCCCACAGCGAACCGTCAAGTCACTGGCAACTCGCAGCGGACAACACCGCGACCGGTGAGGTCATACAAGGACGCAGGCTGAGTCAGGCGCTGGTGATTGTGCCCAAAGAACGCGGCGCGCAGTTGCGGACGCAGGACACTCCCGCCGAGCAGAACGAACTGGTGAACCGCATCCGTGACGCTGTGGCCGGATGGCGCAACGCCAATTACCCGAGCGCTACAGCAGCCACGAAACAACTCTTGTTGCATTGGCGAAGCGAAACCAACGAACCGAGACTCTTCTTCGCTCAGGTGGAAGCAGCCGAAACACTGATCTGGCTAACCGAAGCCAACGCCAGCCACTTTCCCGTGTTAGCCAAAGTTCGTCGTGAGCTAGCAGAAGCCAACCGCGACTACAACAACGGCATCAGCCGTCTGGCAGTGAGGATGGCCACCGGCTCGGGCAAGACCGCTGTGATGGGCATGGTGATCGCTTGGCATGCCGTCAACGCGGCAGCATCGCAACGACGAGACGGGCGTTACACCACCAGCTTTTTGGCGATAGCGCCAGGTCACACCGTGCGCGAACGCCTAGCGGTGCTGCATCCAGCCAACCCCGACAACGTCTATGACGAGATGCGGCTGCTGCCCGAGAACATGAGCAGCGCTTTGGGAGCGGTCAAGGTGCGAGTGGTGAACTTTCAGGCGTTGCAGCGCCGCGACCGCCTGTCATCGGCCTCAAGTGATGCCCGCAAGTTGCTGCGTGCCGGAAGCAAAACCGCTGAACTTGAGTCAATGTCCGCGGTGCTCAATCGGGCGTTGCGCGGTTTCCCCACCGGTAAAGGCGCACCGAAAGTGTGCGTGCTTAACGACGAGGCGCATCACTGTTATCTGCCCGAAGACGGGCGGCGCACCTCAGAAGACGACGACACCAAAGCCGCCGCTGTGTGGTTCGCAGCCCTAGAAGGGTTGCGTGACACGGACCGCCTCGGTCCGGTCTACGACTTCTCAGCGACTCCGATCTTCATTGAAGGCACTGAACGCCGTGAGCGCATGTTCGGCTGGGTGGTATCGGATTTTCCGTTGATGGACAGCATCGAGTCGGGGCTGGTCAAAATCCCGCAAGTTCCGGTGGACGATGACTCTGCCAGCGAGCGGGTGCGGTGGCGCAACCTGTATGACAACACCATCCCCAAAAAGGTCGAACGTGGCAATGTGCCCACCGAACTCAATCAAGCCCTAGCCGCGCTTTACCGCAGCTATGAGCAGAAGTTCAACCAGTGGATGCATCCCGAAGCGCCAGCCCAGCCCATGCCGACACCGCCAGTGTTTATCGTGGTGGCAAACAACATCCCCAACGCCTCAGCGCTCGCCGATCACATCGCAGGATGGGCCGAGAAACGCCCTGACGGCACTGACATCTACCACGAAGGGGCCTGCGAACTGTTCACCAACTACAGCAGCGACGGGCCAACCGAAAAAGTTCACACGCTGCTAGTTCATTCGCAGCTAGAGGGTGAAGGTGAGCTCAGCGCGGCGGTCAAAGCTCAAGCCAAACGCCTGAAGCAACCAGGCGATAATCGTGACCACCGTGACGTGATACGAGCTGCGTTGAACTCTGTCGGCAAAACCGGCGGGCTCGGCGAGCACATCCGCTGCGTGGTGTCAGTGTCGATGCTCACCGAGGGCTGGGACACTCGCACCGTTACCCATATTCTGGGGTATCGGGCTTTCTCCACGCAGCTACTGTGCGAGCAGGTAACCGGCAGGGCTTTGCGTCGCTCGAACTACGACAATTTCGACGAAGACGGTCGCCTCGTCGCTGAATATGCCGAAGTGATCGGCGTGCCTTTTGAGTTCATGCCTGTGAAAAATCCTGGCAATGGGACAACCCCTCCGAAACCCCGCTATGAGGTGCATAGCGTCGCTGGACAGCGCTATCACCGCATCGAGTTCCCCAACGTCGAGCAGTATCTCACCGAACCCGGCACCGACGGGTTCTGTTTGAATCCGCAGCGGGTCATCAAGTGGGTGCCAAAAGGTGCCAAAAGCGCTGAGTTGTCGGGATCGGTCGGCGCGAGCGTCACTATCAGTTCTGAGGCAGTCATGCGTCAGCAGCAGGCGATTACCCGTGTGGCGGCTGGGCTCGTGGCACGCTGGCAGAGTCGCATCGCCGACAACAGCGAAGGTGACGGTCGGCGGGCCAGGCGACGACTGCTGTTCCATGATGCTGTGAAGATCGTGAAAGCTTGGACACAGTTGGCGAGTGTCGGTGACGCTCATTACGACGGGCTGGGTTCAAGCAGCCTTGGGCAGGCTGTCAAAGAGATCGACGATGCCTGCGACACCACTGGCGGTGTGCAGGATCGGCTAGTTGCTGCGTTCGGGCAGCAGAAACTGCTGGATACTTCGGGTGTCAGCTTCGAGACCAGCCTGGAGCATCGCCACCCACCAGAAAATCAGATACCACCCATCAAGAAATCCGAGTTGAATATTGCGGCGTGCCATTCGCGGCTCGAAGCAGCATGCGCCCGAGCGCTTGACAAGCATCCTGACGTGATTAGCTGGGCACGCAACTTCCGGCTCGGTTGGACGGTGCCCTATTTGTGGGAAGGGGCTTGGCACCGTTACGAACCCGATTTTGTGGCCCGCTTGTTTGCGCCAGGCGGCGATGAGGATGCTGTGCATTTGATCATCGAATGCAAGGGCGCGCCCGATGAACACAGCAAACGCAAGAAAGAGTCTGTAACAAACCGATGGATTCCGGCGGTGCAAGCTTCGCCGCAACTGCCGGGCTGGCTGCGCCGCTGGTGCTTCGTGGAACTGACCGAGCACGAAAGCTTGTCGGTTGACCTTGAAGAGGCCATCCGCCAAGCCCGCAAAACGCATCCGCTTCACCGTCTGGAAGCAGCAGCATGATCACCAGGCCAGCGACAACAACCAGTGGCGTGATGACGCAGCAAGAGAGGGCTACGTGATGGCTAAGAAACCAGCTGCGCGCGACACTGAGCAATACATCCACACCTCAACTCGGCGCTTGAACCTGCCGACCGAGCAGACCGCCACCACGATGAGCGACGAAGACCGTCGACCTGTGCGGCATGTGCCCGACACGCGTGCGGTTGATGATGATCCAATCTTGGCTTGGAATCGCCAGACCCCCCCCCCCGTATGATTCTGGCCATGCTGCCCATCCGCTTTACATACGTGAGAAGGTGCATCCTGCAGCCTTCGTGAAGCTGTTGCAGGGCAAGGGCGAGCAGCCGTCTCTGTTCGCTGACTTTAATGGGCTGCCCTCAGCGGATGCCGCGTATGAGTGGTATCAGCACGCAGCCAACTGGAGCAACCGGCTGATCCACGGCGAGTCGGTGAGGGTTATGGCATCGCTGCTAGCCCGAGAGAACATGACTGGCCAAGTGCAGATGATCTATTTCGACCCGCCCTACGGCATGGGCTACAAATCCAACTTTCAGGTGTCGGTCAACAGCCGCGAAACCCCTGAGAAAGCTGAGGGCAGACCGCACGACACTCGCACGATCCGAGCTTTTCGTGACACTTATGAGCGCGGCATTCATTCGTATCTGGATTTGACTCTGGAGAAGTTGATCCTGATGCGTGAACTGCTAACCGATTCCGGTTCGCTGTTCATGCAGATCGGCGATGAAAACGTACATCGCGCCGCTGTCTTACTAGACGAAGTCTTCGGTGCCGAAAACCGCGTCGCCACGATCCCATTCGCAACCACCAGTAGCTCGTCTTCGAAAACCTTACCCAGTGTCGCTGATTATCTGCTTTGGTATGCCAAAGACGAGAAGACCGTGGAGTATCACCAACTCTATGAACCGCTGTCTCGAGCGGAGCAGATTGGTCACATGAGTTCATATGCGATGCTCGAACTCGCAGATGGCAGAATTCGCGGTTTGACAGCAGAGGAGCGGCGCGATCCCGACCGGCACTTTCCAAATGATTCGCGCTTATTTCGCCGTGTCGGATTGACAAGTCAGGGTGTCTCTACGACTGGAAGGTCTGAGCCGTATG
>JAPYNU010000094.1 GCA_028283245.1 Candidatus Aldehydirespirator catecholifindens | reverse complement strand
GAGCAGATGCGCTACTAGCTGCTGCGGATCTCTTGCATGGCCATCCGAGTCACTCTGAACGCGATGTGGAGACAGGATTGATCCGTCTGCTGGGCACGCTGGGCGTTGAGGAGACACGCCAGGACCATGCAGCAGGCTCCGGCCGTGCCGATATTTATTTGCCTCGGCGACGAGTGTTTATTGAGGTGAAGAGGGTGGGAGGCGCTGACGAGCCTCTTGCGAGTCGGTCAGGAGCGGATTCGCCTTTTGAGCAGGTGCAACGCTATGTGCGGGCAGAGATGGCTTATGAGATTGCTCGCCTACCTGATCAGGCACCTGATCGTGCTTGGATCGCGATAGTGACCGACGGGCGTGTATGGCACGCCTGGGAGTTCCCACATAGGCGAGGCAGCCTGAAACCGTCGCGTGTGCTTGAAGGATTTAGTCCGTCGAGCGAATCTGAGCTTCTTCACGGTATCGCTCCTCTGATTTACGCTGAGCCGGTTGGTAAGCCCAATATTCCTTTCAACCCTGTTGATATCTTCAAAGATGACTGGGGGCGGCTTGAAGCGATCCATGCTCAGGTCACTAGCAGCACGCACAGTCAGCGGGCTACGGAAACGAAACGACAATTGTGGCTTGACATGTTGCGTGGTTCGGGTATGACCCCTGCCCCGGCAGCCGAGACCCGTCTGTTTGTGGCGCATTGCTTCCTAGTCGCGCTAGCAAGAGGGGTAGAGCACACTCTCACGAAACCTGACACGCCGCCGGACGAAGAAAACCTGCTTGGCAGCGGTTTCGTTGGCTGGGTTCTTGACTCGCCTCAAGGCCGCGGCTGGGCGCAGAAGCTGCTTGAGCGGGTTCACGGCTTTGAATGGCGGCTCACGCCTGGGGATGTGCTCCGACCGTTGTATGAGCAACTTGTTGACGAGCAAGACCGTAAAGATTTCGGTGAGGTTTATACGCCTGACTGGCTTGCTGAGATGATGGTCAGCGAAGTGCTTGATGATGCCTGGTGTCGACAAAGCGTGAAAGCAGCGTTGGCTCACCTGCACGACACTGACACACCACTAAACGGAGTAGGGGTACTAGATCCGACTTGTGGTTCTGGCACGTTTTTGTATCACTGCGCTCAACGGATCCTTGCCAACAGCACCATGCAAGGCCTAAGCACAGTTCAACAGGCTGAGGTTGTGTGCCTGCTAGTTAACGGCATTGACATTCACCCGGTAGCTGTTGAGTTCAGCCGAGCCACACTGCTGCGAGCCTTACCAGCAGCGCTATCGTCAGCAGACTTGGCGTTGCGTGTGTATCAGGGCGATTCGCTGATGCTGCGCCAAACCGATATAGGCACCCTGTTTGAGCCCCAAAACGGGGAACTGTTAATCCGCTCCCCACAGCAACGCGAGATTCGTATTCCCAGAGCTTTCGCTGACCACAAAGACTTTCAGGGAATGCTCGCACGGATCGTCGAAGCAGCCGCGTCCAAGAACCCCCTGCCGCCTGATATCGCCTACCAAGTGCCTCACGATCTAGAAGGGGTTGAAGCTTGCCATCAAGCTCTCACGTCGGTGATCGAAGCGGAAGGCAACTCGGTGTGGACCTGGTTCATCACTAACGTGATCGGTGCAGAGCAGCTATCACGCCGCAAAGTTGACCGGATCGTTGCCAACCCGCCGTGGGTGCAAATCTCTGACATTCGCGGCGACCGCAAGAAAGCGTTGGAAGCCTTAGCAGGCAAAGACAACCGAACCGAAAGCCTTGACTTGTGGAATGGCGGCAAACAAGCTTCTAATTTTGATATCGCTCAACTGTTCATCCGTCACTCTCGTATCAGCTACCTAGCGCACCCCGACAGCAATCCAGCAGCATGGGTCACAAAAGCATCAGCTATCCGAGGTGGCAACTGGCAAAAGTTCCGTGACTGGCATAAGCCGCATCTAGCGCAAGCGCTGGACTTCTCGGCAGCACAAGTATTCGGCGGCGGCGACGCTCGCCGTAGCTGCGTGCTTTACGAAATCCGCAAACCCCAAGCCCTGCCGCTGCCTCAACCGCCCGCACCCCCCAACGTTGAGTCAAGCAGCCCTGTGCTGCTGCTGTCGTGCCCCGCTGCGAAACCTGAAGCGCATATCGAATGGGCTGAAGCTAAAAAGCTGCTGCAATGGTCGCCAGAGTCCTTGTTCCCACACAGCCCTTCAGATTACCGCGCTGACAGTTGGCGAAAGGGAGCGACATTTATGCCGAAGGTGTTAACCATCCCTGAAGAGACCGAATGCACAGCGCTCCCAGGCCGCATCAAAGTCACAACACTACGCTCCAACAAACACCCGTGGAAAGACCTATCTCCTCAAACCGGTGAAATCCCCAACCACTGGCTGCTGCCACTATTGCAATCCCAACAATTACGCCCGTTCTCAGTCACAGAACCCGCTCCTGCAATCATGCCATGCGAACCCAACGGGCGACTTCTAACCCACTCGCAAGCTTGCCAAGAACCGTTCTGGTCACAACTTGAAGACCTATACGAAGAAAGCAGAGGCGAAGGCAGCAATACCCCCAAAACCCTCCTGACCCGGATCAACTACAACAACGAACTCTCTGTGCAGCTTCCTCTCCAAACAGCAGCAAGAAACTGGATGGTGCTATACCCGACATCTGGTGACATCATGCGAGGCGCACGAGTCAAAGCACAATCAGCCGTGATCAACGAAAAGATGTACAGGCGCAAAGTAGCTAGCGCAGCCGAAGCGCAGTATCTCGTAGCTATCCTCAACGCTCCCTGCCTAGAACAAGCATTCAAGCAAAGCCGAACTAGCGGACGAGACTTCCATAAAAATCCGTGGCGGTCAGTGCCGATCCCCGCATACGACCCCACCAACCCAGCTCATGCCCAGCTCGCAGCGTTAGCAGCACAAGCCGAACGAGCTGTCACGAAGCTAGGAATCCCTTCTGAAACCGGGCAGGTGGCGGCATCCAAAAAGATTCGTGACCATCTCACTGAAACTGGCTTTTTGCCTCAGATCGACCAGCACGTAAAGCTAATTCTTCCCGATCATGTCACCTGACCATCACATCCATGCTGCCAGTAACCGACAGAAACAGCATTCTAGAATTTGGCGAGTGCTGATAGCAGAGACTCAGTCACTGCCTCGGCATCGGCTGCCACATTGCCACAGCGCGCAGCCACAACGGCTTGGCCTGACTCACGATCCGCTTCAGTCAGATCAAGCAAATCCACTTCGCTCAGTTTGCTTTCGTTCAGTTTGCTTTCGCTAGGTTCGCTGGACCATGCGCCTATTCGGGCAGTGGTCTGGAAGCGGGCCCGGTTACGACTGCGACGCTGGCTAACTCCCACAACCTTGTGCTCACCCACCAGCACTTCACCTGGACCTCGTCCAGCGAAGCACACCAGCCTGCCCCAACGATCTGCCTGAGCACGCCCAGTGTGCAGCGACACCAACTCCGGCTCGTTTTCTGACAGGCACGGCAGCAGAGCAGCCTTCCACAGTTTGCCGATCCAACCAGCGGCCAAACCCACGTCATCACTCCACAGCGGGTCAGACGGCGTAATAAAAAGATCCACCCATACCTGTAGGCCGGGCCACAACAACACCGATCCCCCACCGCTGCGACGACGCAGCACCTCCACCCCCGCCACAGCAGCTCGGGCTGGGTCGACAATGTTCAGCTTCTGTGTGCTGCCCAACACCAATCCAGGAGTCGTGACCGTGTGAACACGCGCCAGTCGAGCCACTTCTGGTTTGGGTTCGGGGGCTGTCAACAACGCTGACACCGAACCTTGCAGGCGCTCTACCGTCCAGAAAGGCTCAGCACAGTTCAAACGGCCTCGCAATCGTCGCTGGCGAGCAGGTCAATGTTGCAGCTACTATCTCCCAGGAAGGCTCAGCACAGTTCAAACGGCGTTTCAAGCGCTGCGCAGATCGCCTTGTGGCCGCAGGTAGGCAGTCCAAACATCGGGCACACCACCAGCGGCTATCTCAACCCAAGTCACTGCCGAAGGCGGTGCCGGTCGGCGACTCAAGCGCATACCGCTCTCAGCGGGCAGACGATCACGCTTTTTGGCGTTACAACGCCGGCACGCGGCCACGACGTTGTCCCATGTGTGCAGCCCGCCGCGACTGCGAGGCAACACATGATCCATGGTTTCAGCCCGGGCACCGCAGTATTGGCAGCTATCACGGTCACGGACGAACACAGCCCGCCGATTCGGGGAACGACGTCGAGCTCGAGGCGCGTTCACGTAACGGCTGAGACGCACCACCGACGGCACAGCCACTGATCGCCTCTCGGATCGAAACGCCTGGTCGGTGGCGTGCAGCATCTCTACCTTCTGGTCAAGCACCAAACACACAGCACGCCTAGCGCTGACCACCGCAAGCGGCTCAAAGGTGGCGTTGAGCACGAGAACTCTTGACATCACCGGCAGGCTAGCCGCAGCCGCTCAGCCCAAAGCTTACGCAGCATCGTCAAACTATTCGGTCAGCTATTCGGTCAGCTATTCGACTAGCTACCGAGCCGACCGGTTCTGAGCTCTGCACCACTCCAACCAGACGATCACGTCTTGAGGCTTAAACCGCGCTCCGCAATCGCCGTACATTGCCTCAGATCTGAAACGGATCAGCCCAGCGGCTGGCAAAGGCAGCCACGGCGGACGACGCCACCAGCCATTAGGAGCGAACCGAACTGCTTGTGTGAACGCGGTCGGCAACAGCTTCGGTCGCCTAAGCAGCGCTACAGCCAAACCGACAAGCACAGCGATGCGTGCAGGCACAAGAGTTCTTGTCATATTGATTCGCATACCTCTTGATTCGCATACCTCACGCTAGCCACAAACCACCAACACGGCCTGTCAAGGGATGGATCAAACAGATGTTCCAGACTCAAATCCCTGGATAGCGTAAAGCTTTCTAGTCCATCCGCACGCGTCAGATGGATCAAACAGATGTTCCAGACTCAAATCCCTGTGCTAGCACCTCTATACACTGCAACACCATGGCACGCTTCGATGAGAATTTCAGGCGCATCCACCAAAACATCGAGTTGGCAGTAAAAGGCAAGAGCGAAGTTGTTGAGCTTCTGATTCTGGCTCTGGCCTGCGGTGGTCATGTGCTCATCGAAGACGTTCCCGGGGTTGGTAAAACCACTCTAGGCAAGGCTTTGGCTCGCAGCGTTGACGTCAGCTTCGGCCGCATCCAGTTCACCCCCGACCTTCTGCCTGTGGATGTCACCGGAACCTCGGTGTTCAACCGCAACGACGGCACTTTTGAGTTCCGACCGGGACCAATCTTCTCCAACATTGTTCTCGCTGACGAAATCAACCGAGCCTCACCCAAGGCGCAGTCGGCTCTGCTAGAAGCCATGGGCGAGCAACAGGTCACACTCGACGGGGTTACTAGACGACTGGAGTCGCCGTTCACGGTGATCGCCACCCAGAATCCTTTGGAGTATGAGGGCACTTACCCCTTGCCTGAGAGTCAACTGGACCGATTCTTGATGCGCCTGCAGGTGGGCTATCCCGATCGAGCCGCCGAAGACTTGATCTTGGCGAGCCGGGGGGCTCAAGAGCCAGTGGAGTTGATCAGTCCAGTAGCAGACGCTGCCGTGGTCAACGCAATGGCCAGCCAACTTGAAGAGGTTCATGTGTCAGAGGCGCTGCGCTCATATCTGCTGGAAGTGGCCGCCGCCACCCGACGCCACCCCGGCTTGTCTTTGGGTTTGTCGCCTCGAGGGGTTTTAGCGGTACTGAAAGTGGCACGAGCGAGAGCAGCCTCGCTGGGGCGGTCTTTCGTGATACCCGACGATGTCAAGGCGCTGGCACCATCCATGCTCACTCATCGACTTCTGCCCAGACGTGAAGGTCGTGCTGGAGCCATGCGCCCGGTCGAAATCGTTGCTGAGATACTCAACTCGGTGCCTGTGCCCCACAAGAGCAGTTGACATGCCCACCCCGGTCGGCTGGATGCTGCTGGGATTGGGGATCGTCTCGGCAGCAGCCGGACGAGTCTTTGCTCTGATCGAACTTTACGTAGTCAGCATCACCGCCGTGGCTGCGCTTGCGGTGGCTGTGGCAGTGCGGCTGGCGCATCGTTCGCAGCTTTCGGTGAGCCGCCATGTAACCCCAACAATGGTCGCTGTCGGCAAGTCCGTAGAAGTGCATCTCACGCTGCTGAACCGTTCGCGCTTAGTGTCGTCTGCGGTGCTGGCCGCTGAGCCGGTAAACGCTTCAGAAGCTGAGCGAATCGCCCGCTTACGCGCTCCCATAAGAGAGTTTCGTTTCAGTTTTGCGCCGCTGCCGGGTGGCGCTCAGGCATCATGCAGCTACCGCCTGCATCTGAACCAGCGTGGAATTGCCGAGATCGGCCCAACCGAATTAACAGAAATTGACGGCTTGGGTCTGGCTCAGCGGCGACGGCGCGTCGGCAGCGTCAGCCCGGTGATCGTGCATCCGCCGCTGCATCAGCTGCTGGCACCAAAACTGCCGATCGGCGGTGATCTGTCGCTGCCTGCTGAGGTTCGTCGCCGGTCTTCGGGGCTTGCCAGCGAAGAATTTGATGTGCTTCGCCCGTATGCGAACGGCGACGATCTGCGGCACATTCATTGGCGATCAACGGCGCGCTTTGATGATCTGATGGTGCGCAAGTTTCAGCCTGCACGACCAGGACGCTTGACAGTGCTGATCGACACCCGCCCGCCTGGGGATCTGCCCGCTGCACAAGACCTGACCACTTCAGTGGCGGCATCAATCGTTTGCGCGGTGCTTAACAACAGTGACGAGGCTCGGATCGTCGCCAGCGACGGCCGCGCCACTGTTGTGCTGGCATCCAACGACGCAAGCACGGCTCTGGAGTTCTTGGCTCTGCTGCACGGCGGTCAACCCAACTTTGAGACCGATGGTCTCGGACTAAACACCAGACAGCAGCACACTTCGATGTTGGTGGTGGTGACCGCCCGACCGGAAATCAGCCGCAACGAAAGCGCTCGGCGCAGTTTGGCTCAGCGTTTCGGTGCATGGCTGGTGATCAGCTGCGGCGACGCTCAGCGCGATCAAGAACAACTAGCTGCAAGCCCGTCGTTGGCGCGCAGCGCACCGACCGTGGACCGTGAGACCGGCTGGATACATCTAACCAGTGCAGGGCAGTTGCCCGCTCTGTGGCATGAATTCCTGACAGGCGCAGCAAGCACTGCCGCACCTGAGAGACAACCCGCAGACACCGGGCCATGATCAAAGACAGTTCTGCATTGCGATCAAACCGGCCTGCAAGGTCTGGCTTTGCTGCATACGAATGGCTGGCCGAAGCAGCGCTCATCACGCTGAGCGTGGTCGTGGCTTTCAGCATCGCTCGGCTCTTCACTGATTCGTCGCTGTTAGGCGAGGTTCTGTTGCTGGCAGTCGGCTCGCATCTGCTATTGGCAGCCGCTCGTGTTATGCAACTGCGGCACTCTGTGACCGTATTGATCTGGGTGGCTGCGCTGTTGATCACCAGCACCGCATTGTTTTATCCCGATACGACATGGTGGATGCTGCCCACAGCTGACACTGTCAACGCGGCACGCCTGCACTCAGAACAGGCGTGGGATGTGATCAACGCCAGTCCGGCACCAGTTGAGCCGGTGCCCGGGTTGGTGCTGTTTGTGGGTTTGACGCTCGCGTTTTGTGCATTGCTAGCTGAGACCGCTGCATTCAACTGGAGGTCAATGATCATTGCGGTTCTGCCAGCATCAGCCGTCTACATCTTCACGATCGCGGTTAGCAGCAACGCCAGCAGAACCAACGACGATGTGGCCGACTCATCTCTGGCCGACTCATCTCTGGCCGACTCATCTCTGCCCGAAGCTTCTTTATCTGACACTTTTTTGTCTGACACCTTTTTGTCTGACGCTTTGTCGGCGGTGTTGTTCTGCTCGGCTGTCGCCTTGAGCATCTTCACTGGCCGTCTAAGAGACCGCAGCACAGAAACATGGATAGAGCCTCGGACTGGGCGAGGTGTCTTCACCATGGCACGCAGCGGCTTAGTGATGCTGGCACTAGCGGTGTTAGCTGCTGCTGCGGCAAGCCCCCGACTGCCCAGCGAACCGCCTTGGATTGATCTAACGAACCTCAAAATAACCGAAGCAGCACCCTGGGTTGATGACTACAACACCGATCCCGAACCGTGGATTGACTTCGCTTCGACTAACGAGACCAGCAGCCTCAACGATCCCGACACTGCAAGGAACTCAGGTCCGCGGATTCTGGTCAGCCCCATGGTGCAGATCCGCAGCCGCCTCACCCAAGTCGCTGACCAGGAACTGTTCACAGTGCAGGTGCAGGACCTGCCCCAGTATTGGCGCCTCACTTCTCTTGATGAGTTCAACGGCAACGAATGGCGAGCGAGTTCCAACTACGAACAGGCGCAAGGTCCCCTGCCTGGGAGCTTTGATCCGACCGTTACCCGTGCATCGCTGATCCAGACCATTTCTCTGACAGGGCTAGGCAACTCGTATCTGCCGGTCGCTTACGAAGCGCAGCGAGTACTCCACGACGGTGGAGTCGCTATGGAATACGAGGCCAGTTCGGGCTCGCTGATCAAATCCCGCTCAGCAGCGCTGCAAGGATCAAACCGTTTCACCTATGCAGTGGAGTCTGCTGTGCCTGTGATTAACAGCCCAGACCGACTCCACAACTCCGATGCCACCATGCTCAACGCTGAGTTCTTGGCAATCAACACACAACTGCCTGAAGCCGCTAAGGATCTGGTTCTCCAAGAAGCTCAGCAGGTCACCCGAGACGGCGTTTCGGATTATGACCGGGCGTTGCTGCTACAGGACTATTTTCGGCGTAGTGGCGGCTTCCGATACGACTTGGATGTGGCTGCCAGCGGAGGCGTCGAAAGCCTTGAAGACTTCCTTTTCAATGTTCGTGCTGGCTACTGTCAGCAGTTCGCTTCGGCGTATGCGGCCATGGCCCGCAGCATCGGTCTGCCCACACGGGTTGCTGTAGGTTTCACTTGGGGCGAATGGGATCCCGCCCGCAGCCGTGAAGGGGCCTATGTGGTGCGCGGCGAGCACGCTCACGCCTGGCCGGAGGTGTATTTCGCTGGCACCGGCTGGGTGCGTTTCGAGCCGACAGTCGGCCGCGGCGGCCCTGGGGATTTTGCTGTGACCGGCTACGGCGCGAATCAAGCCGGAAGCGACACCAGCGAAACGATCTCACCGATGACCGAAACTGATCCTGCGCCAGCCGTTGACGATGCCACTACAGGCAGGCCAGCCGAGTTAACCGGCGTAGCGAACGTCGAAAACACCCCGCCAGCGCCTGCCGATGCCGATGCCGAAGTCAACGATGACGGCGCCGCTGAATCAAAGAGTCTCGTCGAGATGCTGCTGCAGCCGTTGCCGCTGACGGTGCTGCTGCTGGTTGCTTTAGCGTTGCTGTCGGGGCTGATGCCTGTGCTGCGACGACTGCGACAAAGGCAAGTCCGAGCCAGTTTGGCGAATAACCCAGCCGGACTGATCGAAGAATCTTGGAGCGATGTGCTGCAAGCTCTGGCATTAGCTCAAATTCGCCCGACCCCATTTGAGACACCTCTTGAACTGGCTCGACGGGTTGCTGCTGAGTTGCCTGACGGAGGTTCCGTTAATGAGCTGGCGGTGCTGACCACTCACGGTCGTTACGCGCCGATCACCTCGCAGGCTATGGCCGAGCGGGCTGAAGTAGCAGGCTCAGCAGTAATCATGGCGTGTCGCGAACGCATGTCTCGTTGGCAGCGTCTCACAGCTTCGCTCAACCCTGCAACCGTTCTGCGACCCCGACCCCGACTCCGCTAGCCGAAGAGTTAAGCGACAGCCGAAGAGTTAAATGTTGGGCAGCTTTTAGTCGCTTTTGCGGTTGTCTCGGTCGTAGCGTTGACGCATTCGCGAGCCCACCACGTCACGGAGCTTGCCGCTGCGCATTGACTGGCTCATCTGCCCAAGCCCTGCCCGGCCAACGCGGCGAGCGTTGCGCTCTAGGAACAGCAGCGAAACGAGCATCACCAAGAACCCCCCGAAAGAAAGCAGATACGACACCGACAGCAGCCAAACCATCAGCACGATGCCTACCAGCAAACCCAGCGCAGCCCATTTGATGTTGCGGAATGAGTGCGTGTAGACGGTGGTTTCAGCTACCTCACGAGCCAGCTCTGGGTCGCTTTCGTAGAGGTGCGTCTCAATCTCGCTGAGTATGCGCAGTTCGTCTTCTGACAAAGGCACGCCAATCACCTCCAAGACCGGCAACATGTGCAAGATCCATGCATACCGTCTATGACGATAGCGCAGTAGAGGCACATCGCGTCACACCTGCTTCGCATCTGATCCCAAATGCGAACTGTCGGGATCGTTGTCGGGATCGTTGTCGGGATCAAACATAGAGGCATCGCCCGCCGAGGCGGAGTCGGGCCCCCACCGCTTTTCGGAGTCCAGCGGCGATCTCAATCGCTGCCCAGAACGGACCGTCACGGCAGGGCCTATAGCCGACGAACCGAAACGATCTCTTATGCGGTCTACAACCTGCTCAGTGGCTTGGCGTGCTCCAGCTCTGAAGTTTGCGGGCGTATCAGCCGTTTCGTCTGCGAAGTCCGCTAGCGAGAGTTGCTTGGCTGGCGCATTTCCCAGTTTCGACACCGACACTCCCAACAGCCGCACTCCAGCGCTGGTGTCTATCTCTTTCAGCAGCTTGCGGGCTGCCTGCAACACGATGTAGTGGCTGTCGGTGGGTTCTGGCAAGGTTACTGAACGGGTGATGGTAGTGAAATCCGCGAAACGTAGTTTCAGTGTGACAGTGCGCGCTGCTCGGCTGCTGGTTCGCAGCCTGCGGGCCACAGCGTCGCTCAATCGAGTCAGCTCAGCGATGATTTCCGAGCTTTGTCGAAGGTCTTGAGCAAAAGTTTGCTCATGGCTAATCGAGATTTGAGGACGGTTCAATACCACTGGACGTTCGTCGACAGCGTTGGCGAGCCTGTGCAGGTGACAGCCCGCGGCTTCACCGAGAGCCGCCGTCAGTCTCGCTTTCGGCAGAGTCGCCAGATCCCCCACCGTCTCCACTCCGATCGCGCTCAAGCGACGCGCTGTGGCACGTCCCACACCAAAAAGCTCCCTGACAGACAAGGGATGCAGAAAGTCAATTTCAGTGCCTGCTTCTACGACGAAAACCCCCCTGCCGGGCACAGGCCGGTCACCTGAGATCTGCGGCTTGGCTTTCTCGGATGCAAGCTTTGCGATGAACTTGCTGCTGCCCACCCCGACTGAACATGTCAGCCGTTCTAGTTCAAAGACCTTCTCACGGATCTGTTCGGCAATCTCAGGAGCAGATCCCCGAAGCCGTGTCACACCACGTACATCAAGGAAAGCCTCATCCAAAGACATCGGCTCCACTAGCGGGGTCACGTCATGAAAAATGCTCATCACGCTGCGCGATACCTCTATGTAGTGGGCATGATCACCCGGCAAGAACACGGCACTCGGGCATAGTCTTCGAGCCTGCGCCGAAGGCATTGCTGAACGCACCCCGAAGACCCGCGCCTCATAGTTGGCGGTGGCTACCACACCACGTTTGCCGGTGCCACCAACGATCACCGGCCTGCCGCGCAGTTCGGGGTGGCGTCTCATCTCGACGGCAGCGTAAAAGGCATCCATGTCTACATGCAGAAACCCGACAGTTCCATCGGGTGGCCGCCCCGCAAGCTCACCATCGCTGCTCTGTGCGTTTGTGGTCACGTTTCTCTGGTCACGGTTCGGCACCCTCTAAGGCGCAAAACTCGGCAAGAACTGCTCATAGGCACCGGTTCCCAGCACCGACCCCGGCTCGGCATCAGCGTCACTGGTAGGCACCGAAACCTCTTCACCGTCTAGCAGAATCCTAACTCCGTCAACATAGCCGACTTCAGATGCTGTGAACACCAGTTGAGCCGCAGCGAAGCGTAGCTCGTCGGTGGAAGGAGGCTGCTGCTCGCCATCGGGTGACAAAAGCACCATGTCGACTGTGGCGATTCCGTTGATAACAGTGGCGCTTAGCACCTCGAAAAGTTCAAGAGTGTTGAAGTATCCAGTGGCGGACTCTTCAGCCGAGGCTGGCTCTCCGAACAGGGTCTCTAACAGTTCTGCTAAGGGAGCGCCGCTCTCTACTTGGCGCTGCACCTCCACCACGACGGTGCGTTCGATGTCTTGAGGATTGGTCAACAGATACACGCTGCGCGTCTCTGTCTGCGGTGCAGCGGCGGTGGTTGTGGTTGACGCTGTGAATCCAGGTCTCAGACTCTCAGGGAGTTCTGCGGAGTCAATGACTTGTGGATTCTCATCAATAGGTATCCCGCATCCAGAAATAGTGATCGCAACCAACACAGCCAACATCGCTATGCCCGTTCGGCTGACACGTCCCGCAAGCCCAGACCGCCCCAGCAAGCCGCCTCGACCGCCACGACCGCTACGACGTTCATCGTCTTGTTGTGACGTCTTGACGGTGTCAGATGTCTCTAACGTCTGTGGCACTGGCAGCTCCACCACGAACCGAGCACCGCGCGCTCCTGCACCTTCCTCCACCCATACTCGCCCGCCGTGCAGTGCCACATGTTCGGCTACGAGCGCCAAACCTAAGCCCGAACCGGAGTCGCGTCCTCGCCTGCCTCCTGCCCGACCGCGGTGAAACCGGTCAAATATCTGCTTGCGTTCAGCTGGCTCTACTCCCGGCCCGTTGTCCTCTACTCCTAAGCGCACTAGGCCGCCGTGTTGTTCGAGGCGCACCCGCACTTCGCCCTCACCATATTTTGAGGCGTTGTCCAAGAGGTTGGAAACCACCCTGCCCAGACGCCGCTTGTCAGCCGGCAAAAACGTGTCTTCGGTGCCTAGAGCGGCCTGGAAATCAATCTTGACTGTTGAGTCAAGCCCGAACTGCGAGATGGCCTGCTGCACGAACTCGACTATGTGAACCTGTTCTGCTTCTAGGTCGGCAGTTCCCACGTCGTAACGGTTGATCTCAAGCAGGTCTTCAACTAAGCCACGGAAGCGTGCAATGTCGTCACTGAGAAGATCTAGCGCGGTGCGGCCCCGGTCGCTGAGTTCGTCGGCCATGTTGTAAAGGACTTCCACCGAGGCTGTCAAAGTCATTAACGGCGAGCGCAGCTCGTGGCTGACCTCCGAAGCGAACCTGGCGTCACGGGCGATCCGCTCAGAAAGCGCTCGAGCCATCTCATTGAACGAAGTCGCCAGCGAAGCCAAATCCGCGTCCTGGGGTGTGGTCAGACGAGTGTCAAGTTCGCCTGCTGCTAAAGCTTCTGCGGCGGTTCGCACCTTGACCAGCGGATTGAGCAGGCGGCCAGCTGCCCACCAGCCGACCGATGCGGCCACCAGTGCAGTGACTGCAGCAACCCCAAAGAGAATGAACGCCAGCGTGTCGAGAGTGTCTTCTATGTCGCCGAGCAGAGCCGCCTCAAAGTAGGTGACATCAGTGGGTGCCCCAGGTATGGGAACCCCTGAGACGATGGCGACACTGTTGCCGAGGCTGGCGCGCATTTTGGCGGGCGACCCCGACTCCACAAGCTCCAGCAGGAGAGGTGGCACGGTCTGCTGGTTGAACACCAGCGGATCAGCTGAGGTCCAAGCATCGCCTACTCGTAACAGCGGGAAAGTGTTGGAGGTTTGCCTGAGACGCTCAACGATGGCACGGCGACCCTCATCATCGGTTTCTGAAGTGAGTTCATTGCGGACCCGGCGACCGTTGTTGGCGAACACTGAGGACGCAGCCTCGTCACGCTCTTCTAGAAGGTTCTGTCGGGTCAGCGTCAAAGTAGTGAACGAGATGGTTGACGCCAGCAGCAGTCCACCCACAGCGAAGGCCAAGGTGATGCGAGTTCGCAACCCTCGCCGCGGTGACAGCAGTCGCAGTATTCGCTGTCTCAATCGTGCCTCAGGCTTGGATTTCGCGTTTGGGGACACTGCTTGGTGCTCATGGACTTGGTGCTCATGGCTTATGCAGTGTCTTAGTTCTCAAGGCTTAAGGCTGGAACTTGTAGCCACGTCCGCGCACGGTGACCACATGACGCGGGTTTGCCGGGTCGGGCTCAATCTTGGTTCGCAGTCTGCGCACATGCACATCCACAAGCCTGCCGTCACCGAAATATCCGAGATCCCAGACTCGCTCCAGCAGCACTTCACGACTGAAAACCCGGCTCGGGCTGGAAGCCAACTCCACCAGCAAACGCAGCTCTGTCTTGGTGAGTTGAGCTTCGGTTCCCGAGACTCGAACCAGACCCTCGTCGGGCAAGATGTGCAGGTCATCAAAGATGATCTCGCTGTCGCCTGTGTCAGAACTTCGCACTCGTCGCAGCAGTGCTCGAATACGTGCCGACAGTTCTTTCGGGGCGAACGGTTTGGTGAGATAGTCATCAGCTCCAGCTTCGAGACCTGCGACCACATCATGCGTGTCGGAGCGGGCTGTGATCATCACAATCGGCACGTCGCTGGTTTTGCGCAGAGCCCGGCAGATGTCGAATCCGTCTATGCCTGGGAGCATGATGTCCACCAGCACTATGTCGGCAGGCACTCGGTCGAAAGCAGCCAACGCCTCTTCTCCTGAGGCTACCTCATCAACTTCCCAGCCCTCATCCTCAAGAGCAAGCCGGAGCGCTGTGCGGATGCGCTCATCGTCTTCAACCGTAAGAATTCGGGTAGCCACAACAACACTCCCGTTGTGCTAACGGCCTCGGCCGTCAGGTGGATCAGGCTGCCGGGCTCGCCACTCCGCCGAT
>JAPYNU010000093.1 GCA_028283245.1 Candidatus Aldehydirespirator catecholifindens | reverse complement strand
GGGGCTGAAGCAGGTCCCAAGGGTTGGGCTGTTCGCCCATTAAAGCGGTACGCGAGCTGGGTTTAGAACGTCGTGAGACAGTTCGGTCCCTATCCTCTGCAGCCGAAAGAGACTTGAGGAAAGCTGTCCCTAGTACGAGAGGACCGGGACGGACGCAGCTCTCGTGTGCCAGTTGTTCCGCCAGGAGCATGGCTGGTTGGCGACCTGCGGAAGGGATAACCGCTGAAAGCATCTAAGCGGGAAGCCTGTTTCAAGATAAGGTCTCTCACCGGATAACCGGGTAAGGCCCGTGGCAGAACACCACGTTGATAGGCCGGAAGTGTAAGCACGGTGACGTGTTCAGCTGACCGGTACTAATCGGCCGAGGGCTTGGATTATTTTCGCATCGTACGCTCGGTGCTCGTGCTCGCTATGGAGTTCATCAAGAGACGATCTTCGTCTCTGAAGCATCTTGGTTCAGCCAGGAATGCTTTTGTGAGTTCTGCACTAACTGGTTTGCTTTTAGGCGGCTCACGCAGAAGATGACAACAAGTTTCGGTGGTGATAGCGGCGGGGTCACACCCGTTCCCATTCCGAACACGGAAGTTAAGCCCGCCAGCGCCGATGGTACTTGGGTGGTGACGCCCTGGGAGAGTAGGACACCGCCGGATTTCTCCTAACCCAGAAGACCCTGCTGACATGTTTGGCGGGGTCTTCTGGGTTTAACGGTGAAGGTATGCAGCGCTAGGCTTCTGCTGTGAGTCTGGTAGAGCGTTCAACCAGCAAAAGGCCCAAGAAACAGTCCGGCTCGGTGCCTGTGCGCGACAGGCAGCCTCTGCCGTCTGCGCCACATCCGGTTGCTGATCCTCACCACGCTTTCAAGCGTGTGCTGGGCGCTCAGCAAAGCCGCAGCGCGCTGCATCGGTTTGACTCCGCAGCCAAAGCCTTTCGAGTCGAGCGTTTTGCTGAGGCTCTGCCGCTGCTATCTCAGCTGGCTCGTGAAGCTCCTGAAGTAGCTGATGTGCGTGAACTGCATGGCTTGGTGCTGTATCGCTTAGGCCGTTTCCATAAAGCCATGAATGAGCTTGAACAGTTCCGTGAGTTGAGCGGGTCGGTGGAGCAGCATCCGGTGCTGGCCGACTGTCATCGGGCGTTGGGTCGCTGGGACGATGTGGAGGTGCTCTGGCGTGAACTTGGCGCGGCTTCGCCTTCGGCGGAACTGGTCACAGAGGGACGCCTAGTGCTGGCGGGTGCCAGAGCCGACCGTGGTGAACTAGAGCAAGCAATCAAGACTCTAGAGCACGGCTGGCGACGGCTGCCTGAACGACCTCGTGAGCATCACCTACGCCGTGCTTACGCCCTAGCCGACCTTTATGAACGAGCCGGACGAGCACCACGGGCGCGTGAACTGTTCGGCTGGGTCAAGTGCCATGATTCGCAACTAGCTGACGTAGCCCAAAGAGTCCAAGCCCTCAGCTAAGTGGGCAAACAACAGATCTGAGCCACTCTTTCTGCCGGTCGGCTTAGTCAAATCCGCCGCGATGGGATCAAGTTTACGGTTTTGGGAACCAGGGCTCATCGTCGTCTAGATGCCCGATGTAGACGTAGTTGTATACGCCGCCTTCGTTGACGGGAGCGAACATTTCGCGCCATTCGTTGATATAGAACCTTCCGCCCTGTGAACCTTTCACAGCCTGAATGCGGGCTGCTAGAGAACGGGCCGCAACCGGCCTAACCACCGAACTCAAGAAGACCTGCCTGATGACATGGGGACGGGGTTCGGACTTGTAGTAGATGTCGCCACCGCCAGCCTTCAGGATGTAGGGGATCCCGGGATGAGGCCCATCCCAGTTGTCGCCAGGCGACAGAAGCCTCCCGTCTAGGCCAACGCCCTCACCTGAGAGTGTTATTCCCTCAAACTCAAAACGTAGAGATTCTTCATAGTCGCCAGCGAAATAGTAGGTGCCGTCAGCAACCGGGACTATGACTTGAGCGTACTCATTGATGTAGAAAGGGCCATTTGGACCTGCACCCATAGACACCTTGACAGCGTTAACCACTTCTACAAGACCTGGATGGTACTCGCTAGTGGCGAGCCACTGTTCACCATTCGAACTCAAGTAGGAAAGTGCTACCACCAAACGCCCGTCAACAGTGCGGACAACGTACTTGGCATCTTTGTTCACATTCTTCGGACAGTTCCCCTTGAACACTGGAAATCGGCTGTCGCCCACCTTAGTTCTCCTTTTGAAACCACTCGTCAAAGTTAATGCGGCCGACGTAACGAGGCTCCCAAATCATCTTTGCCCCTATCCCGACTGGAACTTTCGTCAAGATGAGACCGCCGTAGGCAGCTATAAATTTGACACCACCAAATGGCCGGAGGTGGCGGAGTGCAGCAATCAGATCAGTGTCCTGAGTTTGCGGAAGGACTTTCGTGCCACCATCAGCATCAACCTTCCAGAAGTAAAGTTGATTTTTGTTACTCAAATGATGGATCATGCCAATGTACGGCCGATCCCAGACATCACCAAGTTTCAAGCCAGTGTCGTCCGCCAGATCGAAAGTCCCGTAACCCTTTAAACTGTTCGCGAACAGGAGCGGCCCAGAGCATGTGCCCGCGATCGCTCGGCGGAAATCTTTCGAGCCGGGGGCGGGCACCAATATCTGACAGCGCTCGTTGATGAGAAACGACCCACCCGGGCCTCCACCTAGAAATTTCTTGGCCTTGTTGACAGCTTTAGCGAGAACGATCGCATCCTTCGAGTCAACCATTGAACAAACAGCCTTTACGCCATCCAACTCCCAAATGCAGACCGGACGCCACTTGCCGTCAACGAAATGCACATGCATCACGGTGGTATCACCCGGTATCCGTGCGTAGCGCCCATTCCATACTTGCGGCTTGACACGATTGACCTGAAAGCGGGTCATGACGAAGACTCATCATCAGAGAACAGGCCGCCCGCATCTGCGGCTATGAAGCGCGCTTCGCCCTTCTCTCGCCAGAAAGCATGCCCAAGCTCGTTGACAAAGAACTTCGATATCCGACAGTTGCTCTTCTCCAGCTGTCGCAGAACCTCAACAAGCTGAACCGCCTGATCGCCTGAGGCGAAACTCTCACCACCTGGACGCTTCTTTGCAACGACTCCTCCCCTGAGCTGGCGAAATTTGAGTGCTGCAGTCGGTGTGAGGGGGCCGAGATATTCATCGCCTGGATGCAATCCGCTCACATCGACGAGGTCCGCCTGAGCCACAGCATCAAAGTCGAACGGTTGCTCCAGACGACCTCCGAACTTCGTGATCCAAGTACCGTCGTCGTTTTGCATACGCATCAAGATGACATGCTGACGAGGTGTCACTTTGAATCGGCCAGGTCTGCCCTTGAGTTCGCGAATAAGCCCTGGGACACCTTGAGGATTATTCGCGAACTGTCCGTCGAGAGTCACCACATTGTCGTGACCGTCGCATGAGTACTCTTCCCCGTCGTAACGCCCAAGCCACTCGTCACCAAGATTCAGCACGGTGACATCAATATCGCCCTCGTCAGGGATAGCAGCACGCGGCGGACCATCACGCAGCACTGTATCTTCTAGAAGATCCCATTCGTAGTAGCGATTACGGTTAAGTCCGATCAGTTTGTCCCAGTCTTGACGCTCATAAATCGCCTCGTCAACGGTGTCTCGGACATACAGAACACATATCCGCGAAGCCTTCTCATCTCCTTCGGTGCCTAGGTGCCGTCGTAGCACCCGGCCAATGCTCTGGATTCGCTGACGTGGCGAACTAGACGACGCAACGATTATGCCCAGATCAGCTTCGGGAACGTTGAAGCCCTCAATCAGCGAACGTGCCGATACCACAACTTGAGCTATGCCGCTTCGAAAAAGCTCCAAGCTTGTTTCACGCAACTCATTCGGCAGTTGGCTGTGTTCCATCACAGCAGGCACGCCTTCAGATGTCAGAAGTTCGAAAATTCCGATGACTTCATTGATGCTCTCATGGAACAAGATGATGCGTGCGTCATCACGAGATTCAAGGGTTTGTTGCACGAGAGTCAGCACTGCGTTTCTTCTGCTCTGCGCCTTGTATAGAAGTTGTTTGCGTTGGCTCGTGTCACTCACAAAGCGAGACGCAAGTCTGGCGAGGTCTCCGCCTCTGGCAGCTACCCGTCTCGCCCAAGCCAGCAGCGGCTCACCGCCTCCCTTATTTCGCGCTGTAGGCGACCTGCTGCGGAGTTCTTTACGAGCGTCGCTGATCGACTTGGACAGTTTGTGGTATTGCTGCCGTTCATCGATGCTCAGCGACAACCCGAAATGTTCAATCTCAAAAGGTGGAAGAACCTCAAGTTCAAGTGCCTGAGCGAAGCTCATTTCGTAAACGATTGAGCCGAGCCCCTTATCCGCCCGCTCAGAGGCTGTGTTGGTTGCCGTCGCATCGTCTTCGGAGCGCTCAGGTGTAGCAGACAAGCCGAGGCTGTAAGCCCTGCGCGTGTCGAGAACCCGCGACATCTTGGGTGCTCCCACACGATGACATTCGTCTCCGACAAGCAACAAATGCTGCGACAAGCCCTCATCCACTAGCCGCGGTAGTTCCTTGTGCGCCGACGCAAGCACAGCAATCAGTATTCGAGTCGCATCACTGAAGTGATCGGCTTGGCCTCCCCCCAGACGCCCGACGGATTGCTCAGGGAGATTGGAATGCTCAAGTATCGCATCACGCCACTGGTTCATCAGCACAATGGTCGGCACAACAATCGCAACACGAAGTTCAGGATCAGATCGCTGAAGGCGTTCAATGATCGACAAAGCGACAATGGTTTTGCCTGCGCCGGTCACGACCTTGATGATTCCGCTTTGACCCCCGCTGAACCATGCGTCACGAGCAGATTTCTGCCATGAGTGCAGTTCAACACCACGGGTCATCTCCCATTCGAGAGGCGCAAAAGCCGCCTCTGACCCGTCAGGCTCCAAGGAATCCGCTCCGCCAGTCTCATCGGTCTCGGGGAGCGCTGTTGATCGCCCGACCCACTCGCGGAGACGCAACTGCTGAAGCTCCAGCCGCTCATCGCTTGATAAACCCGTCATCACCTGATTCGCCATTATTGGTCATTGCCTATGCCGTTGCACAGGGCCGAAAACTTACGGTCTTGTGAAGTCTACGACGGCTGTCCTGATCTTTGTTGATGCTGGTTATGGGCAGATATAGTTTCCAAATGCTGCTATGCTAAAGCTCTAACTACTGCTATGCTAAGGCTTCAAATACTGCTACGCTGGAGTTCTTGGACTACATACCTCGCCTTGCGGACGCGCAGTTAGAGCGTGCTTGTCAGCTCAATCCTGTCGTGCTGGTCACAGGCGCAAGAGGGGTCGGCAAGACCACCACTGCGCTGCGAGCGGCCAACACAAGCGCTTTTCTTGATGATGCTTCCACTCGTACCGTGTTTCATGACGACCCCGAGGCGGCTCTCGCTCTATATGACGAATCGCTACTGGTGGACGAGTGGCAACTGGTGCCTGAGGTTGTTAGAGCGATCAAGCGCACGGTCGACCGGGATCGCAGGCCCGGCCGGTTCATCCTCACTGGCTCTCCTGATCCAAGGGGTCGCTCAGAGTTTCAGGCTTTGACCGGCCGGGCAGGGGTTATCCGACTCAACCCGATGAACATGAGGGAACTTACTTCGGGTGGGCTCGGTGCTCTCCAAGCGCAAGGCGTTGGCTGGCTCAATCCGATGACTATCGGGGAACGGGGTGTACAGGTAGCGGATCTGCATCCAAACCCGACAGTTGCTGGGTTGTTAGCGGGGAATCCGCCAGCGGTGTCCCCAAAGCAGGCATTCAATATTTTCGGGTATCTTGACTTGGCAGCAGTCGGGGGCTTCCCGGCGTGTGCACCAGAAGGTTCGGTGGCGCGCTCTCAGGAATGGTGCAGCGACTATCTGAGCGTTCTGCTGCGACGAGATCTGCCCTTGTTCGGGACGCGGCGCTCAGCCTCACACTTTCGCAGATACCTCGCAGCCTCAGCCTTACACACAGCTCGTTCGCCTGAGGACGGGAGCCTGCGCAAAGATGCCGGTGTCAACCCTGGAACCCATCGGGACTACCGGCACATTCTTCTTGACATGGATGTGACCGTTGAAGTGCCAGCGTTCAGCAGCGAGGATGTGCCGAGTCTCGCCAAGTCTCCCAAGATGCTGTTCAGCGATTCGGCGCTGTTGATTGCAGCGATGGATGTGCCGCTGGCCCGGTTGAAGCTGAACGGAGACCTCTACGGCAGGGTTTTGGAGACTTTCGTGATTAACCAGCTCCGATGCGAACTAGAGGCTTTGGGTATGCGAGACGCGCTGAGTCATCTCCGCACCCACAAGGGTGTCCATGAGATTGATGCCGTGATTGAGACTCCAGAAGGTGGGATCATTGCGATTGAGGTCAAATCGGCTAACCGACACCGGCCCGGCGATGCCAAGCACATTGAGTGGCTCGCCGAAAAGGTAGGGGACAGGTTCATTCTGGGTTTGGTGCTCACCACCGGTGCCCACATCACCAAGATCCGCAGCAATAGCACAAACACGAGCGACAAGATCTGGTCTGCACCCATCAGCGTGCTCTGGCATTAACCACTAAGCGTCAGCCGAGACATCTAGACGACAACAGAGGGGTAGAGCGCGAGTTGGGGGTTTAGGGCGCTACCTTGACTAATAGTGGTGTGCCAGTCATAGGACAGCGCGGCTAGTAGTCACATCGGAACATTCCTCAGGAGCCCTTAGTGGATATTCACAGCTTGCTTGGTGCTGATGCCGAGTCGCTTCTACAACACACATGCACCACCATCGACCGGTCGTCTCTGACGGTTCCCGGCCCTGACTACGTGGATCAAGTCTTTGCTGCTAGCGACCGTTCGCCGCAGGTGCTGCGCAACTTAGCCGCCATGTTTGACGCTGGACGGCTCGCCGGTAGCGGCTATCTGTCGATCTTGCCGGTTGATCAAGGCATTGAACACTCCGCAGGTGCCTCTTTCGCACCCAACCCCGACTACTTTGATCCGCTGCGCATCGTTGAGCTAGCTATCGAAGGTGGTTGCAACGCTGTGGCCTCTACTTTCGGCGTGCTCAGCTTGGCATCACGCCGTTACGCCCACCGCATCCCTTTCATCGTCAAGCTCAATCACAACGAGCTACTGAGCCTGCCCGAAACCTACGATCAGGTGCTTTTCGGCTCAGTTGAGCAAGCCTGGGATCTCGGTGCTGCTGGTGTTGGTGCCACCATCTACTTCGGTTCGGAGCAGTCGCGCCGTCAGATCACCGAAATCTCGGAAGCTTTCGCAGCTGCCCACGAACTGGGAATGTTCTGCGTGCTGTGGTGCTACACGCGTAACTCGCAATACAAAGTCGGTGACACCGACTATCACGCTGCGGCCGACATCACCGGTCAAGCCAATCATCTTGGCGCAACCATTGAAGCCGACATCATCAAGCAGAAGTTGCCTGTCAACAACGGCGGCTATCGTGCCGTTGGTTTCGGTAAGACTCATGATCTTGTCTATGAACAGCTCAGCAGCGACCACCTGATTGACTTGTGCCGGTATCAGGTAGCCAACTGCTACATGGGCCGCATCGGTTTGATCAACAGTGGAGGAGCGTCATCGGGAGCTGGTGATCTAGCCGAAGCGGTTGCCACAGCAGTGATCAACAAGCGAGCTGGCGGGATGGGTCTGATCTCGGGTCGTAAAGCCTTCCAGCGGCCCCTCGCCGAAGGGGTCGAACTCCTCAACGCTATACAAGATGTCTACCTTGACACTTCAGTCACGCTGGCCTGAAAGCAGTTCCGATCAGTCCCAGCCCACGGCAGCACCTTCGTTAGCAGCGTGATGTGTTACGCGTGAATAGTGAAGGCTTGGCGACGATCTCTTCCGAATCGGTAGGTTGAGTAGTCTTGGTCGAACGAGATCGCATCTCTTACTCCTAGGCGCTGCATCACCGACCAACTCGTGCGATCGACGATCGAGAAGTTCTGGTCAGAGAATGCTGCGTGTATCCGCGCCGCCCTCTCCAGATCGGAAAGTGCGGCAATTTCAACGCGGGCTATGCCGTCGCAGATCTTGCTCAGCAACGTCTCAGCGGCATCTTTGCCGAGGCGACTATTGGCAAGAAACCAGGTCTCAATGAGCACATGATCACTCGTTAGCAGATCTTGAGAGAACTCACTGAGTCGCTCAACGGCTCTCAGGTGATGCACATCTGCAGTGTCGGCGGCTGCATACCAGGCCGAAGTGTCTACGAAGACGCTCATCTCCGTGTGGCTTGTGCGGCTATTGCCTCAGCCGTGGCAGACTTGCGGTCTAGAGCAATGTTGCTGCCGCCGGAGTTGCCGATTCCGAAGATGTCTGAGATATCGCCGCCAGACCTCGTCTGTTGAAGGTCGCGGTCTATGAGGCGACGGATGTACTCAGCCATGCTGATATCCAATTCCTCAGCTTTGCGTTTCACGAGGGCGTGCTGTTCGGTCTCGAGAGCTATCTGAGTACGCATGACGATACATCATAACATCAATATTCTCTGACACATTGCTTGCGAAACAGTTGAGTCAGCGGCTGATCCAGTTGAAGCCAGTCTGATCGTCGACAATCAAGACATCAGCAGATTATGCGGGTGAATAATGTCTCGGGTCACGGCAGCACCTGCGCTAGTTGGGTGATTCTGCCGCGCAATCTCAAATACACGCGGATGAATACGGGTGCATAGCGTTTAGAGGCTGAAGGTTCCCGCTAGTGTTGCCGAGGCAGGACGGATGCGACGAGCTCTTGTGGCGCGCCGGGTTCGGCCACCTTTTGAAGATGATGCAAAGGAGCATCAGTGACCGACACTGCATCGCGGGCCCATGAGGTCCCCACGACTGATGGCATAGTGCTGCGTTTCGCAGGTGACTCCGGCGACGGTATGCAGCTCACCGGTGATCGCTTCACCTCAGCGAGCGCCCTTTTCGGCAACGACCTTGCCACATTGCCGGAGTTCCCTGCTGAGATCAGAGCCCCGGCTGGCACTCTGGCTGGTGTTTCGTCGTTTCAGGTACAGATCTCCGATCATGACATCACCACCCCTGGTGATGCTCCCACAGTGCTGGTAGCTATGAACCCGGCAGCGCTGCGAGCTGATTTAGGTCTACTCATCCCCGGCGGCACTGTGATCGTCAACTCTGATGCCTTCAACGAACGCAACCTCGCCAAAGCTGGCTACGACACGAATCCTCTCGAAGACGGCAGCCTTGACGGTTTCACGGTGGTGCCAGCGCCGATGACCGACCTGACCAAGCGGGCTTGCCAAGAACTAGGAGTGAAGCCCCGAGACGCTGAGCGCTCCAAGAACTTCTTCGCTTTGGGGCTGGTGTCTTGGCTGTATTCGCGCCCGGTTAAGCCGACCCTTGAATGGATCGAAGACAAATTCGCTGGGCGTGACACTGTGATCGCAGCCAACAAGGCAGCTTTCTCGGCAGGGCACGCCTTCGGTGAGACCGCAGAACTGGGTGCTAGCAGGCTGATGATCAACCCGGCAGTGCTGCAGCCGGGTACTTACACCAATATCAACGGCAACATCGCGCTGTCGTGGGGTTTGATCGCTGCTTCGCAACAGGCTGGCATTCCGCTGTTTTTGGGGTCGTATCCGATCACACCTGCTAGCGACATTCTGCATGAGCTGTCTCGCCACAAGAACTTCGGCGTGCGCACCCTGCAAGCCGAAGACGAGATCGCAGCGGTCGGGTCAGCGTTGGGTGCTGCTTACGGCGGCCATATCGGGGTGACCACCACTTCGGGGCCTGGCATGGCCTTAAAAGCTGAGACGGTTGGCTTGGCGGTCAGTCTCGAATTGCCGCTGGTGGTGATCGACATTCAGCGAGGCGGCCCTTCCACTGGTTTGCCTACCAAAACCGAGGCAGCCGACTTGTTGATGGCCATGCACGGCCGTCACGGCGAAGCACCATTGCCGATCGTGGCTGCACAAAGCCCGTCGGACTGCTTCTTTGCGGCGATAGAAGCGGTGCGGATCGCAGTGCAGTATCGCACTCCAGTGGTGCTGCTATCTGACGGTTACCTAGCCAACAGCAGCGAGCCGTGGAAGATCCCCGATGTGGCTGATCTGCCTGCGATAGAGGTGGAGTTCGCTTCTGAGCCCAACCATGTCAACGAAGACGGCGAAGCTGTGTTCTGGCCATTCTTACGAAACAAGCGTTTGGCGCGGCCTTGGGCTGTGCCCGGCACGCCGAATTTGATGCATCGCATCGGTGGCATTGAGAAAGAAGACGGTGTCGGCAACATCAGCTACGAGCCCGAGAATCATCAGGCCATGGTGAGGATGCGCGCCGAGCGGATCGCCTTGATCTCACAGGACATTCCCCGAGCCGAGGTGATTGGCGACCCCGACGCTGGTGTTGCTGTGGTCAGCTGGGGTTCAACCTGGGGTGCTGTTACCGCCGCTAGGCGTCGTCTAGAAGCAGCAGGGCACCGTTTGGCTCACATTCATCTTCGCCATCTCAATCCGCTGCCCGCCAATCTCGGCGAACTGCTCAGCGGCTTCGAACGGGTAATCGTGCCCGAAATGAACACAGGGCAGCTCAGTCGTATGCTGCGAGCCGAGTACCTGGTTGATGCTAGGGCGGTGACCAAGATCACAGGTCAGCCTTTCACTGCGGCTGAGCTGATTGAAGCGTTGTGGCCTGACATCGCAGCCACATCCGGCATCAGCAGCGACCAAGAACTCGCCGCCATGACGACCAGCGGCGGCAACGATTCACAGAACGATTCGCAGACAGGAGCGCAGCAATGACAGATGTGCCCACAACCACACGTCAAGACTGGGCCACCGACCAAGAAGTTCGCTGGTGCCCTGGATGCGGCGACTATTCGATTCTCACCGCTGTGCAGCTGCTTATGCCAGAGCTGGGTGTGCGCCGTGAAGACACCGTGTTCGTGTCTGGTATTGGTTGCGCGGCGCGCTTCCCTTACTACATGAACACCTACGGGCTTCACTCGATTCACGGACGCTCGCCAGCGATTGCCACCGGTTTGGCTATGGCCCGTGGCGATCTGCATGTTTGGGTGGTGGGCGGCGACGGCGACATGATGTCAATAGGCGGTAACCATCTGATCCACGCGCTGCGCCGCAACGTGAACCTCAACATATTGTTGTTCAACAACCAGATTTATGGACTAACCAAAGGCCAGTATTCGCCGACCAGCGAGCGGGGCAAGATCACCAAATCCACGCCGCATGGTTCGGTTGAGCAGCCCTTCAATGCGGTGTCTTTGGCGTTGGGTGCTGAGGCTTCGTTCGTGGCCCGAACCCATGACATGGACCGCAATCACATGCAGGAAATGTTTCGTCGGGCTCATCAGCATCCCGGTGCTGCGCTTGTGGAGGTCTACCAGAACTGCAACGTGTTTAACGACGGCGCTTTCGCAGCGATCACCAAGCGCGACGCAAGGGATTCGATGCTGATCAACTTGCAGCACGGCGAGCCGGTGCGTTTCGGCGCCGACAATGAGCTTGGCGTGGTCATTGAGCATGGGCGAGCCCGCACGGTGGCAGTAGCCGACGTGGGACTAGACGCGCTGGTGGTGCATGACGAGACCGAACCAGACCCGTCGGTGGCGTTCGCTTTGAGCCGATTGGCTGACAGCAACGACGTGCCCACACCGATCGGGGTGTTCCGTGCTGTGGATCGCACCGAATACGGCTCGGCTGTTACCTCTCAGATAGCGGCTTCGCAATCAAAGGCCGGGCCCGGCGACCTTCAGGCGCTGCTGCACTCACGCCCCACCTGGCAAGTCGCCTGATTGCTGCGCGAAGCCGTCCTTGTAGTTGATTAGTTGATCCTGTTGACAGGTAACAGTTAGCAGGTTACAGATCGGTGGTCAACGAATCTGCTGTATGCGATCGCTTGAGCCCCAGGCGGCATCAGCTGTCAAGACCGTCACGTTGAGGCGCTCGGCGAGAGCGAGGCACAACCTGTCGGCCAATGACAGGCCTTCGGCTGGCCTCCAAAGTTTGGCAGCCCACTCGGCATCTTCGGCGGTGACTGCCTCAACGGTTAGCTGGTAGCTCAACAGCAATGATCTGGTATTGAGCCAGTTGCCGCCCGCAGCGATCACCTTCTGAGCTGTTTCGCTCCAGTTAGCGGCGCTGCATCTTGCGTCGTCAAGCAAAGCCTGCTCGACTACTTCACTACCAGTTTCGCCCTTCAGTCGGGCGAGTAGGGCGGAAGCGTCCAGCACGGTAGTCAACGGGCATCCTCTAAAGAAGATGCCCGTCGGCGTTCAGCGCTCAGCTCGCCGACGAGGTCGTGCCCTTCTAGATCAGCGCGTACACGCTCACTGAGTTGTTCGCGTGTTACTAGGAGCACTCCATCGGGTGAGTCGATCAGCACCAGCACCGTGCCCGGTTCGAGGCTTGAGCGTCTTCGTACTTCGGATGGAATCACCAGTCTGCCACGATCTCCCATCGTGATCTTATATATCCCACTCATCGGTCAATGATACCACAAGTAGTTCAGAGGTGAGCGAAGAAAGATGGGCGAAGGCCGAGCGCGTTTCTAAAATAGTTAGACCGCCTCTGACAGATTGGGTAGACCAAGAGCCTTGCAGCAGGAGGCTCTTGGTGTGCAGTAACGGAGGAGAGTGGAGCTAAGGGGAATTGAACCCCTGACCTCTTCCATGCCATGGAAGCGCTCTACCAACTGAGCTATAGCCCCGCAAGACTTCGCAGGTTAGCCCGTTAACACAGTAGCCACACGATTACAACTCATTCAGCGGTTGGGTCTGACGGGCTTGTGTCAAAAGTGGCGGGCTGAGCAGGGGTAAGAGCCCGCCGTTTGAGGCGGTTGTCACGCAGCAATTTTTAAGCCATACTTGAGCCGTGCGCGACGCTAACCGGCTCGTAGTTCTATTCGTAGAAGTAGTAGTCTGACAGCGCGCGTTCGCAAACCCATCCGATCGTGCGCTGACCTCCCTGATAGGGAGGTCGCTTCGCGTATGGCATAAAACGTGCAAAATCTAAACGTGCAACATCTAACAGTCAGTTCCGGCTGAAAGGCCCAACCGGAAGGCCAACATGGATATCAACGGCGGACAAGCCCTAGTCAAAGCACTCGAACATGAAGGTGTCGAAGTGGTATTCGGGCTGCCCGGCGGTGCCATCTTGCCGGTCTATGACCCTATTATTGAGTCGCCGATCCGCCACATCCTGGTGCGTCACGAGCAAGGTGCCGGGCACATGGCCGAAGGTTACGCTCACGCCACTGGTCGACCTGGTGTGATGATGATCACATCTGGTCCAGGTGCCACCAACGGAGTCACCCCGCTGTGTGATGCCTACATGGACTCAATCCCGTTGGTGTGCATCACTGGACAGGTTCCTTATCCGGCTATCGGCACTGATGCCTTCCAGGAATGCGACACCACCGGCATCACCATGTCGGTCACAAAACACAATTTTCTAGTCACCGAGGCTCAGGACATTCCCCGAGTGATCCACGAAGCGTTCCACATCGCCACCACCGGGCGACCTGGGCCGGTGCTAGTGGACGTGCCTAAAGACATCGTTGATCCCAACAATCCGCGCTCGGCCATGACCTGGTATGAGCCCAACGACGACATCATGGAACTCCCTGGATATCGTCCTGTCACCGACTGCGACCCGCAACTGCTGCGTGCCGCGGCGCAGTTGATCAGCGCTGCGAAGCGACCAGTCATCTACGCAGGTGGCGGCATACTCAAAGCCCGCGCCGCGAAGGAACTGCTGGAACTAGCCGAACTGATTGATGTGCCTGTGGTCACCACTTTGATGGCGCGAGGAGCGTTTCCCGACAGTCACGAACTGTGCTTAGGGATGCCGGGAATGCATGGCAATTACACCGCTGTGACGGCTATGCAGCACTCGGATCTGCTGATTGCGTTGGGAGCGCGCTTTGATGATCGGGTGACGGGACGACTTGATGGTTTTGCGCCTGATGCAAAAGTCATCCATGTGGACATAGACGCCGCAGAACTCGGCAAAGTCAGACAGCCCGACGTTGCTATGCATGGTGACTGTCGTGTGGTGATAGCGGCGCTAGTCAAGGAGCTTCATGATTGCGGAGGCCGTGACGCTCAGCCTGACCGTCAAGCTTGGCGGTCACAGATCAGCGGATGGCAGGAGCGTTACCCGCTGGTGTATGAGCAGTCAGAGCCAGGAGAGCGCCTCAAGCCCCAATACGTGCTGGAGGTGCTGAGAGATTCCACGCCTAACGACACCATCGTCACCTCAGGCGTGGGCCAGCATCAGATGTGGACCAGCCAGTATTGGCGTTTCGATCATCCCTACACCTGGATCAACTCTGGGGGTCTGGGAACCATGGGCTTCTCGGTACCGGCGGCAATCGGGGCCAAGGTCGGCAAACCCGACCGTATGGTCTGGGCGATTGACGGTGACGGCTGCTTCCAGATGACCGCACAAGAACTGGTAACCGCCGCAACAGGACGCATACCCATAAAGGTGGCTTTGTTCAACAACGCCTATCTGGGCATGGTCCGCCAATGGCAGGAAATGTTCTATGACGAGCGTTACAGCGAGGTGTATCTCTCCTATGAAGTTCCCGACTATGTGAAGTGGGCCGAGGCGATGGGTTGTGTGGCGCTGCGTGCTGAAGCCCCAGAAGAAGTGGCACCAGCAATCAACAAAGCCAACGAGATCAATGACCGTCCTGTGGTGGTTGAGTTTCGCTGCGAGCGTGGCGAAAACGTGTATCCGATGGTTCCAGCAGGCTGCACCAACTCCGAACTCGTGGTTGACCCTTCACAGCGATGACTTCTCTCAACGACGCAGCTTCCGAAGAGTTCTTGGAGCCGCAGCAGCGGTTCCGTACCGTTGTTACCACGGTTGAGAACAAGCCGGGAGTGCTGGCGCGTGTGTCAGGGCTTTTTGCACGACGAGGATTCAACATTGAGTCGCTGGCTGTAGCCCCAACCGCAGACGAACGCTTTAGTCGCATCACTTTCACGGTGGATGTGGCTTCGGCACCGCTAGAGCAGGTGGTCAAACAACTCGACAAACTAATCAACGTGGTGGAAATCCGTGAGCTAAGTCCCCTAGAGTCTGTGGAGCGAGAGTTGATGCTGGTCATAGTGAAGAGCGCGGCTAGCAACGAGCGTCGCCATGAACTACTTGACTTGATTGATGATTTCAGGGCATATGTGCTTGATCAGAGCCAGTCACAGATGCTGCTGTCGTTGTCGGCGCGACCCACCCGGCTTGACGAATTCGAGCAGCGCCTACGAACCTTCGGCATAGTGGAACTACAGCGCACCGGCAGAGTCGCCTTGCCTCTACTAGCGCCTTAGAGGCCATTCAAGACATCTAAGAAAACAAATCCGACAAACAACAGCCAACAAGAGAGGTTCCTGTGGCCAACATTTATTACGAATCCGACGTGGACTCCTCAGCAATTGCTAGTCGCAAGGTCGCAGTGCTCGGCTACGGCTCGCAGGGTCACTCGCATGCGCTCAACCTGAAAGAGTCGGGCATTGATGTGCGGGTCGGTTTGAGAGAAGGGTCGTCTTCAGCGGCGAAAGCCCGAGAGGCCGGGCTTTCGGTCATGACGATCGCTGACGCTGTTGCCGAGGCTGACGTGACGATGATGTTGATGCCCGACACCGAGATGGGTGGCATATACACCGATCATGTGGCCCCCAACCTACAGCCGGGTGAAGCGATCTTCTTCGCTCACGGCTTCAATATTCGTTACGGCCTGATTGAGCCTCCCGACTCAGTTGACGTGTGTATGGTGGCCCCCAAAGGCCCTGGGCATTTGGTGCGTCGCACATATGTTGAGGGAGGCGGAGTGCCGTGTTTGGTAGCGATTGAGCAGGACGCCTCTGGTTCTGCATTGCCTCTGGCATTGGCCTACGCGGACGCGATTGGTGGTGCCCGAGCTGGTGTGATCGAAACGACTTTCACTGAAGAGACCGAAACCGATCTTTTTGGTGAGCAGGCTGTGCTGTGCGGCGGCACTACTGCGTTGGTGCAGGCCGGTTTCGAGACTCTCGTAAACGCCGGATACCAGCCCGAGATCGCCTATTTTGAGTGTCTGCACGAGTTGAAGCTGATCGTGGATCTGATGTACGAGGAAGGCATCTCTGGAATGCGTTATTCGGTGTCGGACACTGCCGAATATGGTGATCTGACGCGTGGGCCGCGCATCGTCAACGACGCAGTCCGTGCGCAGATGCGCCAGATACTCGCCGAAGTGCAAGACGGCACGTTTGCTGATGAATGGGTGGCCGAGAGCCGCAGCGGCCGGGCCAACTTTCTGCGCCTTGAAGCCGAGGGGCATGAGCATCCCGTTGAGAAGGTCGGCGAAGAGCTGCGTGCCATGATGCCCTGGATCGCCGCTGGCAAGGCCTCGGTGAAGGAAACCTCAGGCGGTCAAGGCTGACCACTCCCAGAACCTGAATCAGTGCATTAGCAGAGCTAGCGGTCGACTTGTAGGTGCGACTTTTCGAGTCGGCGTCCTCCGATGTGCATCAGCAGTGCTGAACAAGCAGCGCTAGCCGCCACGCAAGACCAGGCAGTGGCGTATCCCGATGCCTCAACGACCACCCCAAACAGTGGCGGACCGATAATGCCGCCCGCGAAGAGTCCAGTGCCTGCGATGCCGGTAGCCAGCGCTGGTGCCTGTGGCACATGGTTCACGATGGTGTAGTTGAACAGCGCTGGCCAGCCCCAAGCGCTGGCGAAGGCTGTGATCGTCACCGCCAGCAAAGCCGCGGGAGTGGACACGCGACCCAGCAACGCGTAACTGCACGCCCCGATCGCAAGGAGGATGCTCAGCAGCGGCACATGCAAGCGCGGTGACCGGTCGCCGACGAAGCCCCACAAGATCCGAAAGCCGATGCCGAGAACGCTACTCACCGCAAGAGTTGTGCCTGCTGCGCCTGCCGATACACCTCCTGCGACCGCTGACTCCACATAGAAGGCGGCGATTGATGCCCCGCCCACAACCGCTGTTGCGGCAGCTGCGGCCAACACCACCAACGGACCTACTGGAACTCGTAGCTTGCTTGCTGGCCGTTCGCTGTAGTTGCGACGAGTTGCGCTGCGACCCCAAATGATGAGGGGCAGCGTGGTCACAGCGGTCAAGAAGAATGCCCAGCGCCAACCCACGGTCAAGCCCAGCAACGGAACCGAAGCCCCGGCCAGCAAAGTGCTGATCGGCCCCGACGACTGCTTCACCCCGAATGCAGCACCTTGCATACGTTGCGGTATCCGCCCGACGATCACCAGATTGGAGGCGGGCAGCGCAATGCCGTTGGCCACACCAGCCGTAGCCATCAACACCAGCAGCGTCTCATAGTTGCGGGCGAGCAGTGCTGTGGCGAGCATTGAAGTTCCGCCTGTCAGTGCCGCTATCGCAACCGCTCTTCGCCCGCCAACAGCCTCACATAGGCGGCCTCCTGGCAGTGAAGCCAATGCCGAAGCCAAGTAGTAGGTCGATACAGCCAGCCCAAGCCGGGTCTCGCTGAAGTTCAGCTCGTCACGAATGAACACTGCCAGCGCACCAAGAAGAAACACCGGCAAGGCACCCAGAGCAATCGATGTGGTTGACACGGCCAACCCCGCCAGAGCCGCACCCCTCCTAGAACTGCTGGACGCGCTCACAGATCTGCATTCGTTTTGGACCGGGTTTTTCATTTGATCTTGATGTTCCCGCTGATGGGGCTTCTCCGTGACATGGGTGATGCGAACGCCCGACTGGACACAAATAATATATGGTGTATAATGTATGACTAGTCGGACCGTGGGGTTCTACTAGAGCCCTTATCTAGGTGCCGCTGCTTGCCATCGGTGCCACACCGATCTCACCTGAGAGGGAGGAACACAATGCTCAGAACGAACCGAATGGCGAAGGTGCTCGCTGCGCTCGCTGTGCTCACGCTGCTAGCAGCTGGGTGTGGCGACGATGATGACGACTCGGAGGCTCAAGATACCGAGATCATCCGGTTTGCTTTTGCTCCAGATCCCGTCTGGGATTGGCTAACTGACACCGGTTTGCTTGAGATCTGGGAGATCGAGAACGACATCAGAATTGTCACCGCCTCCACATGGGACGAGTTCACCTACTTCGCAGGCGGACATGGTGACATTGTGTCGATGGGCACCCAGGAGATCCCCGTGCTTGAGCAGGAGACCTCTATCGACACTGTCACCTTCGGCAAGTACAACTACCAGCGCTCATTCATGCTGCGCCGAGCAGACAGTCCGTATGAGACTCTGGAAGATATTTCCCGCGGCTCAAATATTTGCGTTAGCAGCCCCGTATCCAACACCGGTTTCTGGACAGTGGCGATGGATCAGCTGCACGACATTGACTATCGCGTCGGCGGTGGCGACTACAACCTGATCGTTAATGACCACTTTGTTAACCCGACCAACCTGCTACGCGGCGACTGCGAAGCTGCTGTGGTGATCCCCGAAGCAGCCGTACCGCACCTGCGTGCTGGCGAAATTGAGGTGATGTACAACGGTCGTATGCCCTTCCAGCTCTACAACGATTTCTCGGGGCTCAATGACGGCAAGAACCATGTGATGTCGAACCTGTTCACCGCCACCGAATCTTGGTATGACGCTCACCCAGAAGAAGCAAAGGCGTTCCTTGAGCTGTGGCAGCTCGGCATTGAGCAGTGGGAAGAGAACACCGCCACCATCGTCGAGACCTATCCGCAGCACTTTGCAGTAGAAGACCCTGAAGACATCGCATTCACAGTTGACTTCATGCAGGGCGCAAACGACTGGTTCGTTGACAGCGTTTTCCTAGACTCGGATTGGATTGAGGCTGAGGTCGCTATCTATGACTTCATGACAGAACTGCATGAAGACAACCAGAACAGGCTTGATGTCGGCTTCCCGCAGCCGCGCTTTGAGGCCATCGCTCCTTAGGCCGAGCCCCTCAGTTTCAATAGTCAGTAGTGGCGGGCTGAACGCACCTCCAAGCGTTCAGCCCGCCGTCTGCCCTTTGAAGGCTTTCGTCTTGACCCTCGAAGAAACATCATCGTGACCGCCACACAGACCGACATCAGCACCGGCGAGGTGGCCGCTGAGCAGCGCGTCACCGAAGAGGAGCTGGCGCGTCGGGCGCGTCAGAAAGAGCTGACCTCACGCTGGTTCTGGCGCATCTTGAGCTACGTCGTCGTGCTGGCTGTTTGGGAGTTCGCTCTCCTTGACATCTTTAGCTGGCTTCGGGGCAACCCACTTGATCCCAAACTGCTGCCGGGGCCTTCGGAGGTGCTAGCGACTTTTGGTGAGATCTGGGGCGAGGGCACCATGCCAGCCGCTTTCCAGGCCACGCTCACTCGCATAGCCGTGGGTTTCGGCCTGTCGTTCCTGATAGGTGCGATGGTCGGGATTCTGATGCAGTCCAAATGGTTTGAAGGATTCTTCAAAGACGCCGTGCTGATCAGCCTGTCGGCACCTGGGCTGATCTGGGTGCTGATCACCGCCATCATCTTCGGCAACCGGCCCATAGGCCCTACCATCGCAATCATCTTGACCACATTCGCGCTGGTCACGGTAAATGTCTCAGAAGGCATCAGAGCTTTGCCTAAAGACCTGCTTGACATGGCTAAGTCTTTCAAGGTCAGCCTCTATAAGCGCAACCGCCAGATCGTGATTCCGCATCTGGCACCGTACCTATTCACCGGTCTGCGCTTCGGGTTCTCTATCGCCTGGAAGGTTACGGTGCTAACCGAAGTCTTCTCATCGTCTGAGGGGATCGGCTTCGAAATGCGGATCAGTGCCGTTCTGTTTGACATGAGCGAGTTTTTGACTTGGATCTTGGCTTTCTTTTTCTTCGCACTGTTCTTAGAGAAAGTGGTGCTTGAAGCCATCGAAAGGCGCTATTTCCGCTGGCGTCAGGCTGTTGTAGCAAGCTAGGGAACCGAGTGCTTATGACAACCACCGAAACCCCCCGCCGAAACGATGTCAGCGCATCAACTGCGATGAGTTCCGCCCCCAATCCGCTCGCCGTGGCAGTAAGAATCGTCAAGTCTCCGCACTTTGCACGCCTGCTGTTCCCGGTGTTCTTGTTCGCAGTGTGGCATATCACGCTTGCGGCCGTGGAGCAGGTTTGGCCGTTCGCAGTGGATGTGTTGCCCACACCCGGCGAGGTCGGTGCCTTCATGTGGGATGAGTTCATCACCGACACACTGGCTCGCAAGAACCTCTACGAAACCTTCTATATCTCGTTGCGCCGCTTGATGTCGGGCTTTGCTATCGCCATGGTCCTCGGAACCGCGCTGGGTCTGGCGATGGGCTTGTCACGAGCCACTAACGCCTTCTGTCATGACTGGACTATGGCGATATTGGCCATGCCAGCGCTGGCTTGGGCGTTGTTCAACAGCATCATCTTCGGTTTTGACGATCGAGGCCCGATCCTCACAGTCATCCTGGCAGGCATCCCCTTCGTGATCGTCAATGTGCGCGAAGGGGTGCGCAACACGCCGCGCGAACTCTTCGACATGGCGCGCTCATTCAAGGTGCCACAATCAAGAATCATTCGCCATGTGCTTGTACCTTCGCTCTTGCCGTTCATGTTCGCAGCCGCCCGGTACTGCTTCTCCATCGGATGGAAGGGCTTAGTGATCGCCGAGGTGTTCGGTGGCCAAGACGGCGCTGGCTGGACCATCAAATTCTGGTATGACGCTCATCGGGCCCACGGAGTGGTCGGTTACGCAGCTTTTTTTGTGATCTTTGCGATCCTCTTTGAGCGTTTAGTCTTCGAGCCGATCAGCCGCAGGGCCTTCCGCTGGCGTCCGCAACTCCAGACCGAGGTAGTGGAAGAGGCCTTCACAGAGAATCAAGATCTCCAAGACCAAGAGCGGCCAGTCCGCTGACACCGAGCACGAACTGCTGAGCAAAAACTGAAGCAGTAGTCACAACAACCAGCGAACACAACCAAGCGAAGGATTTGCAGTGGCTGACATCAAGATCAAGAACCTCCACAAAGAGTTCGGCACCGGCGACGACAAGGTCGTTGCACTAGAGGATGTCAACCTGGACATATCAGGGCATAGCTTTGTGTCGATTGTCGGGCCTTCAGGCTGCGGCAAATCAACATTGCTAAACATCCTTACCGGCATCGAAACCCCCACAAGCGGGACTGTTGATATCACCAGCGACGGACGTGTGGCCGCGCCCGGCTACGTTTTCCAGGCAGCTCGACTACTTCCGTGGCGCACTGTCACCGACAACTTGTTGTTCGTGCAGGAAGACCGCTCTAGTGAGACCAAGCAGCGCTGCCAGCGCTACCTAGA
The DNA here is from genome assembly GCA_028283245.1 of Candidatus Aldehydirespirator catecholifindens. Classification (GTDB taxonomy): domain Bacteria; phylum Actinomycetota; class Acidimicrobiia; order Acidimicrobiales; family Aldehydirespiratoraceae; genus Aldehydirespirator; species Aldehydirespirator catecholifindens. The sequence continues at coordinate 24,804 of JAPYNU010000093.1, read as the reverse complement.
GATGGTTCAGCTCGGCGACAAGGGCGACAAGTTCCCGGGGGAACTCTCAGGCGGAATGCAGCAGCGGGTCGGCATAGCTAGAGCTTTCTGCATTGAACCCGATGTGCTATTTATGGATGAGCCCTTCAGTCATCTTGATGCCATAACCGCCCGAGCTTTGCGACGCGAACTTCATCACATGTGGGCTGAAACCAAGAAGATGGTGGTGTTCGTAACTCACGATGTTGGCGAAGCAGTCGAATTATCCAACCGGATTCTGGTATTCGCCAAGGGAGGTCGGCTCACCGACGACATCGGAGTGGAGCTGCCCTTCCCTCGGGATCCCAGCGATGACGAAGTCGCAGTAGCCAAAGCCCATGTGTTGCGCAAGTTTGAAGAACTTGACCTGCTTGCGAGCTGAAAACGTCGTAGTGAGCCAGCAATCGAAGTATGTTTTCGGTTTAGTTGAGTCGTCTCAGGCGACCGCCATCAGCACCTTAAGAGACTCGGCGTGTTGAACCCTCTCAAAGGCTCCGGCAGCTTCACAGAGCTCGAATCTGTCGGTGACAATGGCAGCAAGGTTCAACGCTCCAGATGCAGCCAGCTCAATACCGCGGGCGTAGTCGTCCATAGTGGCTGCCCGAGGATTTCGAATGGTCAGTTCCTTGAAGTAGAGCTGATAGTAGGGCAGACCTTTGCTCCCCTTTGTGAGGGTGCCAAAGATCATCACCTCACCTCCGACAGCACTCAGTTCAATGGCTTGTGCAACGGTCGCCTCGGTTCCCACAGCTTCAACCACCAAGTCGGCACCGCGCCCTTCGCTGAGATCGTTCACTACAGCCGCGGCGTTGCCGGGCGTGGTCACTGCATGCGCTCCCATCTGCCGGGCCAAGTCTTGCTTCCACTCAGAGCGCGTCACTCCCACGACTATGGCTCCAGCACCATTCAGCAACTGCGTGAACAGCAGGCCACTGACTCCGAGTCCCAGTACCACTGCGACATCACCCGCGAACACCGGAGTGCTGCGAGCCGCATGAACGCAAGTGCCCAGTACCTGCAACAGCCCGGCCGCGTCAGCGCTGATCAAGTCCGGAACCTCCAGCAGCCGATGGCTCGGCAGTTGTGCATACTGAGCGAACACGCCATCGGCGTCGCGACCCAACAATCCTCCCTGAAGGCAGATGTTGCCGCGCCCTCTTTGACACATCACACAGGATCCGCAGACAATGGCCGGATCAACAAGAACTCTGCTGCCCTGCGGCGGGCCCGAGTCAGCGGCCGCCTCCACCACGCCGACCATCTCATGGCCCATGATCCGTGGGTAGCTCACCGGGATCGAGCCGTTGAGGATCTTCAAGTCGGTGCCGCATATGCCGACCGTGTCAATTTTGATCACAGCGTGGCTGGTGGTGTCGGGTCGCGGATCTGCGGCATCAGTAAAGTGCAGATGATCGGGGGATGTGACTTGGACGCACTTCATGTCGAGCCCCCTGTCGGGCTTGTGAGCGATATCCCGAACGAATGCTGCTTTATCGTTATTGGCTGCTGCTTGGTCGATATTATCGTTGAGTTGAAACATCAAGTCGGATTCACGAGGTCAACAGTGCCACAACATTGCCGAAAGCGCACGAGTGCGCTCAGAGAATATTGGAGGTCGAAAGTGTCGGACAGCCGTGACTGAAGCAGGTATCAGAGCAATGCATAGGAGGACTCGAGCCCGTGTCACCGCCCACGAGTTCGTGAGGGAAACTCTCAGAGAAGGGATTCTTGATGGCAGTATCCCTGGCGGCACTCGTCTGGTTCAGGCTGATCTTGCCGAACAACTTGATGTTAGCACTACCCCTGTGCGTGAAGCGCTGCGGGATCTCGCAGCCGAAGGGATCGTTGCGTTGGACGCTCACCGTGGCGGCACGGTCCACAACATCAGCAATGAAGAGCTTGAGGAGGTATACGACCTGCGACGGTTGCTGGAGGTGGTCGCCATTAAGAAGGCCGCAGTTCGAATCACCCCCGAGCAACTAGATCATGTGGACGAACTGCATGAGCGGATGAAGTCACCATCATCAACGGTCAACTGGGTAGTGCTGAACCGTGACTTTCACATGGCGATCTACGCGGCAGCCGGTTCACCCAGACTGCTTAACATCCTCGGACCGCTGCTGGACACTTCTGTGATGTATGTGAGCATGGCGTTGAAGGCTCAGCCCGTGGCACGCGAGCAAGCTAATCACGACCACGAGCGCATCGTTGAAGCTCTTCGCAATCACGACAAGCAGGCAGCCGCTGAGGCCATAACCGAACATCTGGAAATTCCGCGTTCGGTTCTTGAAGCTGGCCTGCGTTCCTGATCGCCTAGCCAACTGTTAATGGCCTGTTAATGACTGACGCCGTTGACAGTCATTGCTGAGCGTAGAGCAAGAGTTGATGCTGTCATCTGGTGCCCTCTGCGCTGTTGATATTCACTGCCATCTGGCAGTGGCGCAGTGCGAGCCGCTGCTAGAGACTCATCGTCAGCCTGCTTATGAGCCCTACGTCCATTACATGAATCAGAGTTCTCGTGATCACAACGCAGTGATGCTCCCTTCAATCTCGGCGCAACTGCATGATCCTGCCGCACGCATTGAACCAATGGACCAGATGGGAGTTGATGTTCAGGGCCTGTCCACTTTCGTCTCGCAATACGGCTACTGGCTGCCGACAGCAACAGCCGTTGAGTCGGCCAGAATCCAGAACGATGCCCTAGCCCGAGCAGCGGCTGAATTCGGTGACCGTTTCGTTGCTGTGGGTGCCACCGTGCCCTTACAAGATGTTGATGCCGCAATAGCCGAGATGGACAGAGCCGTTGACGAACTCGGTTTTAAGGGTTTGCAGATTGGTGGCACGGTCAACGGGCACAATCTTGACGAAGCGCGCTTTCGTCCTTTCTGGCAGGCGGTCACAGCCAAAGGCATACCGGTGATCCTTCACCCCAACGGTTATGAGGAGAGCCAGCGTCTTGATGATTATTTCATGGTCAACTGCATCGGCAATCCTCTCGAAACCACGGTCGCAGTGCATCGCATGGTCTTTTCGGGACTATTTGAGGAGTTACCCGACTTGAAGTTGGTGCTCCTACATGGTGGCGGCTATGTGCCGTTCTACGCGGCGCGTGCCGATCACACCTGGGAGGTGCGTCCCGAAACACGGACTCATATCCCACACCACCCGCCGAGCTACTACTTCAAACGGCTCTACTACGACACCATGGTGTTTCAACCTCACTATCTCAAGCACCTGATCGAGATCGTCGGCGTTGACCGTGTGATGATGGGAACCGATTACCCCTTCGACATGGGCGAATCCGATCCGATTGGCTTGATCAACCGACTCAAGGGTCTCAGCGAAGCCGAACGCGCCGCTGTAAAAGGCTTGAACGCAGCCCGACTGTTTGATCTTTGATAAATCTCGAACATCTCAAATTTGTTTACTTCTGTGAACCGTAAGCGGTTCCAGTAAGAAGCCTGCTAGTAGGCAACTTAAGGCCGAACTGTGCGTCCGGTGTCGGGCACCAGACGCACAGTCGTTGACTTCTGCTCGTGGTTCGCTGAACCTGAGATCCAGAGGTTGCCTCGCAACCATGTATAATATATGATCTGATTATTGAAGTGAAAAGCAGTGCTGCCTAGGAGCCCAGAAGCTTTACAGCGGTGCAGCGGCACGGTCAATGCGGCGACTAAGCGAGTCTTGAGGAGCAACCGGTGAGTTCATCGACAACACCATGGATTACCGACGTATGGTTCTCTAGCCCGTGGAACTATCTGCCGGAAGCAACTGGCTCGATGAACCTTCCCGCATCGCTCAAGGTGCATGATGTCACTCTGCGCGACGGCGAGCAGCAAGCTGGTGTGGAGTTCACCGCAGATGAGAAGCTGAAGATCGCTGAACTGCTCAACAACGCGGGAATTCATCGCATAGAGGCAGGCCTTCCTGCGGTTTCGCCTGCGGACACTGAAGCGGTGCGACGTATCGCCTCCGCAGGTTTCGACTCTGAGATTTATGCCTTTGCCCGATGCATGGTTGACGACATCAAACTGGCTCTTGACTGTGGTGTCAGTGGTGTGGTGATGGAAGTGCCGTCAAGTCATCACTTGATCCAGAAGGGTTACCGCTGGCCTGTGCAGAAAGCGCTTGACGCGTCCGTTGAGGCCACCAGTTTTGCGCATGAGCACGGCTTGAAGGTGACTTTCTTCCCGATTGATGCTACACGGGCCGACATCGCTGAGTATCTCGACATGATGGAAACCGTCGCTACCGACGGGCATGTTGACGCTGTCGCTTTAGTCGACACCTTTGGGGTGCTGTCGCCTCATGCTGTCTCATACTTCGTGCGACAGACGCGTGAGCGTCTCGGCGTGCCGATGGAAACCCATTTCCATATGGATTTCGGGATGGGCGTGGCCAACACCATCTTGGCGGTGGCTGAAGGTGTTGAGGTGATTCAGACCACCGTCACCGGCCTAGGCGAACGCTCAGGCAACACGCCCACTGAAGAAACCATCATGGCGCTACTCACTATGTATGGGCTTGACACGGGCATCAGCACAGAGCACTTCACTGACATCTCAAGGCAAGTACTGGAAATGGCGGACGTTGCACAGCCCAGCAACCGACCGGTGGTGGGGGAGCGCCTCTACAGCGTGGAGTCCGGCATCATCGCCACCTGGGTTCGCAACGTCGGTGAGGAACTGGTTGAAGTGTTCCCGTTTCGCCCGGAACTGGTCGGTCAAACGGCACCAGAGATAGTGCTAGGCAAAGGCTCTGGAGTTGATTCGATTCATGTCTGGCTGGAGCGCAACGAAATGTCCGCCGATGAAGACGAAGCCCTTGAGATTCTCGGCATTGTCAAGGCCAAGTCGCTGCAGAAGAAGGGACTGCTCAACAACGACGAGTTCGTTGAGTGCGCCCGCAAAGTTATCTGAGCATCACCGTCATCTGAACATCATCACCAAGCCCAGCATGCGCACATCCCCCCAAAAGCACACGATCCACACATCAACAAGGAGCATCCAGTGAAAGAAGCATTCGGAGTTCTCGGAACTGACTGGCGTGAGGGGATCAACTGGCAAGAAGTGCGAGAGTGGCGGCTGCGCCGAGCACGTGAGGCTATGTCGCGCAACGGTCTCGGTGCCATGTTGTTGATGTATGACGAGAATATCCGCTACGTCACGTCTACTATGACCCCGGGCTGGAACCAGCTAAAGCCGGGTTTGCGTTACGCCGTGCTGATCGAAGGCCGAGAACCGATCCTTTATGAACAAGGCGATATCGGCTATCACATTCGTGAGCATTCGCCTTGGATCCCTAAAGAGAATGTCCGTTACTCCTACGCCTGGATCAAGGGAGCGGCAGGTCCGGCATCCACAGCCCAAGTAGCCAAGTTCACCAACGCTTTGATGAACGACCTAGAGGATGCCGGAGTGTCTGATCAGCCTCTGGGTGTGGATTTCATGGATCTCAACATGATCCGAGCTTTCGAAGAGCGCGGCATCAACTGGGTGGACGGCATGACACCAATGATGGAGGCTCGAGCCATCAAGAGCCCTAACGAGCAGAAGGCGATGCGCATCGTTGGTTCAATCTGCGATGTTACCCACTATGAGTTCTCGCAGTTCCTTAAGCCGGGGCTCACCGAGAACGAAGTCACAGCGTTCGGGATGGAGTATCTCTACAGCATTCCAGGCATGGAGAACGTTGAGGATGTGATCGTTTCGTCGGGCCCCAACGCTTGGCCTAACTGGCGCAACCACGGCGACCGCATCATCCGACCCGGGGATCTGGTGATCATTGACTTGGCGGCGCTCACCTGGAACGGTTTCAAATCGTGCGTCTATCGCACTTACTGTGTGGGCGGCACCCCCAGCGACGAGCAGAAGCGCTATTACGACCTTGCCAACAAGTGGCTACAAGACTCCATCGAAGCCACTAAGCCCGGTGTCACCACCGCCGACATCGCCGCAGTCTGGCCTTCCGCTAAAGACATTTGGGGTTATGAGGAGGAGGACGAAGCCGCAGCCAACCTTTGGGGTCACGGTCTAGGGCTCGCCCAATATGACCAGCCGGTGATCTCGCGCATCTGGTCGCTTGATCACCCTCAAGAGATCAAGCCGGGCATGGTGTTCGCCCTCGAAACCCAGCACGGCAAACTCCATGAGTTTGGTGTGCGCCTTGAGGAGATGCTGATCGTCAACGAGACCGGCGTGGAACTGATCTCCACCTTCCCGCTTGACGAGATCACCTGCACCGGGTGAACCGAGCGCAGCAGTCTGAGTGTGTTGCAGTCGCTTCTGAACCGACCGCAGCGGCGTGATTACCGGCGAGCCCGCTGATAGCAACGGTGTCACTGTCAACATGGCGTTAGTTGTATCTCTTAACCATCCGACCGCGTGTGATGTGGCTGTTTCGGGTGCTAAAGGGGCTGGCCTGGCTCAAGCCAAGGCTGCTGGATTGCCCGTGCCTGACGGTTTCGTGGTGTCTCCCGCAGCTTCGTTGGACGCGCTGCTGCTGGCAGAGTCGCAGATGGAGTCGCGGGGCACAGGAGGTGCCCGCATGGCGATCATCGGCTTGGAGTTGGATGCTGCGCTGAGCGAAGCTATGGCTGTGGCGGCCCGCTGCCTTAATGAGCCGCTAATCGTGCGCTCCTCCAGCATTCTGGAAGGTTCGGGGCAATGGTCGGGGGCTTTCACATCCGTGCCTGAGGTGCACCGAAACGAACTCTCCAAGGCGGCCAAGAGCGTCTGGGCATCGTGCTACGCGTTGGAAGTACTAGAGCGTTACGAGGCCGCGGTCATCGAACCCTGCGAAGCCCCGATGGGTTTAGTGGTCCAGTCTGAGATCTTTCCCGACTTCGGAGGTGCTGCAGTTGTCTACGCCGACTCATCGGTGCGGATTGACGCAGTAGCAGGTTCGCCTCGCGATCTGATGGCTGGTTGGTCATCAGGTTGTCGAGCCGAAGTATCCGATGGTGAGGTATCGGGTCGTGACGCATTAGAGCTCATGGGTGCCGATGCGTTGCTCGCTGTGGCTGCTATGGCAGCAGAGGCGCGTCAGAAACTTGGCTTCAACTTGATCGAGTGGGTGATGCTGGATTCTGAGCCGTTGCTTCTGCAGGTGCAGAAATCACTGGTCGACGGTGCCGATGAAAGCTTCTCGGCACCCGCTGCGCTCGGCCACCGCTTCGCTTTGGACTTCGTGAGGATGGCCCGTGACTACCCTGGATCTTGGGGCGAAGAACTGGTGCTCGGATGGCTACCAGCACTGCGTCAGCCTCCTGAGCCCGTCAAGCCTGCCACTGAAGCCACAGCAGAAGAATTGGCTGCCAAAGCGCAGGCTCTCGCTCGGCGACTGCTAGCGCAGGCTTGGGGAGAACCGCCTGAGGAGGCCGACGCTGCTCACGCAAAAGCGATGAGCGTTCTACGGCGTATGCGCAGTGACCGACCCAATGAGTCAATTGATGCCCTATCGTCGCTGGCACCAGTTGACCCTGATCTGGCCGCACAACTGCTGGGAATGACCAGCCGTTTGCTGGAGATGACACGACCCTCGGGTCGCCAAGGCATCGACCGTTGGGAGCCAGTTTTGGCTGGCGTGGCCGCACTCCAAGGCGAGATCTGCACCGGCCGGGGCAGTGCTTCAGGGATAGGAGCAGGGCGGCTGGTCTGGGTGGAGCACTCCAAACAAACCGAGCATGTGCGACCCCGAGACATCATTGTCACCCAGTATCCGCTGGCGAACTTCTCGCCGTTGCTTTTTGATGCGGCCGGAATTATCTCTGTAGGCGGGGCGCCGACCGCCCACCTTTTTGAGGTCGCCCGCTCGCTGACCGTGCCTGCGGTGGTTGACTGCCACGGTGTCGAAATCGTGAGGAATGGTCCCCGCTTGGGCATGCTTGACGGCGATTCTGGCCGGGTGGCGATACTCCCCGAGCAGAGAGTGATCTACGAGCGTGAACGAACGCTAGGCGCTAGGGATGACGGCCAGCCATGAGAGATTCTGAGCGTGCTGTTGTGAGAGCAGCAGAACTACCAACATGATTTCCAGTGATCCCGGAATAGGCGATCCCGGACTAACTGTCGGAGTGGTCGGGCTTGGCGTGATGGGTGGCGCCTATGCGCGCCATGTGCAGGCTGCGGGACATGAAGTGATCGGCTTCGATATACAAGCAGACCGAGCAGGTGCCTGCGGGATTGTGGCTGCTTCCAGCGTGAGAGAGGTCGCCTCCACCGCTGACATCGTGCTGGTGGCTTTGACTAATGAGGATTCGTTGAGCGAGACGAGTGAAGCTTTGACCTCAGCGGTTATAGAAGGTCTAGTTGTGGTCGAGATGAGCACCTTTTCCATCGAAGCCAAGCAGCAAGCTAGAGCAACTTTAGAAGCAGCTGGTGCGGCGCTGTTAGACGCTCCTGTCAGTGGTACCGGCCTGCAAGCCGCTGAGGCCACATTGGTGGTTTACGCAAGTGGGGAGAAGCAAGCGTTCGCGGTCGCTGAGCCGATACTCGCGCACCTGGGACAACGTACCTACTACCTCGGTGAGTTCGGCAACGGTTCGCGCATGAAATTCGTGGCGAATCTGCTGGTGGCGGTTCATACCCTCGCTACAGCGGAAGCTCATCGGCTTGCAGCAGCCAGCGGACTCGATCCCGAGATTGTGCAGGAGGTGATTGGTGCTGGCATCGGATCATCGCGGATCTTTGAGATCAGAGGGCCGATGATGGCAGCCGACAGCTATGAACCCCCCTCGGCGCGTTTGGCGATACTCCTCAAGGACGCTCAGTTCATTGCTGATCACGCTCGATTCGTTGGAGCGTCCACTCCGCTACTGAAAGCGGCTTTGCCACACTACCGAGCGGCGGTCGCAGAGGGTTTTGGGGAGCTTGATGCTGCGGCACTGCTGCGCCATCTTGAGCAGGCATCGCTGTGAATCCGAGCGGCATTACAAAGACCGTCCCTGCAACAAGCGGAGGGAGTGACAAGGTTCGATTGGGGCTTGTAGGACTTGGCTGGTGGGGCGCAGAACTGGCTTCCACAGTCGAAAGGTCGGGGACGGCCGAAGTGGTGGCTTGTCATGCTCGCACTGCATCGGCTCGTGAAGGTTTCGCCGAGCGCTTCGGCTGTCGCAGCGTGACCTCGCTGAAAGAGTTGTTGACGGCAGATGATGTGGAGGGTGTGATTCTGGCGACACCGCATAGCGTCCATGCCGAACAGATCTGTGAAGCGGCAGCAGCAGGCAAACATGTGCTGGTGGAAAAGCCTTTCACTCTTACCGTTGAGCAAGCTCGCTGTGCTGTGGCTGCAGCCGATAGTGCTGGCACTCTGCTGATGGTGGGCCATCAGCGCCGCCGCCAAGGTGCCAATCGCCGCATTCGTCAGATGGTGCAAAACGGCGAACTCGGCACGGTGCTGCTCGCTTCGTCAATGTTCAACGTGTCCAAGGGGTATCCCGCTACTTGGCGCGCTGATCAAACTGAAACACCGCTGGGTGCCATGACCGGACTCGGCGTTCACATGATCGACACCTATCAATATCTGATCGGCCCGATAGTGGCGGTCACGGCATTGAGCCGCAGCGTCTTGGCTGATCAGCCTTTGGATCACGCGACAGGTTTGTTGTTCGAGTTTGAGTCGGGAGCGGTCGCTTCGCTGCTCACCAGCCATTTCTTGCCAGCAACAGTGGAGGTCACTGTTCACGGCACGCAAGCCGCAGCCTTCAATCGCGGCGATGGCACCAGATTGCTGATCCAGGCCAGAGATGAAGTCACCCCGCAGGAAGTGGATCTAGAGGTCAATGATCCGCTGGTTGAACAAATTGCTGAGTTCGCAGTTGCAATCCGAGGAAGTGCCACTATCGAGACAGACGGACGTGTCGGGTTGGCAGTGACCGAAGTGTTCGAAGCCGCAATAGTCAGCGCTCAGAGAGGCACTCGTGTCGAAGTAGCGGAGTTTGCTTCGTGAACAGAGGCTCAGCGTGGTTGCTCAACGCCCAAAGAGAGGCCTGTGTTGGTAAAGGCTTGGCGATGTGGCATGATTGCTAGTCCGCTCCCTTAGCTCAGTCGGTAGAGCGTCTCCATGGTAAGGAGAAGGTCGTCAGTTCGATTCTGACAGGGAGCTCACAACGAGCATTAGCCTGTTCTCTTGGCGACGTAGCTCAGTAGGTAAGAGCGCTCGACTCATAATCGAGAGGTCGACAGTTCAAGTCTGTCCGTCGCTACCAGCACTCTCAACGCCGGCTGAACAGCTGGAGCCGCAAAGCTCTTGCCCAACAGACACAAGGCTTGCACTTACCGCAGTGCCGTTGACCTCTATGGCGATTTGGCGGGGCCTGAACTCTGTCGCACAACGAGTTCGGGTGTGACATGCATGTCGTCTTCGAAGGTGGGATCGTTGATCGCGTTGAGCAACTGGGTGATGAGTCCGTTTCCGAGGGTCTGGGACGGGTACCTGAGCGTTGTCAACGGCGGTGACATGAACCGCGCCGCATGAATGTCGTCGAAGCCCACGATGCTCATATCACCTGGAACGTCGAGTCCGTGTGCAGATGCCGCTCTTAAGGCACCCATAGCTAGCAGATCGTTGACGGCTATCAAAGCTGACGGCGGCTTGCGACTGTTAAGAAGTCGGCTGGTGGCCTCAGCCGCAGCGTCCTCTCTGAATCCGCTCGGGATGATATGAGCCGGGTCAGCCTCAATTCCGTGTGACATCAGCGAAGCAGAGAACGAGGCGATCCGCTGAGCAGCTACAGCGTGTTCGCGTGGCTCTGCTAGGCAGCCGATCCGGCGATGACCGAGATTCACAAGATGGTCTATGGCCGGGCGGAGGCAGTCAATCGACTCATTCACAGCCGGGTGGCCGCCGATGTCGTCGATCCGCCCGAATGTGACGAAGGGGACATCATGGTCGCGCAAGTAGCGGACTCGGGGATCGTCGAAAGCGGTTCGCAACACCACGAAACCGTCGACGCTTTGGGCAGCTACGGCTCGTGCGTAGGAGGCTGTCGGGTCTTCGTCCGCTAGCGGAGCAGAGAGCTGAAGTTCACATCCGCGGCGAGCTGCTTCATCGACTAGTTCCGTGAGGAGTCCGCCAAGAAACGGATCTGAGAAGCGCTGACTGTCGGTGGCGAGCACCAAGCCGATCGAGTTGGTTCGAGTGCCAGGCATCTTGAGCCGCCTAGCCTCAAGGTTTGGAGCGTATCCGATTTTGGCCGCAGCTTCAGCAACTCGGGCTCGGGTGTGTGCTGACACGTCGTCGCGATTGTTCAGAGCCCGTGAGGTCTGGGTGACGGACAAGCCTGTGGCTTTGGCGACTTCGCGAAGTGTCGGCCGTTTCTTGGCTCTCACGAACACTATTGTTTTCCGAAACGTTTCGGAAAACAATAGTGTCCAACACAATGCTCTTCACTTAAATATTGAGAGCCCCTAGGAGGGAAACTATGAACCGACGACATGACCCAGGCGGGACCAAGAGACGGCTTTGGCTGCTTTTGACCGCTGTGATCGCTGTCTTCGCGATGGTCGCCGCAGCATGCGGTGACGACGACGAAGAAGAAACTGCCCCGGCGGTGACGACGACCACTGCGGCACCAGAAGCTGAACCCGAGCCGGAACCAGCGCAAGATGATGATGATCATGATCACGATCACGACGAAGACGACAAAGAGCATGATCACGACGAAGACGACGCAGATCATGATCACGACGAAGATGACATGGCTTCTGATGATATGATGATGGCCGACGGTTCCCGGGCATCGTTCGTTAGCACACAGTTCGTGCCTGTCGAAGAGGCCGAGAAGCTGCGCTCCATCCTGACACCCGGCAACATTGATTTCACCGGTGTCGAAGCCGGTCCGACTATTGACCAGATTCTTGCTGGAGCTGGTGCCATTGATGTGGTAGGGGCATTGCATGGAAGCTTCCCGCCGCTGGCCAACGAGGATGCCCTCACCAACATGATCGACGTGCTTGACGATCTCAGCGCCGATCGCACGTTCGCTCCGTCGTTTGTTGATTCTGGCTTGCTGGGCTCTGATGACTTCTTGGCCTACGTCCCCTGGGCGCAAGCCACCTACATCATGGCGGCTCACGAGGAGGCTCTCGAATATCTGCCCGCAGGTTCTGATGTTGACAACCTCACTTGGGATGAGCTGGCATCTTGGTGCCAGGCCATCATGGAAGGCGAAGGACGTCCTTTGTGCGGGCTTCCCAACGCTGGTTTGTTCCACCGTTTCCTTGAGGGCTATCTGTGGCCGTCTTTCACCGGCGGTATGGTCTCGGAGTTCCGTAGCGACGAAGCAGTCGAAATGATGGAGTGGGCCCGCGACTCGTTGTGGCCGACCATTCACCCCGAGTCGATCAACTACGAGTTCATGCAGGAGCCGTTGCTCGCTGGCGAAGTGTGGGTCGCTTTTGACCATGTGGCTCGCCTGATTGATGCTTTCAGCGCTGAACCCGAGACGTTTGTTGCTTTCCCGACCCCGTCGGGTCCCAAAGGTCGTGGTTTCATGCCTGTGATCGTCGGCTTGGGTGTCCCGGCCGATGCACCGCATCCCGAAGAGGGCATCGCTGTCATCGAATACTTGACCCGACCCGAGATTCAGGCTCAGGTTCTTTCCGATCTGGCCTTCTTCCCTGTCGTTGAGGGTGTCGATACTTCGGCGCTGCCAGCCGGTGTCGCCCTTGAAGCTGAGGCAGTCGAGAAGCTAGCCAACGCTCCCGACGCGCTGCCAGCGCTGCTGCCCGTCGGGCTGGGAGAGCGCGGCGGCGAGATCAACCAGATCTTCCGCAACGCCTTTGAGCGGATTGTCTTTGAGGGAGGCGACATCGCCACCGTGCTTGACTCCGAGGGTGATGCTTTGCAGGCTCTGCTAAACGAGACCGGCGCACCGTGCTGGTCGCCTGATCCGGCTAGTGACGGGCCTTGCACCGTCAATCCTGCAGGTTGATCTAATCCCCCCAGACGGCCTCTCGCTCCTGTTGCAACTAGGAGCGAGAGGCCGTCTAACCTCATTTGGCGACCACAGATGTTTGCCTGCCCGCGATGAAAGTTAGGACTTGGCGACGCCGCCTCGTTCCTTACCTGTTGATCGCTCCTGCGATCGTTTATTTGGCGATGTTCTTCGCCTACCCGATGTATCAGGGTTTAGTGCTGGCCATCTACGATGATGATGCCGTGCTGCCGGTGCGCTCTGAACCAACGCTTGATGCATCAGAGGTCTCCAAGATTCCCCAAGGCACGGCGCTTCGGATCCTTGACCGACGCAGCCAAGCGATGATCGAAGACGGCGAAGCCGCCCTGCTCACTGAGCAGTGGTTCCGCGTCAGCGGCTCTGCTGCGGTGGGCACCAGCGTCAACGGGTGGGTGCCCGAAGCGCGTATCCGAGTCCGCGAGAGCGACGCTGCCGGAAATCCTCTGACTGGCACGGTGCGTCCCAAGCTGGGTCAGTCGGCTGATCCTTTGACCGATGTTCACGCCGAGCCTGACGAAAGCAGCAGCGTGGTCGGGCGTCTTGAGCAGCGGGTATCCGTCTCGATCGCTGAGGTGGCTGTCTTGGAGGTGTGGTTCCTCGTGCAGCCAGCCGAAGACCCAGACGAGATTGCTGGTTGGGCACCCTCGCGGTATCTGCAAGTGTTTGAGGACGGTGAACGCGGTCGGGTGCATCGGGGAACGGCGGGTGAGTTCACGTCAGCGTTCATTGAGCGCATGATCGACGACCGGTTCTTTGAGCCCGCTTTGCGCAACACCTTGTTGATCATGGCGATGCTGATCCCGCTGCAGCTGGTGCTGGCTTTGGCTATGGCGCTGGTCATCCACGCACGCATCCGCTTCAGTTCGGGCTTTCTGTATGTGTTCGCGCTGCCAATCGGCATGAGCGACCTGGCAGCAGGCATCCTGTTTTTTTCGATATTCACTGGCAACGGTCTGCTGAACAGCATCCTTGACGGGCTCGGGCTCATTGACGGGCCGTTTGCTTTTCTAACCGCCGAAACTACCGGCTGGATCCTTTTTGCCATAGTGCTGGCCGAACTGTGGCGGGCGACCTCAATCGTCATGGTGATCTTGGTGGCCGGCTTGCAGGCCATCCCAGATGAGACGCTAGAGGCCGCCGAACTGTTTGGTGCTAGCTACTGGCAGAGGGTTCGCCACATCATGTTGCCGTTGCTGAAGCCCAGCATCCAGGTGGCTTTGATCCTGCGCACTATCTTGGCTCTGCAAGTGTTTGCGGTTGTGATCGCGCTCAGCGGGGGAGATGTGGTCACCGTGCTAGCGCATGAGTCATTCCGCCAATACTTCGAGTTGCGCAACGACAATGTGGCATCGGCTTACGCCTTGTTCATACTGCTGCTGTCGATCACAAGCGCTGTCTTCTACCTTCGCTCGGTGCGTTCGGAGTCGGAAGTGCGCCCCACATGAACTCCACTGCTTCACCCACCGCTGCTTCACCCACCGCTGCTTCTCCTGGCTTGGCTTCTGGCGCGGCAGCCAATGTGAACACCGCAGCCGACACTGCGCTGGTGCTGCCACCGCTTGACTCACCTGAAGTCGCGGAAATGCATCAACGCATGCGTCGCCGCGCCGGGCGTGGACGACGGCTCACCTATGTGGTTGCAGCGCTGATCGCTGCGTGGATCTTGGTGCCGATTTATTTCGTGTTCTCGATGGCGTTCACGACACAAGAAACGGTGCGGTCTTATCCAAAGAACTTCCTGCCGTTCATCCCGTTCTCGACTGACACCATGCGCTTCTTTTTGGAGTCTGAGGGAGTGCTGCGAGGCTTGTGGAACAGCATCGTGGTGGCGTTGATCACGCTGGTGCTCTCGACTCTTATCTCGATCCCGGCTGGCTACGCCATAGCCCGATACCTGTTCCGGGGTCGCGATCTTTTCCGGCTGTCGGTGCTGGCTGTGCGAGCTTTCCCGATTGTGGTGCTGTCGATCCCGCTGGCGGTTCTGTTTTTGCGCGCCGGTGTGTTTGACAGCCTCTACAGCTTGGCCCTGATGCATACAGCGCTGGCATTGCCAACCTCCATCCTTGTTGTCTCTAGCGTGTTCGCGAGCGTGCCCTACGAATTAGAGGAAGCTGGCCAAGTTTTTGGGGCTACCCCGTTTCAGTCGTTCCGACATATTGTCGTGCCGCTGGTGATACCAGGGATAGCAGCCTCAGGCTTGTTCTCGTTTGTTCTGTCATGGAACGAGGTGTTCGCCGCGGCTGTGCTCACACTCGACAATCGAACGCTGCCAGCACTGGTTCTGGCTTCTTTGGCTAACTCTCCTGACGCGTTCCAGTTCGCAGGGAGTTTCTTTTTGATGATCCCTTCGATCGTTTTCATGTTCTTTATCCGCCGGTACCTGTTCAACATGTGGGGGCAGGTCACTAAGTGACCGGAGGGCACCATGGCTGAAATTCGTATAGAGCGCGTCACCAAAAGTTTCGGTGACAAGGCGGCTGTGCGCGACACCAGCCTGACCATCGCGGATCGCGAGTTCCTAGTGCTGCTAGGCCCCAGCGGCTGCGGCAAAACAACTCTGCTGCGAGCCATCGCTGGATTAGGTATGGCCGACTCGGGTCGCATAACTATTGGTGGCCGTGACGTAACGTATTTGCCGCCCGGCAGGCGTCAAATCTCGATGGTCTTTCAGAGTTACGCAATCTTCCCGCACATGACAGTGCGTGACAACATCGGCTTCGGCCTGCGCATGAACAAGGTTGATAAATCCGAGATCAGCCGGAGGGTCAACAGCGCTGCCGAACTGCTTCATATTGAGGATCTGCTTGACCGTAGGCCGAGCGCCATGAGCGGTGGGCAGCGCCAGAGGGTGGCTGTAGCTCGAGCTTTGGCCATGGAAGCCAAAGTCCTTTTGATGGATGAACCTCTGAGCAATCTTGATGCTTTGCTGCGTCTGGAGATGCGAGCCGAACTCAAGCGTCTGCTGGCTGATGTGGATGCCACCACCGTCTACGTGACGCATGACCAGATAGAGGCTCTCAGCATGGGCGACCGGGTGGCGGTGATGCGTGACGGCGAAATACAACAGTGCGATGTGCCCCACAAGGTCTACGAGGCACCGTCTAATCGCTTCGTCGGGGGTTTCATCGGCAACCCTCCGATGAATTTCCTTGACGGGATGATCCGGCGCAACACCGATGATGTGGTCGTGACAGTGGCGCATCATGAGTTCTCACCCGCTGCGCAGATCGCTCCGCTGATCCGTGCCTTGAACGGTGACCGGATCACGCTTGGCATCCGCGCCGAGAACATGGAGACGCTCACGGCCCCTGGGCCTGACACTGTGCCGGTGAGCGTTGAGGTGGTTGAGCCTCTCGGCGCTCAGAATCTGCTTACCGTTGAGGTGGGGGGCCACCGATTGAAGGTTTCCACCCATCCGAGCCTGCCGGTGGCGGCAAAAGACGAACTCCACATCCGATTCCCGGCTGATCAGATCAGGTGGATCGATCCCGCTAACGACATGGTGTTATACACCTGATGACAAGCGGCCCCGATCGCATAGCCGAAGCCAAAGCCATCCTGCGAGACAACGACCGGGGCGGCTACTGCGTGCCGACCGCGGGGTTGTACCCGTTCCAATGGAACTGGGATTCGCTGTTCGCGGCTCTCGGCTGGGTGCAGTTCGACACCGAACGAGCCTGGACCGAGATCAAAACCCTCTTCGCTGCTCAATGGCCTTCAGGGATGGTGCCTCACATCGTGTTCTGGGAGGACGCTCCGAGCTATTTCCCGGGTGCCGATGTGTGGCGCACCGACGCAGAGAGCCCCGCGACCTCAGGGATCTCACAACCCCCAGTGGCTGCCACGATCGTCAGGCATCTGACTGAGATTGACCAGCTTCCGCCCAAGTCGCTGTATGAGGCAATCGAACGCTGGCATCGCTGGTGGCATCAAGCCCGCGACCCTCAAGGTCTCGGGGTCATCGCTGTGTCTCATCCCTGGGAGTCGGGTCGTGACAACCTGCCCGACTGGGATCATCCGCTTTCTTGTGTGGCACCCACACTGAACGGCGACTACGTCCGGCGTGATCTTGATCATGTGGATGCTGTGATGCGACCCCACAAATCCGACTATGACCGCTATCTGGCGCTCATTGACTACGGCGCGTCAACTGGATGGAACGACACCGAGATCGCGGCTCGCAGCCCGTTCTTTGTAGCTGATCCCTGCGTCACTGCTGTGCTGCTGCGCGCCGAGCGCGACCTCATTTGGCTCGGTGAGGCTCTCGGTGCTGACACGAGCCATACCCGGCAACGCTTAGAACGCCTTGAGTCGGGTTTTGAGCAGTTCTGGAACGAGTCGGCTGGTACTTACTGCTCGCTGGATCTGCGCACCGGTCGCCATGCTGAGGCGGGAACCTCGGCATCGTTTCTTGCTCCTTATGCTGGCATTGATCAGCACACCGAGCAGTTGCTAGAACAGTTGCAATCCTGGTCGCAGGCTTGCAGATTCCTTGTGCCTAGCTTTGATCCGCGTCACGCCGACTTTGAGCCGCTGCGCTACTGGCGCGGCCCGGTCTGGTGCATGGTCAACTACATGATCGCATCTGGCCTGGCAGACATCGGTGCCCACGACTGGGCTGAACGCATACAAGGCGATACAGCCAAGTTGATCACCTCTGTCGGTATGCCTGAGAGCTTCGACCCTATTGCTGGCACACCCGTTGGAGGCCTTCGCTTCACATGGACCGCAGCGCTGTGGCTCGCTTGGGCGGGCAAGTAAAACAAGCAAGCGCTCAGCTAAGCGGTTAGTGCTTTCACTAGTTGCTCGAACGCTTCATCTGCGATGGCGGTCATCTCGTCATCGGTGCGGTCTTGTATCGGATGGCTGGTCATCACCGCAGCCGCGTCGAAACCCAACGACTGAGACTGCGCCGACACAGCCGAAGCGAAATGCACTGTTGTCACGAACACGCCAGGAATCCCTCGACCTTCTAGGTCACTCACGTCATGCACACTGCACGACACGCACGAGCCTCAATCGGCTAACGCTTCGATCACCGCATCACAGTTGGTGGCGATCTCGTGGCGCTGATCCACAGGAGCAGGCTTTGAGAAGGTCGGCTTGGTGTAACGAATCACTTCAGCGCCGAGGCTGTCTAGCCGTTGCGAAATGCGGTCAAGAAACACGTTGCCGCGAGGTTTGGAAATATCAAGCAAGCCGATCGTGAGGCCGTTAAGCGACTCTGGTCGCGCTGTGCGTTGTCTGGCCGCTGGTGTCAGCTCGGAAGTAGGATCTAGTACTACTGTCATGTCATTGTCCCCTCATTTTTTCATGCCTTGGCAGATTTTTGCTTAGGCCTGTTTGTGCGAGCCTGTTTTCGCAGACCTGTTTGTGCTGGTGGCAACCGCTGCTGCCTTAAGCAAACACATTATTTGCCCAAACACAGTAGCCGTCGCAGCCGATCACGGTGTGATCTCGTGGGTCACGGGATCGCTTCCGCCGGGGCCGTTGGACCATCCCGTAATGATCGCTGAGAACAGTCCAGCGTCGCCACCAGCCTGCACCACCAGCAGACCTTCATCGCGGAACTTTGGCACCTTTCGACCCGCCGCCGCAGTGGGCAGTCCTTCAGCGATACCGTCAGCGCCCGACAGCACCTCTTCGCTGTTGATCAGCAACTCTTCACCGAGCGCCGCCATGAAATCGTTGCGCCCCCAGCCAGCATCAACAAAACGAGCCATGTGCTCAGGCGAAAGCACCAGCATGGCATCAATGCCCAGCAGCATTCTGGGCGACCCCGTTACGCGCAGCGCCTGAGCCAGATGCCTGATCAACGATTCGGGGTTGCGAGATCTTTGATCAACAAAAATTCTGGGCGATTCCCCAGCGAACACTGTGACTGTCGATTGATCTTCTCGCCAGCCTCGACTTGTTGCCAGCGAGCCCCAAGGTGAGTCGGCCTCGTTCTCGGCGAAACAGAATCCGACCTTGGCAGGCGAGCCCAGAGTGGCTCGATCCACTTCGCCGGGGCGTCCTCCGCCCACGTTGCGCACCACCAGCTGCAACGCCCGCCCGATGGTGGAGTTAGCACGGTTGCCTTGCCCCAGCGCGTTGAGAGCAGAGTTCATGGCGATGCGAGCTGCGATAGGGCCGTTCACCACCAGCACCGGTCCGACGCTCATGGTCGTGGCCAGCACGCCGTGCATGTTGAACTCATCGTTGCATGAAGCTTGCACCGCAGCGATCACCACAGGCAGATACTCCGGCGTGCAGCCCGCCATAACCGCGTTGACGGCTATCTTCTCAACGCTGCACTCCACCAAACTGGGTGGCACTACCGCTATGACCTCGCTGGGATCACGGCTGGTGCCTTCAAGCATTCGCAGCACCCGAGCCTGCGTTGGTGGCACCACCGGCAGTCCGTCTGACCACCCCCGGTTCCACATCGCCTCCCATTCGTCCTCCAGCGAAGCCAACTCCACACGACGACTGTGCAGTCCCGCACTGCCGAAACGCACGGCGAGAGTGTCGGCGTGGGCGGGATCAACGCTTAGTGACCCGCAGCCTGGGCTCCATTCGGTCAGGCCCTCGCCGAGGTCGGCCACCCCAGTGAACTGCTCCCATTGTGGGCGTGACCAGCCGACCGTGCTGGCCGTGACGATGCCTTGTGATGAGACCCGCAGCAGCGTGGGCACAGTTTCGATGCTGTGATGCCATGACAACGCTAGGTCATGGTCATGCAGCACCCAGTCGGCTGCTTCACCGAAGTCAGGATCGTCTTGGCTTATCACGGTCAAGCCAGCGCGCCGGTGCAGGTCATGCAGCACTGGTTTCACCAGCACGCAAGTGGGGCAATCGCGCTTGACTACCGCCACCAGCCCTTCAGGCAGAGGGGGCACCTCTGGTGTTGTAAGGCTCAACAGGCCGGTTTCGTTTTCGGTTTTGCTGTTGTCGGCTTCGTTTGTGAGAGTGCCGGGTTCGTTGTTTTCGGTTTTGTTCATGGCGCGATTGTGTCACTGCTACCATCGTTATGCGATGACAGGCGGTGATGACCAAGCTTCTGGCGCCATTGACGGGCGTGAGTTCCGTAGGGTTCTGGGTCATTACCCGACAGGTGTGACCGTTGTCACCGCTGCTTGCCCAGACGGTCCCGAAGGGCTGACCATCGGATCTTTCAACAGCGTGTCGCTGGATCCGCCGCTGGTGTCGTTTTGTGCGGGAAACGATTCAGACTCATGGCAGAAGATGCGTCACGCGGGCAGTTTCTGTGTCAACGTGCTTAGCGACCGTCAAGCCGATCTTTCGGCTGTCTTTGCTAGCCAGAGCCAAGATCGTTTCGCTGGGGTCGCTATCAGAGTGGAAGCCACTGGCGCTCCAGTGATTGAAGGCTGTCTGGCGTGGATTGACTGTCGCCTGAACGCGGTTCACCCAGCAGGTGACCACGACATCGTGGTCGGCGAGGTGATGGCGTTGAGCGCTGGCAGCGAAAGTGGCTCTAGCAACGACGGTCCGCTGGTGTTCGTGAAGGGCGGCTACGGCCGCGTGGCACCATTGACGGAGTCATAGAGGATGGTGTTGTAGATGGCCATATACGCCTTGGGTGACATTGAGCCGCTCATTGATCCCAGCGCATACGTTCATCCCGATGCGGTGGTGATCGGCAACGTTGAGCTCGGACCTGATTCTTCGGTTTGGCCGTATGCGGTGCTGCGCGGCGACGATGGCTGGATCCGCATCGGCGCTCGCAGCAATGTCCAAGACGCAGCAGTGATCCATTGCGCGCCCGAGTTGCCCACCATTGTTGGTGAGAGCTGCACTATCGGGCATTTGGCGCATCTGGAGGGCTGCACCGTGCATGATGGTTCGCTCATTGGTGTGGGTGCGGTAGTGATCCACAGAGCCCAGATCGGCCCTCATGCTTTGGTTGGTGCCAACGCCATGGTGACTACCGACACGGTGGTGCCGCCGGGCGCTATGGCGCTGGGCACTCCGGCACGCATCCGTGAGGATGTTCTGACTGAAGGCCACAATCAGGCCAACGCGGATATGTATGTGGCACGCGGTCACCGTTATCGCGCCGAAATGCGCCGCATCGACTGATAGATTTCAACTTGTCGCACATATAGGAGGTCTACACATGACCACAGCGGATATCGGTGTCGATCTCAGTCGTTACCAACTGGGCTGGAGCGATGAGGAGGACTACGTCTTCAAACCCAAGAAGGGTCTCAACGACAACATCATCAGCGAGATGTCGTGGCTCAAGGGCGAGCCTCAGTGGATGCTGGACTTCCGCCTCAAGTCGCATCGTCGTTTCGAGCGTCGTCCACGTCCCGCCTGGGGTGGTGACACCAGCGGCATCAACTTCGACAATATCTACTACTACATCAAGCCGACTGACACTCTTGCCAACGACTGGGACATGGTGCCCGAGTCGATCAAGAACACCTATGAGCGTCTCGGCATCCCAGAAGCTGAGCGCAAATACCTCGCCGGTGTGACCGCTCAGTATGAGAGCGAGGTCGTGTATCACCGCAACCGTGAAGACCTTGAAGCGCTCGGGGTGCTGTTTTGCGATATGGACACTGCGTTGCGTGAATACCCAGAGTTGGTGAAGCGCTATTTCGGCACGGTAATCCCGCCGAATGACAACAAGTTCTCGGCGCTGAACTCGGCTGTGTGGTCGGGAGGGTCGTTTATCTATATTCCGCCCGGCGTGGAGGTCGAAGCGCCTCTTCAGGCTTATTTCCGCATCAACGCCGAGAACATGGGCCAGTTTGAGCGCACCTTGATCATCGCTGATGAGGGCTCCAAAGTTCACTACATTGAGGGCTGCTCAGCACCCACTTATTCCACCGACTCGTTGCATTCAGCGGTGGTGGAGATCGTGGTCGGACGTTCGGCTCGGGTGACTTACACCACTATCCAGAACTGGTCTGACAACGTCTACAACCTTGTCACCAAACGCGCCCGGGTCGAAGCCGAAGGCCACATGGAATGGATCGACGGCAACATTGGCTGCTTAGCCGAGGGCTCGCGGGTGACTACTCCAGGCGGCACCAAGCCGATTGAGCTGGTCATGCCTGGCGATGAAGTGCTGTCCTACGACGAGGCCGTCGGTTCGCTGTGCTGGCGGCGGGTCACAGCCAAGCGCTACTCCGGCGAACAGCCGGTTAGAGACGTGCGACAGGGCTCTCGTCGGCTGCGGGTGACCGACAATCATCCCTTTTATTCCTACGCCTATGATGCCTCACAGCCCAAGAAACTGGGTCGATACCGCCTAACCTACGTTCGCGCCGACCATCTGAAGAAGGCCATTGTGCCTATTTCCAGTCTTGACTACGGCGAGTCTCACAAACTGGATTTGCCCGATACGGCCACAGTGTTCAACAGCAGCAATCAGTACAGCGAGAGCTTCGTTGCTGAGCGTCAGCGACCGACTCGTCTCGTGGTGGGCGAGACCACCACCGACGATCTCATGTGGCTGTTCGGCCTTTTCGTCGGTGACGGCTCCATTGATTCGGTTGCTGCGGATTCAGGTGGACACCGTTGGGCCAAAGTAGTTTTTTCCGTCCCCCAGCAGGACCGGGCCCGTCACCGCTTGATTGAGGTGATGAAGCGGATCATGCCAGACTCTGCGCCTACCGAGCGCGCTGACGGCGTGACTTTGACTTGGAACAGCGTTGATCTTGCCTATCTACTAGAGGGCAATGGCTTTGTGACTGGCGCTCACAGCAAGCGGGTGCCGTCCTGGGTGCTTAACCTGCCCGAGTCGCAGCGGCTGTCATTTGTGGCTGGCTATCTAGACTCCGACGGTTGCGCCCCTGCAGGCAGACGCGGTTTCTCCATCAAGTCAGTCAACCCTGAATTGCTCACAGACGTTGGTGACGTTCTCACTAGTCTCGGCATCCAATCTCGACTTCACACAGAGTTTGAGGGTGAGCGAAGAGTGCAAATCCTCGGCTACACCTCTACCGCACGCGGTTCGCACCGTTTGGATTTTGTGGCCGATGAGAGGCTGCTTCCGTTGGTTTCACCTGAACTGCGTGACTCAGCAGCTCATCAACCAGCTGCAACTCTACGCTATTTCCGGCGAGTGGGCCGGTCACAGATCGAGTTGCCGTCCAGCGTAGAAGTGCGCGATGTTGACGTGAGTTCCGAGACCGATGTTGTGCCCACTTGGGACATCGAAGTCGAAGGCACCGGCAACTTCGTGTCTGAGGGATTCATCGTTCACAACTCCAGGCTGACGATGAAGTATCCGGCGGTGGTGATGGTGGGGCCCAAAGCGTCTGGTGAGGTGCTGTCGGTGGCTTACGGAGGGCCGGGTCAGCACCAAGACACTGGTGCCAAGATGACTCACGCCGCGCCCGAAACCACCTCAAAGATCGTGTCGAAGTCGATCTCCTCAGGCGGTGGGCGCACCTCCTATCGGGGCTTGGTGCGTGTTGAAGATGATGCATATGGCTGCAAGAGCCATGTGCAATGCGATGCGCTGATCCTTGACGGCGATTCGATCTCTGACACTTATCCCTATATGGAAGTCGGCTCTGGCGACGCTGTGATCGGCCATGAGGCCACTGTTTCTAAAGTGGCTGACGATCAACTGTTTTATTTGCAGAGTCGTGGCCTCACCGAAGAGCAGGCCATGGGTTTGATAGTCAACGGCTTCATTGAGCCGGTCACCCGCACTCTGCCGATGGAATATGCGGTGGAGTGGAGTCGTCTGATCGAACTCCAAATGGAGGGCAGCGTCGGCTGAACCACCCTGCGCCTGGCTTCACGCCCTCGCTTGGGTTCACTCCCTTTGCGTCACTCAGCTGGATGATAATCATCCATAGCGTGAATGATTGTCATCCAGGCCATGGATAAAACACTCAGAGAGCGACTTGTTGCTAGCAGCCTCCTAGAGCGTCTTGAGGCGATGCCCGCCGTGGTGGTGACGGGGGCTCGCCAGACGGGAAAGAGCACGCTGGTGAGCGAGTTGACTCCAGGCAACCGGCGCTATGTGTCACTTGACGATCTTGATGTTGTTGAAGTGGCTCGACGTGAGCCTGATGTGCTGGTAGGGGGGCGACAGCCAGTCATCCTTATGCGCGTAGTGAGCGAGCCGAGATACTGCATTGGCGCACAACGGTAGGCGAGGAGGTCGACTTCGTGATTGAGGTTGGAAACCGCTTGCTGCCGGTGGAGGTGAAGGCAACCAAACAGCCAAGGCTGCGCGACACAGCTCACCTACGTGCGTTCCGCTCCGAATACGGTGCCCGGGCTTTGCCGGGACTTTTGCTGCACGGCGGTGAAACCATTGACTGGCTCGCGCCCGACGTGCTGTCCGCACCTTGGTGGCAAGTCCTCTAGAAGCCCAAAACTTGATTCGTTGCTACCTGAGCGCAGCGTTGATGCGCTAATGCATTCGGGTCAAGGTTGGAGACTGAGCCGTTCGCTTTACATGAGCATTGTGGAGTCGGCATTAGGCGAGCCGATCAGCGACGCCATGGCTACTCGAGACCTAACCGCTATGGTCGCTGCCGGTTTGCTGATGCCAGTGGGCGAGAAACGAGGACGACGTTACCTGCCGTCGGATTCGCTGCGAGCGCTTGAACAAGAAATCCGCTCAACTCAGCCCAACCATCCCACCATAAACCCATACAACCAGCCCTAAAACGCTCTTCGCTGGCCAGCGTTACAGAATCGCAGTGGACAGTGTCACCGACTCGCTTCGGTGGGATTTGGTGACGTCATCAACTCTGGGCAGGGTTTGGGTTAGTCGTTGTCTTTGATGGTGATGATGGCTTCGCCGTCACCGATTATTGCGCCTTCAGGGTCAGACAGCACAATCTTGAACG
>JAPYNU010000092.1 GCA_028283245.1 Candidatus Aldehydirespirator catecholifindens | reverse complement strand
CTTCTCGTCCTGATTGAGCGGCGGGTCTGGGAACACAAAAGTGTCGAGACCCTTCTTTGGCCCAGCCACAGGCTCGGTCCCGGAGAGGGTTTCCTGGGTCGTCATGTCACACCCCTTCCGAAGTGAACAGTCACCGATAGGTACCATCACCATATCACACTCACAACAAAAACAACCTGCAAACATCCAAAAATCTCAAAACATCACCAAAACACAGCCCACTCGAACCATCCAAGAACGCAGAACGCTCCCACCATGTCAGCGATACCGCCCAACGTCACGTCACCTCCGCCAGCGTCAGCCGGAAGCACTAAAGCGGACGACGACGATGACAGCAGTTGTGGAAATGTCAGATGTCAAGCGATGGCAACTGCTGCCCCGGTTTGAACTCTGGGGGTTTAGCTTTTGTTCCTTTGATGCCCGGCAGCGCTCCTGCTGCTTTAAGGGTGTCAAGGTCGATGAGCGTCCCAGCCTTGATTTCATCAAGGATCTGTTGTTGGGAAAGGCGAACTTCCACAAGCAGCGTAAGGACGTGCAAGAGATCGATCAGATCGTCGGTGTAGCGGGTTTGCCATACCTTCGGGATCATCTGGTCAAGCGGAGAGCTTTTCTTGCCGGACGGTTCATGTTTGCGGTAGTCGAACCAGGATTGGAGCACGTTCATCGTGGAGACGCTGTAATCAAAGACCTCGGTAGTGACGTTGGCTACGGTAGCGCTTGCTGGCGAGCCACTAGAGCCTTGACCAAAAATGGTTAAGGTGCGCTTGCTCTGATCGTGTCGAAAGCTTTCCGGTTTGGCAGGCATCGGGGTTTGCAAGATCGGGCCGCTCGGTGCCCTTGGACAGCCAAATGGCGCACCAACCGTCTGGCACCGCTGCCCGAATGTGCTCAGATAAATGACTCTGCGCCCGAGTTCTACTGCCTGTTCTAACAGTTTCGCATCCGCCGTGAGCGGCACCCGCAGTGACTTAGCATTGAGCAAGTCGTCACGATATGTCTTGGTGAAGCCAGGGTGAGCTACGAGGGCTGCGACATAAGCCAGCACATCAATAGCCTGCAGGTTGCGCCCCGCCATTTCAGAAAGCAAACGCAACAAGCCCTGCTCACAGTTCGGGGTCGCAGCCTGCGAGTCGAGCCAAGCAGGATGGATGCGCCCTGCCCTAGAGCCAGCCAAATAGTGCATATCTGGGATTTCTGCGCTGAAGGAGATGATCTGCCCGTCTGATCCGGCAATCTTCGGACGACTGCTTGCAGTGTCCAGCGCTGGTACTGCGAGATATATCTGCTGATCGCTGTGAGCAGCCCACAGTGACGGGTTCGGTCGGTTAATAAGCCGCTTGTCGCGGATGACATACTGGCGGTCGAAACTGCGATAGCCGTATTCGACAATCTGCGCGCTCGAAGGCTGTCTTTGCTTGAGCGGGCCAGGTTTTATGCAAGCAGCTGTGAGGTTGTCCACGAGATCAGTGTCAATGGTGCGGTCTTGCTTGTGTTCGTCTAGGTGCCTTGTCATTTCTGAATCACTCGGCTGGGCGAGCAGAGCCGTATATCTGTCTTGAAGGATGTCACCGTCTGGCGCGACAGGCCATGTACGCCCCACCATCATGCCGCTTGCGTTCCAGGGCAGAAGATCATCAATGGCAGGCATCTGTAGCCACACCGATGATGCTGCGGGTGTGAAGGGATCTCTGCCCTCAAGCGGACCTGGCTCGATCAACTGCCAGCGAGGATCATTGAGTTCCACAAGATCCGCTATGTGAGCAAACTTCGCTGAACTCTCGCCTGGAGGCACCCGGTGATAGCGAACCTTGCACGAGTCCTCGTGCTCTGGTAGTCGAACAGCGGTCACGATCGCTACTGGTTGGCGCATTGCCTTGAATACTTGGGTCTTGGCTGGTGCTTGGTGCCCCTCAGGCGAGAGGTCAAGTATCCATATGTGACTTGACCAC
Source organism: Candidatus Aldehydirespirator catecholifindens (assembly GCA_028283245.1). GTDB lineage: Bacteria > Actinomycetota > Acidimicrobiia > Acidimicrobiales > Aldehydirespiratoraceae > Aldehydirespirator > Aldehydirespirator catecholifindens. The sequence goes on along the minus strand of JAPYNU010000092.1, from coordinate 12,947 downwards.
TGGCGGAGCCATCGCCGCATCTGTTGAAAGCCTTCACCATCTAGCCAGCCGGTCGGAGTGATTAGAGACACGATTCCAGCTTGATCTTGCTTGCCCTGCTGTGAGTTCTCAAAAACTTTCCATGCTGCCCAGCGCCAGAAATACACATAGAGGTTTGACAAGTTCTTTGCATGAGCACCGACACCCCACTCCGTGTCGGGCTGCCAGTCACCGAGAAGCTCTTTGGCGACCCAACTGCTCTGAGGGGCACCAGCAAGATACGGCGGGTTGCCGATCACAACCTTCACTGGGGTTTCCCGTTTGATCCGATCAGCTTTCTCCCTGGATTCGGTGATAGCCCGCATAAACAGCATCTGCTGCCCGGCGCTGGCATCTGGATCAGCAAGAGTGTCCGTCAGATAGATGGCAGGCTCCTCAACCTGAAGGGCAGGGTCGCGTGCCTTGAGAGTCTCCACGAGGCGAAGCTGCGCCACCGCATAGGGGCAAGCTTGAATCTCGAACCCGATGATCCGCTCGGAAATAGCTGCGTTCATTACGGCACCTGCCTGCCCACTGCCCACGCTTGCGGTCACAGCACCGGCAATCCTGTCCAGGATGCCAACTAGGTAGGTGCCTGTACCAAGGGCTGGATCAACGACTGTCACGTTGTCGCTGCCGTAGCCAGCGGCTAGGCCGAAGTGCTCCACAAGTATTCGATCAGTGAAGCTTGTCATCCACTCAACAACTGGCTTGGGCGTGTAGTAGGAACCCGCAAGCTTGCGAAGCTCGGGATCGTATGCATCCAGAAACTTCTCATAAAAGTCCATCCAGTCGTCGCTGTGACCCGATCCGCGCATCTTGTCCCAGTCGACAGCCGCAGCAAGCGCGATCATCGCATCTAACGACGCGGCAGCAGCAGAACGAACTTGCGAATCGGCGGTCAACAGCATCAGAGCCCTACCAAGCACGCCTCGCTCATAGCCGAGGCTGTCAGCAACATGATGTAACAGCAGTCCGAGTCGGTCATATTCTGTCGGGTCAAGGTCCATACTCAACTCAATACCGAGTCCACTAGCCGAGAGCAGAGCAAATGCGACTGTCTGCACATAGGCATCCACAAACTGCTTGTCTTCGAGTTCTGGGAAAAGCACTTCACGCCAGTCGCTCGTTAGTCCCCGCAATACCTCCTCGGGTAGAGCGTTAACATCGCTGCGGAGCGCACGACAACGGCTAGCCACTTGTTGAGCGAGCTGATGAGTGGATGCGATCTTTTGCGGTGCCCAGCTGAGAGCGTCACCGAAGAACCGGAGGACTTCCTGCGGGTCAGGAATCGCCGCAGCATTCAAGTCGGTGAGATCAGAACACAGATTGAGTGCTGGGCCCCAGAGTTCGCCGGCCCGCCAGAGTGTCCATGTGTTGCCGTCGGTGTATATGACATTGGGCAGTTGCTTGTAGCGCTCCCACTGGCTGCGCTCGCGCCCCGTGAAGCTCGTTGGGTCTGCTCCTCTGCCTGGAGACTTCAGTTCCACCACGAGACGCAGAAGGCCACGGTGATACGCAGAAATGTCTGGGACACCCAGCGAGATGTCTCCAACGACTACGGGTGCCTTGTCCACCACTAGCAGACCTTTGACACCAAGTGATGCGGCAATCGACTCAATCAGTTCGCGAACGGGCGCCGTCAACGTCTCTTCGTTGAAGCTGCTGACGCGCCCACGAGCGCGCACAGCGGTGACAAAATCCCCTACTGATGCCTCCATCGCCGCTGCGGAAGTTTTGGCGGGCACGATCTAGTAGTCAGTTGGTAATCGTCGCTAGCTGCGTCAGCGGCCTTTAGCAGACACCATCTGCGCCAGCAGCCCAAGACCCTGCCACATCATGCGATCTGCTCCCAGCAAGCACTTCAACAACATCTCCGTAGTGGCCTCCCATTATTGTTCCGACACTGTTCCGACTTAAACCTTGTTAAGTCGTTTGCCCCTATTGTTTGATAATATTTCAAATCATATCAGTTTATCACATTGCAATCAAGTACTGGGCTGTTAGTTCCCGCTTGCACAACTTCTCACCGACACTAATCCGCCTACCCAGCAACGCTCAAGGACCGTCGCTAGTTATGCGAGAAGGCATCAGCAGAGCGTCACCAACCATCGCCAACAACTACAGAGTCACAGCCGTGGCCTACCCTTGATGACGTGTCGCCCTGCCACACCAAGACCGTAGCAATGACCGGTAGCGGCAGAGACACAAAGCTGGCGCTGTGGCTGACGGTGAGGTTTTTTGCTGAATCCATGTCTTTCGTCGCTGGCTTGCTGAGCGTTGATCAAGTTGAACTGAAACTGTGAGGATTCTCATCACCGGCGGTGCTGGCATGCTCGGTCGCAAACTGCTACGGCGGCTGCTTGAGCGGGGGCATCTGCGAGGCGAGCAGATCACAAACATTGATCTCGTTGATCTGGTGCAAGCCCCGCTTAACTCTGAGATATGCACAGCCCATGTAGCCGACCTGTCATGTCGAGGCGAAGCGGAGGCGCTTGTGGATCCGGCACCCGATGTGGTGTTCCATCTGGCCGCAGTGGTGTCCGCCGAAGCCGAAACCGACTTTGACAAAGGCATGGCTGTGAACCTTGACGCAACGCGCCTGCTGTTCGAAGCTCTTCGCCGCTGCCCCGTTTCGACTCGTGTGGTCTACGCGTCGTCAATCGCGGTCTTCGGCGCGCCTTTCCCAGATCCCATACCCGACGACTTTCATCCAACTCCACTCACTTCTTACGGCACCCAAAAACTGATCGGTGAAGTGCTACTGGCCGACTACAGCCGTCGTGGCTTCTTTGACGGGATTGGTATCCGGCTCCCGACGCTGAGCGTGCGCCCCGGCGCGCCTAACGCCGCCGCTTCAGGCTTCTTTTCGAGCATTATCCGAGAACCCCTCAACGGGCTTCCAGCCGATCTGCCGGTGCTGCGCAACATTCGCCATCCTCACGCCAGCCCCCGTGCTGCGGTTGGGTTTCTGCTCCACGCCGCCGAGTTGGATACGGCACAGTTTGTGAGACACCGCAACCTCACCATGCCAGCAGTGTCGGTGACAGTAGCCGAACAGATTGAGGCTCTTAGTCGTGTGGCCGGATCCGAGGCAGCGACCTTGATCAATGATTGCTTTGATCCTGCGGTAGCGGAGATCGTCACACGATGGCCGTCGCGCTTCGAAACCACCCGTGCGAACGCTTTAGGTTTCGTCGCCGACGAGAGCTACGACGACATCATTCAGGCCTACATCAAAGACGACCTGCACTGACCCCAACTCAAGCCGTGCCCGAGAAGCTGAACTCCCAAAGTGCTGTCACGGGCGATCTCGTCACCGCGTTCACGCATGAGGCCAGCCGCTTTGAGCAGCACTTATCGGCCTCGGGAACCATCTAGGCGTTTCGGGCGTCATTGTCAGTGATGACTGCAACCAGACTTGATCAACCTGCAGATACTGCTGACATCACTGACAATGACGCCCGCTTTGCCCAAAACTTCACTATGGACCTGCGTAACTCAGACACAGAAAACTCAGACACAGAAAAGGTGTCACCTAAACTCACTGCACTCGTGAACGACGACTTTCAAACTCTCTACGCTTTGCAGTACCAGTCGATGGTGCGTCTAGCGCAGGCTCTGGTAGACACAGTCGAAGCAGCCGAGGAAGTCGTTCAACAGGCTTTTGTGAAGGTATATGAGCGCTGGCATCGGATTGATGATCCGCAGAGCTACCTGCGAGTCGCTGTGGTTAACGGTGCCCGTAGCGAACTCCGCAAACGTGAAGTGCGACGCAGGGTAGGTCTGCAACGACGACGACCAGACCCTGCCCCCGACAGCGACTATCTGATTGACGCTCTTGACAAGCTCAACGAACGGCGCAGGACAGCGCTGGTGTTGCGCTATTTCGGGGATATGAGCCAGGCCGAGATCGCAGAAGCCATGAAAATCCGTCAAGGAACCGTCAAGAGCCTCCTCTCGCGTGGCGTTGACGATCTCAGGCAAGTAATCGAACGTTGAACTTCAGTTGTCAGTTGGCTCTACGCTTGAGCCTCATGGCACGTATAGAAGTGATCCCTGAGGAGTCCTGGGAAGGCGAACTCGGCGAACTTTACTCTCAGGTGGTTGATCGCCGTTACGGTCGTGTGGATCATGTGATGTCTGTCCATTCGCTGAACCCGCAGTCAATGGCAGCCCATCAGGGTCTCTATAAGTCGGCCATGGCTGGCACCGCCACTCTGCCAAAGGTTGAACGCGAGTTGATCGCGCTGGTCGTGAGTCTCGAGAACGGCTGCCACTATTGAACCGTCCATCATCGGCGCGGTCTGCGCCGGTTGAGCAACGACGACGATCTCGTCGCTGCTGTTGAGCAGGACTGGACCACGGCACCACTGTCACCTGAACGCAGAGCCATGTTGAACTTCGCAGTGAAGCTCACTCGAACACCGAGCGCAATGAACAACAGCGATGTCGAAGATTTGAGAAATGTCGGATTCAGCGACCGTGACATTCTTGACATTGTTGAAGTGGTGGCCTACTACGCCTACGCCAACCGCATAGCCGATGGTCTGGGCATCGAAACCGAACCCTGGATACCCGACGATTAGCATATAGCAAACACACGTTTGCCATATGCTGGTGATAACCTTGCCTCACATGAAACCGCCACGACCCTGGACACTTTCAACTAAAAATATTATGACCAAACCCTCCCCTCTGTCGCTCAGAGCCTGTAGTTGGGCTAGCGGTGTCGGTGTTGTGATCATGCTGACATTGTCGTTTTTGCTCAGCTTGGCTGACACAGCTTCGGCGCAGCAACAAACTCTAGTCAGCAACCTAAACCAGACAGAGCCAACTCTCTTTGGCACTAGTCCGATTGTCAATAGTATCGTTGTGCTTGACCATGCTCAACAGTTCACTACCGGCAGCAACGCTCAAGGTTACAAACTCAATAGTGTTGAAATCAGATTCGCATTCTTTACCACTGGATTCAACTATACAGTTAAGATTCACAACAATTCTAGCGGTAAACCTGGCACGGTTGTAGGCACTTTGACTAAACCCACATTCGACAACTTTAGCACTGCCAAGAACTTAACATTCACTGCAAGTGGCAATGGCTTAGATCTAAAAGCGAGTACATCCTATTTTTTGGTTTTTGATGTGACAGGAAACTCGGACAGTGGAGATGCTGGATGGCGTATTACAACATCAACGAGTGAAGATTCTGGTGCTGCCGCAGGATGGAGTATCGCCGACAAGCACCTCTTCCGACAAAACACATCTGGTGCTGATTGGGGAGATAACTTTATACGTTCAACTCTCAAGATTCGTATTAATGGCTCGCTAGTTCTGCCGACTGTTACTATTGCATCTGTAACCTCACCAGTTACTGAGGGTGCAGCAGCGCGTTTCAATGTTAGCCGTACAGGTAATAATACATCAGCATTAGGCGTGAACTTAGCGGTTAGTGAGACTACACGCGCCAGTCAGGACTTTGTGATTGCAAGCGGCGAAGGAACTAAGACGTTCGAGATTCCGGCGAATTCTTCATCAGCTGTTTTCTCGGTTGCTACTACGGCTGATACCACAGACGAACCCAACGGTGCAGTTACGGTTACAGTGAATACAAGCAGCGATTACAAGGTTGGAGATCCAGGATCGGCTATGGTAGTCGTCAACGATAACGACCCCACGCCTGCGCCATCAATTTCGGTGAATAGTCTACGAATATCTGAAAACAGTGGTAGCGGTTCATACACGGTGACACTCATGAGTCAACCAACGCATGATGTCACAGTAACCGTAACACGAGGCGGGGCACAAAGCAACGCAGTGACTATTACCCCTGCGACACTGACCTTCGCGACAGCAACTTGGAGCACGGCACAAACTGTAACAGTCACAGCAGTAGATGAACTCGCAATGTTTCGTGATCGTACTATGACTTTGTCTCACTCTGCGACTTCTAGCGATTCTCGTTATAATATCAACAATTTTGCATCGCTAGCGGTGGAGGTTTTAGATGCTCCGGTTGTAGATGCCTTTGAGCCTTTTGGCTTTATACCTAAACCAGGCAATGAAAACGCGCGGCGACGGTTACCGACACCGATGTCTGAGTTCTGGGAGTTGCGTCGTAATACGCTGGTAGATACTGCGCTCAATTATGTGATTACGGTGTCGAATCGTCCAGTCGATGGCCCGGTAACTGTTACCGCTACGGTGACAGACTTCAACAAAGCAGGACTATCCTTTACCCGTACTGGCACACCGCAGCAGAGTTTGACGTTCACTTTCACAGATAGTGAGCCGTATGAAGGTGATTGCCCGCGCAATTACACCGAAGGTGCTAACGGGCTATGGTGGTGCTGGCGTAAAGTATGGATCATCAAGACAAACAGCAATAACCCCTCATCGGATTGCACCAGAATCACCCACACAGCCACAGGCGGTGGAGTACGCACAACTACAACATCACAGATAGGCATGATCGAAGCGAGGCTCACACCGCATACCTGGCGGCCACCTCTAACTATTTCGTGCCCGCCTATCGCAACACCCGTTCCCCAGAGTTCTCCTTCAAATCCACTGAATATTCCTGGAACTTTCCCACCTGAAGCTAAGGTGCTGCCAACTGCTGAAACACACGAAATTAGCAACACCGATGAAGTGGCAGTGAGCAAAGCCCTAACAGTGTCGCTCGCAGCTACATCTACATCTGTAGTTGAAGATAACGGCGAAACAGAATTTGCTGTGATGCTAAGCCGGGCGCTCACCGCTGGAGAGGCAGCAACGGTGCCTTTGACGATTAGCGGTGCTAAAGCCAAACGTGACTACAGCATCAGATTGCAAGCACACAGCAGTGGAACGGGAGTTAGCTATTCAAAAGAAAGTAGTAAGCATTACCTTACCTTCACCGAGCATAGTCAAATAGCTACCTTCACGCTGAGAGCACGCCCCAACTATGATATCGAACAACGTGTCATCACTATCGACTTCGCTACTGATGATCAAGCTCTACACACGACAGGTATCACTGGTGGCATCACCACATTAGATACCCCTATAAAGATCACGATAATTGATGACGATCAAGCAGAAGGCCCAGCAATCTGGCTACCAGACCGAGCAGCCAGCGAGGCACGCGGCAAGATTCGATTCAAAATCCAGCTAAACCAGCCAGCCGAGCGCCCTGTAAGAGTCTGTATCAAAACCCGCGATACTAATCCCGTATCAGCGCAAGCAGGACACGACTACACATCAATCAATATCAAAATCCGCTTCAAACCAGGCGAAACCCTCAAAAAAGTTTTCGTAGACCTTCACGATGACACAGAGCGTGAACGCCCAGAAATCTTCGAGCTTGTAGTCACATGCGCGCACGGAGCATCAGTAGCTGACGGCTTAGCTGTCGCTACAATCAAAGACAACGACGACGGCTAGCCTGCGCTGAATCATGAGGCATTTTGATCTTTTGATCATCGGCGCGGGATCGGGCAACTCGGTCATCGGCCCCGAGCACGACGACTGGGATATTGCTGTCGCCGAGCATGGCGCGTTCGGGGGCACCTGCCTTAACGTCGGCTGCATCCCGTCGAAAATGTTCGTTTATGCCGCTGAAGTGGCATCGCTGGCCGCTGATTCGCAGCGACTCGGTATCAACACCAGCTTCAACGGTGTCAACTGGCTGGCTGTGCGTGACCGGATCTTCGGTCGGATTGACCCGATCGCTGCCGGGGGCCTTAGTTACCGGCAAGGAATGCCCAATGTCACCGTGTATACCGACACTGCAAGGTTTGTGGGGCCTCGCCGGGTAGTTGTCGGTGATGAGACTGTCACCGCTGAACGCATTGTGGTGGCTGCTGGCGCTCATCCCGCGGTCCCTGAAATAGAGGGCATTCAAGACTGCGGGTATCACACCTCAGACACCATCATGCGCCTTGACGCGCTGCCGCAGCGACTGCTGGTGATCGGCGGTGGCTACATCGCCGCAGAACTGGGTTCGGTGTTCGGGGCTTTCGGTTCGCAGGTGACTTTCATACTGCGAGGCGACACATTCCTGCGCCCTGAAGACGACGATATCCGGCAGCGTTTCACTGCGGCTTATGAGCAGCGTTTTGATGTGCATTTCGATACTCGGGTGCTGCAAGCTCAACGCCACAACGGCGAGATCGTCTTGACCGTGGAAAGCGACGGCAGACGCAGCGAACTACGCGGCGATGAACTGCTGATAGCTACAGGCCGCCAGCCCAACACACGCAACCTGAATGCTGCTGCTGGCGAAATAGAGCTTGATCAAGCTGGCTACATTGTGACCAACGACGAGTTGCGTACTTCAGCCGAAGGTGTTTGGGCTTTAGGGGATGTGACTAACCCGGTGCAGCTCAAGCATGTCGCCAACCATGAAGCCCGCGTTGTGCGCCACAACCTGACAAACCCCGACAATCCTGTGCATACAGATCACCGGTTCATTCCCCATGCTGTGTTCGGTCATCCTCAGGTGGCCAGCGTCGGGCTCACCGAACGCGAATGTCAGCAGCGCTCAATCCCTTATAGCTGTCATGTGCAGCCCTATGCAGCAGCTGCCTACGGCTGGGCTATGGAAGACACCGACAGCGCTGTGAAAGTGATCGCACATGCCGAGACAAGAAAGCTTGTTGGGGCGCACATCATCGGACCTCAAGCCTCAACGCTGATCCAGCAACTCATCCAGGGAATGCATTTCGATTTGACTGTCAACCAGATGGCCCGAGAGCAGTATTACATACACCCAGCTCTACCAGAAGTAGTCGAACAAGCCCTACTGGAGTTGTAAAAAAGGCTAGGACTTAGTGCCACACCAGAATGCCTACATTGACAGAACCTGCCAGAGCGCTGACAGGGCGCTGCCAGCCTAGTTCAACCCTTTGAGTAGACTGACTCATAAACTGCAAGATAGTGCCCAGTTTGTGCCGATTATGCCAATTTGTGCCGATTGTGCCGAACAAAGGTCAGGAAAAACAAAGGTCCGTTAGCTGAGCTTAGTCTTGAGCGTTGATAGCTTCTTGCAGCGAGGTGCCAGACACGCTCAGGTATGAAGCCAAAGCTGCCACTGCGGCAGCGGCTATCACTGTTGCCGCTACTAGCAGCGACGGCCAATACAGGAGCGATGTTGATCCGTCTACCAGCGTGTATGCCATCGCGCATATGGTGCCGATAGCAGCTGCGCCGAGCCCGACGATGCTCATGGTTGCCACGGTTTCGGCTGCAGCCAGTCTGCGTATCGTTGCGAGATCGGCACCTATGCACACCAAGCGCATTCGGGTCTTAGCCGAGCGCGCAGCTTCGGTTACTAACGACAACAGCAGAGCGGCAACAGCCACGACCGCGCCGATGGCGACAGCGCCCAGAATCCAAGCCACGCTGCGAGCCTCACTGAACTGTTCATCGGCCGGGCTCGTGATTGACATGTTGATCTGGTCGTTGTTGACTAGGTGGTAGCGAAGCACCTCTTCGGCGTGTTCGACATCGTCGGTGACAAACAACCGCGATATCAAAACCGCACCTTCGGGAGGGCGAGTGGCTCCAGCATCAAATCGCACAAACGCAGCCTCAGCTGCCGGCTCTACGACAATGCCGTCGTCGCTGCACTCCAACAGCACCACGAACCGCTCAAGATTGCCGCAGTCAGCTACCCAGGTGAAAGTGGGAGGCTGCCTAACGTCGCCGGTTACGACGGATTGGTATAGCTCCGTGAAGACACCTCCGGCTTCTCGCTCAAGCAAGTCAAGAGAGTCAGATGTCAGATCACCACGCACGCTGACGATTTGCACCGCAGAATCGGGTGGCGCAGGATCACGGGTTCGAGCCACAGAGACGTAGGCAACAGCTGCGGGCACAAGCACCGCAACCGAAGCCAACGCTGTCAGCGAACGAGCCGAGTGCCTGGAGTTGATGCTGAGACTGCGACCCACCAGCAGAGCCAGAACTGAGCGCCCCTGAGCCAGACTCGCCCCCAGCTTGTCAATCAACACGGGCAGCGCCAAGGTCACGGCTAGCGGAGTTGCTATCAGGCCGACAATAAACAGTGTCGGCGCACGGCTGGTACCCGAAAAGGTGGTCGCATATGCCACAATGCTCAGCGCTGCCACTAGTGGCAGTAGCCGCCAAACGCTGGGTTGGCTTGGCGGTTCTCTTGTAAGGCGCAGTCCCCCATATTGATACGGCCGTCGCAAAGCGATCAAAGCGGCCATCACGACCACTACCGAGGCTGCTGTTGCGGTGGTCGCAATCGGTGTGGACAGATCACCTTCGAGCGTTCTTTGACCCACGACCGGCACCGCCGACAACCTCGGCGCTATAACCTGCCATGATGCCGCCGCGGCTGCCGCGGCTGGAACCGCTATCAGCGCGGTGGAGGCAACCTGCAACTTCCACAAGCTCATCCGTGTAGCACCGAGCCAGTTCAACAAAGTCAAACGGCGCTGTAATCCAACACTGACGGGACCCACCGCAGCTCGAAGAAGCCCGATGCTGGCCACCAATACCACCGCTGCGCCTGCCATGATTTGAGCGAATGACACACCGGCATTAAGGCCGGAATATTCTGCGGCTGGTTCATCCACGAGACTCAAACCGAGAGACGCTTCAGGGCCAACCAGTCGCACTGCTACTAGTTCATCTGCGGATCCGACACCCTCATTACCGATCAGGCGAGCATCGAAGTAGCGGCGCTGAAGCGAGGTTTCTTGCTTGATAAGCCGAGCTAGTTCGGGTGAAACAAACCAGTCTCCAACTTGTGCATCATCGGCGAGGCCAGCAATGCTCACATTGGGGTTCTTGAGCCTGTAGAGATATACGAATATCTGCTCACCGTGTATTGAGTCGTAGATCAAGTCCCCTTGAAGATCCGCCGTCTCGTGCGGAGCAGCCTGACGGAAGTTTCGTTGGGCTGCACGCTGATCAACCCGATCGGCCATAAAAGCCGCACTAACCGCGGCGCATACAAATAATGTGACCGCCATTACCGCAGCAGCTAGCAAAACACAGCGGAATTTCGCAGAACGGTCGCCGCGCCAGGTAACGGCGAGAGCCATCGAAACAATCACGGATGCCGCATTTCAATGAGTTGACCGTTAGCCAGTGAGCTGACCATCAGACAGTGAGCTGACCATCAGACAGCACATACACCTCATCCATACGTTGCGCGATTGAGTTATCGTGAGTCACCACCACCAGCGTTGCTGAGGTTGCGGCAGCCGACTCGACGATCAAGTCGATAACACGACCCGAGTTGACCGCGTCAAGTGACCCTGTGGGCTCATCACACAAAATAACCTGAGGCTGTGACACTAGGGCGCGAGCTACTGCGACCCGCTGAATCTCACCACCCGATAACTGCGCTGGCCAAGCAGTTGCGTCGGTGAAGCCCACCATAGCTAAAGCGCTCTCCACCCGGTTGTCGTAATGCGAGTCGCCTCTTATCCGCAGAGGCAAAGCAACATTCTCGCCTACTGTCAGCTCTGGCAGCAACTCACCGAACTGGAACACGACAGCCACTTTGTGCTGGCGCAGCTTGGTTCTCGCACGGTGAGACGCACCGTTCAGTTCTTGTCCCGCCACAACTACTTGACCTGCTGACGGCTTGAGCAGCCCGGCCAGGATGTGCAAAAGAGTGGTCTTACCCGAACCGCTCGGCCCCATGACAGCAACCCGGCGACCCGCCTCCACCATCAAATCGACATCACGAATAATCGAATGCTCGCCGCGGCTAAGGCACACTCCCTGACAACAAATCACCAGCCGCTGCACCTCTTGGCTGTGGCCTTCTGCATGAGTGGATCAAATTCTGACTGAAATCGCTTCAATTGAGTGGTCTCGCTTCATCACGTTTTACAGGCCCTCTGTCACACACCCGCGCGAGCATATATGGACGCAGCTGCCCTAAGAGCAACGAGTTCGGAGGGGCTGGCTTCAACCTCAAGCCCAGCAAAAGTTCGACCCATCGGGTCAGTGTCCCCACCCTGGAGTGTCTAAATGCAATACTTCACCCAAATGACTCTGACAGAATTCGATGCAACTCATACAGCCGCAGTTAAGGACTGCTTGTCCTGCGAACACGAACTCGCAAGCGCTGCTTGGGCAATCGCCAAGAACGGTTCACTTTCCACAGTCTCAGAGAGCGAGTCGAGCCTCCTAACTGACGTAGTGCCATTCGATACCACCATCATCAATGATCTGATCGAATTGATTCGCAAAGGTGGCGACCCGCTGGGCGAGGCATTCACTCGGATCCGGTCTCCTGACCAACGACGCCTGCTGGGAGCCACCTACACACCCTCTGCCATCGTGTCGTCAATGGTGGATTGGATTACTAGCCGAGGTGAAATCTCACGGGTGATTGACCCAGGGACCGGCTCGGCAAGGTTCTTGTTGGCAGCTGGCCGCACGAACCCGCAGGCATCGCTGGTGGGTGTGGAGATTGACCCACTTGCTGCTCTTGTTGCCCGCGCCAACCTGACCGCTGCCGGATTCGACGCACGTTCGCAGATTCTTGTGGACGATTATCGGACAGTTCGACTTGCAAAATGTGATGGAAAAACCGCGTTCTTGGGGAATCCTCCCTACGTGCGACATCATCAGATTGAGCCTGCTGCTAAGAAATGGATGGCCGAGAGCGCTGCGCGGCTTGGTTTGCACGCTAGCGGCCTCGCCGGTCTGCACGCCCACTTCCTGCTCGCGACCGCTCTTCACGCCACTAATGGGGACATCGGCTCGTTCGTCACGTCAGCGGAGTGGCTTGATGTCAACTACGGCCAACTTGTGAGAGAGCTTGTCGCTACATGTTTGGGAGGTTTGTCGATCCATGTGGTTGATCCGCAAGCGGCCCCGTTCGGTGACGCTGCCACCACTGCGGCTGTGACCTGCTTTGAGGTGGGGACTACCTCAAAGGCGATACGCATAAAGCG
>JAPYNU010000091.1 GCA_028283245.1 Candidatus Aldehydirespirator catecholifindens | reverse complement strand
TTTAAAGATTGATAAAAATTCTCTGTGGAATAACTATTTTTTGTGGATTGGCGGGACTGGACCGATGAAAACCGGTGATATAGTAGCTGTTTCAGGGGTTGGTCATCCTTCTTACTCGTTTCCGTTGAGCCTAGAGTTGCAAGAGGTGGGCTGCTCAGCGGATGGCGTTCTAAACGCATCAGCAGGGCTATCTCCTGTTCCCAATCGCTACTTTCAGTATAGTGTACTCCCTACAGGCACTTGAGACAGTAGGCCACTATCTGCACCTCTCCCTAATCGGCACTGTCACCGTTGCATGATAATAAGCATCACCTGACTGAAACAAGATGCAGCTAATATCAAACCCTATCCAAAAAATGCCGTGTCGACTGTTAGCAGTTGCTATCATGGTTTGTCTTATATCAACTGGTTGTGTTCAAGATTCAGAAAATATGACTGCAGGTACTCAAGCGGGTATGAATATTGCTGATTCTGTCAGTAGCTCTAGAATTGATACACCGGAAGCAGTTACCTCTGAAGTAGCGGTTTCAATGATACTGGCGACTGGACTGCCTCGGGGCACTTACGGATGGAATCCCGTCCACAGTCTTCCGAATGCTGTGTGGTCGGGTAATCTAGTGATTAATGACTCTTGTGTATATCTAGACGTATCCCATAGGCTTGATGACTCGCAATACCAGGACGGTTATACCATTCCTGAAGACGAATTGCTTCTCAGTTTCGTGCGTCTGCCTGAGCCGTTAACTAAGTTCAATCCTGAAACTGAAGAACTGTGGGTAGGCGAGAGCGGGCCTATTTCAAGCGGTGATGAAGTGACAATTATAGGAAGTGAGGGGTGGCAGCAACAGTGGGGGTATGATGATTGGCAAGAACGATGGAGTCGGACTTGGAGTAGCGAACTGAAAAGTGAGGCACAAGTCTTTGAGTATTCGGGTAGAAGCTACGAAACAGATTGTATTGCACATGTGTCGTTCTATGCTGTTTCTCTAAACTTATCAGAGGCGGGAGATTCAAATAATGCTTTTAATTTTACTAGAAGCCAACTTTTAGCAGGTTTAGTTGCGTGGGATCAATCTATCTCGAATCCAGAGGACAATCCACAAACATATTTGTTTCTAGTAATTGAACCGCCATGCGTATACGGAATCCCTCTAATAAATCCAAATATTAATAATCAAGATACAAGCCGTATAGCACTTCGGTTGCATCGCCCCAAAGTACGATTCAAGAGCGATGAAAACATTTTTTGGAATAACTATCGACTATGGTTCGGTAATGACGATCCCTTGACTAACGGGGATATAGTGGCCTGGAATGGTTATCTTAACCCTATGAGTTCCGAATTGCGGATGGCGGGTTGCTCCGCTAAAAGAGAGGCAAACTTATATTGGCTCCACCATTTTCGGAGGGATGGCTCTCCACCTCCCCCTGGGTGGACTGTCAGAGCGTCCTGGTTGCCATACCATGAGCGAATACGAGACCCCAACCGGTCTCTATCTGGAACAGCAGACAAAAGTAATCAGTAGGCTCGATATTAATGCGAACCGTCACACCGAAGCCGCCTCGAGATCGCAGCAGGGAGTTCACGATGATCCGAAGCAATTGGTCAAAGGCGGCAGGAGCAGTTGTCGTGATGGCTGTTCTGGCCGCGGCTTGCGGCTCAAGCGACAACGGCTCCGAAGAGGACTCCTCAACACCGGTGGAGGCGACGCTGCCGGTAACCGCCAGCACCCCTGTAACCACCAGCAGTGCATCCAGCACAACCACCGCTGCACCTCCCACAACCTCGCCGCCTGTCAAGACGATGCTGCCAAACACCACCACCACCACTACAACCACTACGCCGAGCACCCCCACGACAACAACGACAGAGGCACCTCCACCCACCACGCCAGAGCCGCCGACTACGTCGACCACTACGACCATTCCAGAGATGGTCATTGACCCGCAATGGCAACGGATCAACGGCACCGAAGAATGCGCCTGCGCTGACGGCAGCGACTATTTCTACTGGGTGCGTGAAGGCGACCCCGACAAGCTGGTGTTCTACTTGCAAGGCGGCGGTGCCTGCTTCAGTGAGGCAAGCTGCTCGTTCGCCAACGGCAACTTCGACCCGAACGCAGACGAGTCCGACCCCTTCGACAACCCGCAGTTCTGGTCAGGCATCTTCGATTTCGATAATCCGCTCAACCCGCTAGCGGATCATTCGTTCGTGGTGGCTCTCTACTGCACCGGTGATGTGCATGTAGGCAACAACACTCAGGCTTACAGCAGCGACTTGACGGTTCGCCACAACGGCTTCATCAACGCCAGCACCGCCTTGCAGACCGCCTCAGACCGTTTCGATGATGCCAGCGAGGTGATCGTGGCAGGCACCAGCGCTGGTTCAGCCGCAGCACCACTGTATGCAGGACTGGCCGCCGATCTCTTCCCAGAAGCCGAAATAGCGGTTGTCGCTGATGCCTCGGGGGCTTATCCGAGCGTGCCAGCGGTCAACGCCGCTATCGGGGCGTTGTGGGGGGCTTTCAGTGTGGTGCCTGACTGGCCGGTCAACGAAGGCATACAACCACCCGAATGGGGTCTGCCTGAACTGTCTATACAAGCTGGCAAACACGCGCTCAGGATCCGCTTCAGTCGCTACGACAACGCTTTTGACAACACGCAGGTGTTCTTTGCAAGCCTCGCCGGGTTTGATGCCAGCCGTCTTGATGAGTTGATGGCTTTGAACGAAATGCGCATCGAAGAAGCTGGGGTCACGCAAGCAAGCTTCACTGCGCCTGGCCGCGCTCACGGGATACTGCCGAGGTCGTCGCTTTATGATCTTGAGGTGGAAGGTGTCAGCTTCCTCGACTGGATTACACGCTTTCTCGAAGGCGAAGAGGTTGATGATGTGACCTGCGTGGACTGCTCATAGCCCGCACAGCGTCACGGTCGGCTACGCTCAAGGCTTCTGGAGACGTGGCCGAGTCTGGTTGAAGGCGCTTCCCTGCTAAGGAAGTAACGGTGCAAGCCGTTCGTGGGTTCGAATCCCACCGTCTCCGCGCTTACGCTCAAGCCACCGCAAAACGCTGATCGGCGCTGAGCCCGCACCCACCAGTACTACCCGCACCCGTCCCAAGCGACCCTAGATAATAATCGCTATTATCTACTAGCAGAGCTTCGACCGCTCCCACAAGTGTCCACACAAGCACTACGAAGTATTGTGATGCACAGCCACCCACCGATGCGTGCGTCCAACAATTCCCTATGCGTGCGTCCAACAATTCCCTATGCGTGCGTCCAACAATTCCCTATGCGTGCGTCCAACAACAAGGAGAAACCATGTCCGAGGTCCTAATGGATCCTTGGGTGCATTGGGTCGTTGTAACCGGCACCGACAGTTGAGTCTCGGGCCGCGGAGTGAGAGGCGATGGAGCCTTGGTTGTACCCAAGTGGGGACTGCTATACCACCTCACTCACATCTCGAATCTTGAGTCGATCGCCGAGGAAGGTCTTTTCAGCGATTCGCAGATCAAAACAGTTCAGAAAGCCGTCGAGGAAATAGGACACGCCGATGTTAAGCAGCAACGCAGGCATCGTGTGGTGCCTCTCCCACCGGGTGGATGCGTTTCCGACTACGTGCCCTTCTATTTCGCCCCTCGATCACCGATGCTCGGCAGCATTTGGAAAGGCAACGTGCCGATGTACAGCGGAGGACAGGGCAAGATCGTGTACCTCGTTACCAGCATTGACAAGGTTGTGGAGGAGCACCTCCGCTTCGTGTTCACGGATCGGAACGCCACCCTGTTTGCCGCTCGCTACGGAGACGACCTTAAGGACTTGGACGACTACGTGGACTGGGAACTAATGGAGGCACGAATGTGGAATAACACTGACGAAGAACCGGACCGCATGGAGCGGCGGATGGCTGAGTTCCTGGTGCATGATCATGTGCCTTGGTCGGCCTTTATTGGGGTGGCCACACGCAACGACAAGTGGTGCCAACAAGCTAGGCGGTTACTGGCTAGCGTTGGCAGCGAGATCTTCATCAAGCCCCGACCCGACTGGTACTTCTGATGGCTAAGTTCATCAACGCGCACGGCAATCTGCTGCAAGCAGAAGTGGAAGCGCTTGTGAATTCTGTCAACACGGTCGGCGTGATGGGCAAGGGGATTGCTCTTCAGTTCAAGAAAGCCTTCCCAGCGAACTACAAGGCTTACGAAGCGGAATGCAAGATGCAGGCCGTCGAACTAGGCAGAATGTTCGTTTTCGACAATGGCCAGCTCACAAATCCTCGCTGGATAATCAACTTCCCGACCAAGGGTCATTGGCGCTCTAAGTCCCGCATCCGCGATGTGGCAGACGGCCTGGATGACCTGAGCCTTGTGATTGAGGATTTGGGGATCTCGTCCATTGCGTTGCCAGCGCTGGGCTGTGGGTTTGGTGGGCTGGACTGGAACGAGGTTCGGTCACTTATTGAGGACCGCTTGGGCGGCTTAGATGTTGTTGTTCATCTACACGCCCCTGACAGCGACGTAGACGCAGCCGACATGGCGGTGGCGACAACACGTCAGAGACTTACCACAAGCACGGCAGCACTAGTGTCGGTGATTGACCGCTACTCTCAGGTAGCGCTGTTCGTTTCGCTGATTGAGATCCAGAAGCTCATGTATTTTTTGCAGCAGGCGGGCGAGAATCTCAAGTTGCGCTATCAGGCGAATTTCTATGGTCCTTACGCTGACAATCTTCGCCATGTGCTCATATCGCTTGAAGGCCATCAACTGCAAGGCTTTGGTGACGGCGCCAAGAAGGTTCACGATGCCGAGCCGATCACTTTGCTGCCAGGCGCAGCCAGCGAAGCATCTGAGGTCTTATCAGGTAATCAAAGCATCGCCGAGCGAATCCAGCGGGTCTTTGAGTTGGTTGAAGGCTATGAGTCGGCCTACGGACTTGAACTTCTTGCCAGTGTTCACTGGATGGCCAACCGAGAAAGCAGCAGCAACAACCTCGAAAGCGTAATCAAGCGAGTCCAGAGTTGGAGCCAGCGCAAGAGCCGCATGTTTACTTCCGAACACATTGAGTCCGCCTGGAACCGTCTCCGCGAACAGGGCTGGCTAGGTAAGACAACCGCAGACGTTGTAACTGCTGCAACAGGCAGGCTTGACCGGGCGGCGATGGTCTCCTAGCTGAACTCAGTGCCGGAACGCACGAAGCGACCGCCACTTCATCCCGAAGTAGCAGCCCCCTGACAGCGCTTAGCAGGCAAGGCTTTGATCACCCAATAATATAATAATAGTTATTATAAGATCTGAACGTGAAGCTCTGGGTGTTGTCTGAAGTGTCTATATGGACACTAAGGAACCCGAGCTAAGGCATATAATAACAATTACTATAATTCAATCAGGTTGAAAGATCTCTTGTCAGGGATGTGCAACTGGGGTCGTGTTTCAAGGGACTGGCGCTAAGGCCGCAGGCCCGCTCAACTGCGTCGCCCGCTCAACTGCGCTGGAGCGGTTCGGCTAGGCGGGTGTTAGTTCGCAGACTTGGCGGGTCTGAGTCAGCATCATTCCAGAGGTATGGTTTGGGCTTGCGCCTGGCCTGGTAGACCAGATCAGCCCCACCTCATCGCCGATGCTCTTGATGAGTGAGCCGATCCGCTGATTGAGTTCAAGCCCAGCAACGGGAGCCTCCAGCACAAAGCAGACTTCCACGTCACCGGTGCTGGCCTGACCCCATGTGCTTGGGTCTGTGATTTTGGCTTCGCTATCGAGATGCTCTGCGATGCGGTCCATCACGTCGTGAAACTCATCAACGCTCAACTGCCTGAGCCCATCAGCATCAATGCATTGCAGCAATCCCGCAACACGCACCTGCACATGATCAACGTTCACTATGCTCTCCCTGTCCTCCAATTTCTTCTCCTCGACATCATGCGGCTGCGACCTGCTGCACTTGGTCAAGTCTGCGGTGCATGGCACTGATAAAGATCAGCCACTCTTGGGCCGTGACTTCTTCAAAACCGTAGGAATCGGTATGTGACAGCACGTTTCTTAGCGCGCGAGACATGCCGACTGCCAACCAGCGGAAGCCTTCATGCTCGTCGCGTTCGGTGGGATTCTCGCGGTCGCTGAATGCTAGCAGAGGCTCCTTTGCAGAGAACGCCTGCTCCATGAGGGCCGTGCCATCAAGGTCGCTACGGTTGGTCAACTCCTTAACACGATTGGCGAAACGCTGCGCTGCTTTGCGAACGGCCTCGTCGTAATGCTGATGAGCGAAAAGCCCCGCTACAGAGTCCAGTTCGTGGTGGAGTTGTTGAAGGTGGGGCCACGACTCTTTCGGGGTTGCCGCTCCGACTAGCGGTGTCTGAGCACTTTCGTCGGGGTCATTCACTGATCAGTCGTTGTGCTAGGGCCTGTGACGCCTCAGCACCAAGGGCTTTCATGCGAATGACCCGATTTTTTGATCCAGGCCGTCCTAGAACCGATATTTCGGACATCTGACCGAGAGTCGCCATAAAGTTTCTGCTGTCTAGCCGCCCGTAGTGGTTAGACACCAACCTTATGTGAGATGTTGTTGTTTCCTGTCCCAGAGCTGTGCGTGCCCCTGTGACAAGCAAACAGATCTCCCGTAGTGCTCGTGACTTAGCAGCTGGCAACTTGCTGCTGTAGATCTCCAAGTCGGGCTCGTCATTCTCCACTTTGAAGATATGGACGACTTGTTCCGGCTCAATCTTGAAGTAGGCGGCGAGTGCATCTTTGCGTTGTTGCTCGTCACCGAACGCCCGGTCTGCGATCTCGTCTTGGATCTCGGCGGTCGCTGAAGTGACTGATGCCGCCGTTGTCTCGCTTGCGCTGGCTGCATCAAGTTGCTTGTCAGTTCCGCCGTTTACCAGCAAATGCTCGAGCACGCGTTCAAATGCTGCTTGCCGCAGATCGGGATCTGTGAGACTTTCGGTCGCTGCCCGAGCGGTTGCCACTAGTTCAGTGAGTTCGTCCACAGCCGTGGGCATGACATTCTCCTTGATATTTAGGCTTCATCGTCAGACTATCCGCTGCGAAAGCTCTGCTAGACAGCCGAGCAAACCACTGGGGCACCTCTCTCCACCGCAGCGGACTTCTCGCCACCAACGGCTCCACACCGCTGTAGAAAAACCACCCGCATCCCGCACTAACAACCTCACGCAAACTAACTCCTAGTTGAACTCAATGCCTGAATGTATGAAGCGATCTCCACCCAACCCCCCGAAGTAGCAGCTCCTGAGAGCGACCCAGAAGGCCAAAGTTTCAATCACCCCTACACATAATAATAATTATTATATCGGGGTCGTTTCGCTTGCGTGCCCGACCACGAACAGGTGCTAAAAGCCTGTGGCTGCGCAAGTCAACGGCAGGCTCCGTGTCTGCTCAGTGAGGACGAAGCGCCTAGACCTACAGTAGGTATCCCCAAAAAGGCGTAACCCCGGACGTTTGCCTTAGGGCAGGGACGGTTCAGGGGTCTTCAAGTACCACTACACGCTTTCCGAGGCACATGTCAACAGCCGATTTTGATTTAGTCGCCAACTGGATCGCGCACCACGAGCCGGTGCATCGGCGAGACCTGTCACGAGATCATGCCGACCTGTTAGAGCTAGCGGGTTGGATCTGTGAGGATTGTCATGCATGGATCGCCACGAACAGCCGAACTCTTGCAGTTCTCGCCGTTCGCCCTAATGTGACAGCCACAGACGTTGTCGCTGCGTAGCTGTCTAGATGCCGGTTCGTTTGATTGCAGCTAGCTCCTCGCTGCCAACGACTCCACATCGCTGTAGACAACCCTCCCGTATTGCGCGCCAACGACCTCACGCAAACCGACATCTGGGCCACGCTTCCAAGATTATAATAACAATTATTATATGCTCTGGCCTTGAGGCTCTGGGCGTTGCCTGCAGTGTCTATAGAGAACGGGCGATAGCCGAGATCACAGAGGAAGCCGCGAAACATGATTGGAGAATTTTCGACACCCAGATCCCGTTCTCGCGCGGCTTTCCAAAGATGATGCGAGGCGACTACCGTTGGCTTGGCAATGCTAGCGACTTTAGTGATTTTGCCGAAGAACTGAGTCGTGCTTTGTTAGTGAATGAGAGAGCGTGACAGCAGACCAGCTTGCTATATCGTTGCTTGAGTTGGTGCGCGATCAAGGCGTTAAGCAGGTATATCGCGCGCTTGAGGAGGTTGACGGGCTAGACGCTGCCAGTAGCAGCGCAGGATTCCGTACCGTTCAAACGGGCCGAGGCGTAATCGTCAGAAAGGAGAAGCGCAGGCCTGCCGCTACTGCGCTGGAACGTGTCAAGAAGATGGATCTGCCGACCGACACCGCAGATGCTGTTGTTGAGCTGGCGAGGCGTTTCGACAACAAGACCTTCATGCCGACGTTGGGTGACATCACCAATTTTTGTGAGGTTTATGATATTGATCAACCAGCATCAAAGTCTCGGGCCGCGGCAGTGCCGCGTGTTTTCTCGGCGATAGTGGCCATGGACGCTGAGGACATCCAGATTCTCTTGGACTACGGCTCGTTCTCAGGCCCATCACGACCTGGGCCTATTGCCGACGCGATTGCTCGCAGCACAGCACGCACCTGAAGATCTATACTTGTGTTGGTGATTGATTAGTGACCGCAGATAGCGCCGTTAGTCTCGTTGATTGCAATCCACAAACCCATGCACCTCCTGGCTACTAACAACTTCCACACCGCTGTAGGCAACCCTCCCGCATTACGCGCCAACAACCTCACGCAAACCGATAGCTAGAGCACGCTCGCAGAGCCGACACGTAGCGGGTGGGTAGGGCATCTGGTGCGTGCTGTGTCACCCACCGTCGGCACTAGAGGCTTTCTCGTCGAAACGCCTTCTCGGAGGAACGAAAGACGCGCACTCTAAGATGTATAATAACAGCTATTATAATTGAATCAGGCTAAACGATCTCTTGTCAGGGATGTGCAGCTGGGGTCATGTTTCAAGGGGACTGGCGATAAGGCCGCGGGCCCGCCCGGCTGTGGCGGAACGGCTTGGCTAGGCGGGTGTTAGTTCGCAGACTTGGCGGGTCTGAGCCAGCATCATTCCAGAGGTATGGCCGGGGCTCGCGCTTGGCTTGGTGGACCAGATCAGACCCACTTCATCGCCGATGTTCTTGATGATTGAGCCGATCCGCTGATTGAGTTTAAGCCTGGCAACAGGAGCCTCCAGCACAAAGCAACCGCCACTCCACTCCCGAAGTAGCAGCCCCTGACAGAGACCCAAAAGGTTGAGGTTTCAATCACCCATTATATATAATAACAATTATTATATATAATGGGTCGTTTCGACTGCGGAGCAGATCACGGGCAGGTGCTAAAAGCCTGTGGATGCGCAAGTCAGTGGCAGGCTCCGTGTCTGCTCGGTGAGGGCGAAGCACCAGTCATGCAGACGAAGAGCCTAGGCCTACAGTAGGTATCCCCATAAAGGCGTAACCCCGGCCGTTTGCCCTAGGGCAGGGACGGTTCCGGGGTCTTCAAGTACCACTATACGCTTTCCGAGGCACATGTCAACAGCCGAACTCTCGAAGTTCTCGCAGTTCGCCCCTAAGACGACGAAGCCTGCGGGTGCAGCAACATCACCACTCCACAGGCTGCGATCACCATATATA
>JAPYNU010000090.1 GCA_028283245.1 Candidatus Aldehydirespirator catecholifindens | reverse complement strand
GGCTCGGCATCGGGGAAAGTCACGATGAGCTGAAGCTCGCCGCCGGACGCTCGAATAAAAGAGCGAAGCGTCGACAGCATCATGTTGCTGCGATGCTCCAGCCTGGACACCTCCGACTGATCCATCTCTAGGAGATCCGCCATCGTCGCCTGTGTCAGTTTTCGCGCTTTGCGCACTTGAGCGAGCGTTGTCTGACGCTCCTTGATTTCGGTCAAGGCCGTCTCCATGCGCGCTTGCGTCCGGGAGACGGCCCTCACTTCTTCGTAGAGAGCATCTGGAGTGATCTTGTGCTTCCACGCATCGGGTTGCACATCGTCAAGCGAGGCCTCATCAGGGGGCAGTTCTGAAGGTTTTGTTTCTTTCATGCCTGTTGTATTGCGCCTTTCGTGTTTCGCCTTGTCATATTTCGCCTCAGGTTCGGCTTCTTGTGTGTTTGGCTTTCTGCTATTGGCGTTCTTTGTCTGGCATCTGATATTTCAGTTTGAGTCTGTTGATGTTGGTTTTGTTTCCCTGCAGTTGGCTATAGGTCACCGCGCCGAACGATCGGCTGGTAATCGGGGTACTGTCGGCACCATTGGTCAAGTCGTTCCTGCGCTTGCTGGACGTTGGGCGGGTACCAGCGGTTACCTAGTATGGTCTTGTCGACTCCAATGAGTACCGCTGCGGCCTCATTACCTGCATCATCCACAACGAAGCCGAAAAGGACGCGAAGCACTGGGGCAGCATTGGCATACGGCGTAGTAATTGTCGGTGGCGTTCGTCGCGGCGCATGAATGTCGTATCGCGCAGAGACCACCTCATGACACTCCGGGTCGCCGAGGCTGCGACCATGGATCTCAACAGCTCACAAGAGAGCTGCAATTTCCGCTCTAACCTCCCACCAATCAGTCCCGTCGCCCTCTTGGCCATCTGCGAGTTACTTCAGCCACTTGTCAAAAAGAGGATGAAGGAACAGATCCATAGTATGTATTCTAGCACATAGTTGCACGAGCGCAATCAAGGCTAGGGCTATCGCTCTAAGCCTGAATCCATCAGAGCAACGGTGGCTGAGTGGACTGTCGGGTGGCCCCAACAGCAACGACCTAGTGGAGTTCGCTGTGGTTCAGGCATCCTTGATTCGAAGTCAAGGGTGATCAATGAACTCTGGGAGGCTTTGGAGCCGTTAGCGCCAGTGCCGGTGAATAACCATTCCACTAGATGGCTTTGCTGCCACACATGATAATAGTAATTACTATTATCATGTGTGGGTGGGGTTTTCGCTCTTTGCGAAGCACTGACTAGCACCTTCTAACCCAGCAACGCCTTCCGGCCCATGCCTCATCGCTACCTCCCGAAGACCGTTCACGAACTCAAGTCGCCGCTTCGCAGGTTGCACTCGGAACTCATTACTGCTGTGCCATGGCGAGGTCAAAGCAGGATTCGCGGTCATCTAGGTTGAAGGCTCAACTTGGAGACCGCCAGAGAAGGCCCTTGAAGCCGAGTGATAATAATAATTACTATTACTGACTCCTATCTGCCTCCAAGTGGCGCTGCGTTGAAAGCTCCCGCAAAGAAGACGACCAAGAACGCTCAGCGGAAGAAACTGTTGTCGAGTTGGATAAGTTGACAACCAAGGAGCGGATTGAGGACAACCTTCTTTGACGCGCACTTGACAGCCATCACCCAGCGTACGTATTTTGGGAGCCTGTGCTCTCCAACGGGGAGCGTCCTCTTGGGATTGTGGGTCGCTGGAACCCAGTGGCCGAAAGCTCTCCTACGCCTTCTGTTCGTGGCGAGGGCTGCATTTACGCTCTTGATCTAAGCAACGCACACCGCAATCCCGACAGCAAACGCGTCGGAGTCATGTACCAAGCACAAGCGAACTGCGAAGTCGTTGCTCCGGCACAGACTTCGCATGTGTTCCTCTTGACCAAAGGAGTTCCACCAGTTCTCTCTCTCTGTTGTGCTAATGGCTCAACTACGCCGAATATAATAATTGTTATTACTTGCTTGCAGTGATGCGCACTGCCGCCGTCGGGAACGCGCAGAGTGCGGGCTGCACCAGCTAACGGGGCAGTCTGCCGACTGGAGACAAAGCAGGTTACGAGGTGGCCCGGCCAGATTGAGTGGTCTGCTAGCAGTTGACAGGACTGAGAACGGAAGTGTCAGAAATTTGTGTGTTGGGTGTGGGGTGAAGGTTCGCTGTTTAGGTGCCTTCGAGTGGCTCGAATCGGGATGAGTTGGGACTTGCATGACCCGCACCCTCAGCGGCTGCCCTGTGGCTTTGCCTCAAAGCATGTAGGCCTGGCCGCACTCCCAATAGCTAGCGCCCAGGCTAAAATAATAATAATTATTATTTACTAGGCAGTGCTCCGAACACAACCCGAGCAGCAACTTAGGAGAGGCTGAAAATTTTGAAGAAGAGTCAAGAGATTAGCCAACGCTGCCACATTGATCCAAAAGAGATGGGAGCAGCGCCACCAATACAAGTCCTGCTGCCACCATTATTAACGCCTTCACAAGTTCGTTTCTCCTTGAACTAGCAGAAATTCGACGACTAGAATGATGCCGAGGTCTGGTCTTGTGTGCCGAAGAAGTCGGACTTGGTCGACGGTAGCTCTGCTGAGGCAATGAAGCGGACGCAGTCGCCGTGCCAGTGGAGCGTTCTGGTTTATAGTGGCCTAAGCGTTTGAGAAGTTTGTCTTCGATAGGCCAACTCTTGTTCATGACTTGGTGCATCTCGGCTCGGAGCCGTTTGTGTTCTGCAGGATCGGCGAGGGTCATCATTTCGAAGTTGCTCAAAAGACCCTGCTTGGTCAGGTTCGCTGAACCCACCAGAACCGCTGCAGAGTTAGCGTTGAGTGGGTCGGGCTCAACGATCCACGCTTTGGCGTGCGCGGTCTGATAGCCGCCACGCTTGCTGTACCAGTTGCTTATCGACACGTCTCTTCGTTGAATGAACCGGATCGCTGCCAGACGATCGGCTTCACTGGATTTGGAGAACCCAGTGCGGATATCTCCGATCAACAGGTTGACCGGACGCCCAACGGTTCGCTCGTCTAACCATGCCAACCCGAACGCTGAAGCGAACCCGACATTCACCCAAACACGGCCTGACGTATTCTCGCGAAGGAACTGTGCAATCCGATCACCCGACACGCTCACGACAAACACACTACACCAAACCCCCCAGGGTGAGCAGTCCTGGGGCGACGGCCCCAACTGCGTCGGGGACGTCTCGCTTCCCTACCGCCAAACTACGAGTTCTCCCGCGGATGGCTGCTACGAAGGCACTTAGTGACATGCCGTCATATGAGGTGAGGGATGCCCCACAGAAGTTGGAGAACTTTTGGCTTTGGGGCTGGCACTGAGTTGCTACTGGACCTCTTCTCGCTGCGGCTACCATTGATATAAT
>JAPYNU010000009.1 GCA_028283245.1 Candidatus Aldehydirespirator catecholifindens | reverse complement strand
CTGAAGTCGCCTCGCTCGCTGGCTGGGATCATCGGATTGAGTTCCATCTCGATCTTTACGGGATCGATCTCAGTGGTGAGCCCGAGCAGTTTCGACAGTCTGGTCACATGCGTGTCAACCGGCAGCCCAGGCAAGCCCAGTGCCACGCTGCGGATCACGTTGGCGGTTTTGCGCCCCACTCCGGGCAGGCGCACCAGATCGCGCATAGCCTCAGGCACTTTGCCGTCGTAGTCCTCTAGCAGCATTCGAGCCATACCCACTAGGCTTTTGGACTTGTTGCGGAACAGGCCAATGGTGTTGACATACGGCTCGACCTGTTCTGGTTCGACCTCGGCAAGCGACTCTGGGTCGGGGAAACGAGCAAATAGAGCTGGCGTGGCTTTGTTGACTCCCACATCAGTGGACTGCGCTGCCAAGATGGTGGCGGCTAGCAACTCAAAGGCGTTGCGGTGCTCAAGCTCACATACTGCTTCGGGATATTCGAGTGTCAGCAGCTGGTGTGTGCGACGAGCACGCCCCTTAGGCGTTCGTGGACGAGCCATTGCTGTGTGACCCTACCGCACCAACACCCCGAAGGGACCGGCAAGTAACGGCATACTGTGTCTTATATTGCGAGGAGAACCTGCAACAGCTATTGCGAGGACAACCTGCAACAGCACACAACTTTCTGGAGGATGTGTATGGGTCAACTATAAACCACGAGCATCTCAATCGGAACACTTGCAGAGCGCGTGAACTCAAAGGGTACGCGCCAACGACAATCCGAACTTGCGATTGCACAGCTTGCGTTCCGCCTGCCAGGCATGATCACAGACGAACTAAAAGCTTTTGAGGATGAACTCGACGACACCGGCTACGACATTGATCTGCGGTTTTTGGTCAGGTGTCTTACGGCTGTGGCAACGCAGCAGAGCCGCTTCCGCTCTCTCGAATGGTTCCTGCTCTCGTCGATCTGGCAGCGATACAGCGGCTCGTCTGAGACCGCTATGGATCAGGACCTGCGGCTAGTGAGGGAGGATTCCCCTTTCGAAGCGCTGGAGAGAACGCTTCTCCTTCTATGTCGTCGCCGGGAATTGCTGGCAGACGGAATCAACGATGTAGTCGATTCATTCAGCTAATAATGCGCCCTCAAAGGTGGGTGATGTTACTGGATCTCAAAGTATCCAGTGGCTCAAAATGCTGGAACTTGCGCTTGACATGGTCTACGGAACCGTCCAGGAGGAAATCAGCAAATCGCAGCACAACAGGGAGGACGATCCGTTCTAAGCGGAGGCCAGGGGGTGGCGCATGGAGCGCCACCCCCTTAGGTTCCCCGGCTTTCCCGGAGACAATGCCCCAAGCAGCTTCAATGAGAGGCCGACGAGGAGCTCACAGATATGACCATACAACCAAATCCGGCTCTATACACGGCTTCGGGACCTTTTCGTTATGACGGATCAACCATGCGGGAACTCGTGGCTGCGATCTCGAAGGAGCGATTTGCCACCTATTTACGATTTGCTGAAGGCGACCGCAGGCGTGCCTTGCAACTCTACGCTCACAACGCTAATCTCGGAAGCGCGTTTTATTGGCCGCTCCAAGCACTTGAGATCACCTTGCGCAACGCCGCAAACGATGCGATGACAGTTGACTATGGCATCCACTGGTTTGACGGTCCACAACTTGCACAACCTCAGCGAGACGCTGTCACAGCGGCCAAATACAAACTCCGCTGGGTAGCAGGCGCTCACCCTCCCGGCCGTATCGTTGCTGAACTGAGCTTTGGGTTCTGGGTTGCGCTATTTGCGAGAGGCTATGAGGAGTCTCTGTGGCGGACTGTGCTCCATCGCTGCTTTGATCCCGTACCAGTACGTAAACAGCTACATAAACAACTCAATCAACTGCGCAGACTCAGAAACCGGATAGCTCATCACGAGCCGATCTTGTCACTAGATCTGCCGTCGCGCTACGAAGCCATCATATCGGTGATTACTATGCTGTCGCCAGCGACCGCTGAATGGGTTGAGCATCACGGCGAAGCGCCTGAGGAACTGGGACGCTTGCGTTAGGATTGTTTTGGTGCGTTGCCGGGCTGGTGATCAAGTTGAGACGCAAAGAAGTGGTGATGTTGGTCAGAGTGCTCTCTATGAAATCAATGAGTCCGCTGGCCCGGAGGGCGAGACACAGATCGTTCTGAGCGCGCCGCGCCCTGCCGGTGCAGTAGAGCCAGCGCTGGCTGAAGCACTCACGAATCTTGACAACGATGCCCCCTTGCAGCTCTGGATCCAGGAAGTGGCATCTGGTGATGATGAGGCAGCGCAGCAACACGGTTTCGTGCCTTACCGCGACCTGTGGCAGTTGCGCTGTGGACTGCCTGCACAACCGTCGGGCCTAAAAACTCGACCCTTTCAACCCCAAGACAGTGACGAGTTTTTGACTGTCAACAATCGTGCCTTCCATTGGCATCCCGAACAAGGCGACATGAACGCCGACGATCTACAGCAGCGGATGAGCGAGCCGTGGTTCAACGCTGAGGGTTTTCGTCTGCACTATCGACAGAGCCGCCTAGCCGGGTTCTGCTGGACCAAGATCCACGGTGACCATGATCCAGCACTCGGAGAGATCTACGTGATCGCAGTCGATCCTGACTTCTCGGGTCGTGGACTGGGACGAGCTATGACTCTGGCCGGTCTGGAATGGCTGTCGGCTCAAGGGCTCACCCAAGGGATGCTGTATGTGGAGTCCGACAATCACCCCGCCACCGCCCTCTACAGACGCATCGGTTTCGTGCATCACCACACCGACCGCGCCTACCGCCGCGTGTCGGGGCTTACTAGTTCAAGCTGACGCGTAGCCGTGAAGCTCTGCTGGTGATGCATACTGTGGTGATGCAGCAACGGGTTTGGGTTAATCCCCGCCAACCCCAGACCCTTTACCTGGCGCAGCTGCTGATGTATTTTCGGGGCGGCACTCTGCTGCTGTTCGGTTTCTTGCTGGGAGGTTCGCCTTCGCCGACGGGTTTGCTGTTCGCTGTAGGCAACGTGATAGCCGCCAACGGTGTCGCCAACGAGCGGCGCTGGGGTTACTGGCTCGGCGTGATCGTGGCAGGTTTCGCGCTTGCTTTGAGCCTGCTTTCGTTAGTGGGTTCATTGGGGCAGGTGTTGAGCCAGCTGATCGGCTTGGTATTCGACGTTGCCTTGGTGGCTCTGCTGTTACATCCAATGAGCCGCAACTATCTGCGCTACTGGCCCAAAAGCCAACCGCGCAGGTAAGCGAACCACGCCGCAAGACTCAACACAAGACAGAACGTAAGACTAAAACTGTGCCACAGCCACTCAAGCCGAACTCACAGGTTTCGCTTAGCGAACCGCTTTCTGAACTGCCATCGGGGCAGGCCAAACGACGAGCAGTGCGGGAAATGTTTGACATAATCGCTCCCCGCTACGACTTGTTGAACCGCATATTGACACTGCGTCTTGATGTCACCTGGCGGCGCAGAACCATCAAAGAACTCGCCCTTGCACAAGGGGCGCTAGTGGCTGATCTGGCTTGCGGCACAGGCGACTTCTGCCGTGAACTCACCCGCAGCGGTCATCACCCGGTCGGCTTTGATTTTTCCATGGGAATGCTGCGCGCGGCTCCTGAAACCACGATCAAAGCGCCGCTTGTTAACGCTGATGTGTTGACGTTGCCGGTGGCATCAGGAACCTTCGACGGAGCAACCTGCGGTTTCGCTCTAAGAAACCTGACCAGCGTGCAACTACTGTTCGACGAACTGGCACGCGTGCTGCGGCCCGGCGGACGTGTCGGATTGCTGGAAGTAGATACCCCTACTAACCCAATGCTGCGTTGGGGTCACGGCATTTATTTCGGTCGAATAGTGCCTCGCATCGGAGCGTTGCTGTCGGATCGTGACGCCTACAGTTACCTGCCCCGATCTGTGGCCTATTTGCCGCCATCACGAGACCTCATCAGCGGTCTGCGATCAGCGGGTTTCACGGATCTGCAGCACCACAAGCTGAACGCAGGCATCGCACAACTCATCACCGCCACCCGCTGCTAGCCGGTTGGCTGATAATTATCAGGCAGTCAAAGCGGTATCAGACAGCGAATTCGTATCAGGCAGTTAGCGCGATTCCGGCTGCCATGGCCAGGCCTGACACGAGTTGAGCGCGCGCAGTCGCTCCGAGCACGCCGATCAACTCTGCTCCAGACGCTCCTTGAAGTACACGTCTTACGGCACCAACAGCGAAAGGCGCGCCGACCACAGCCGCGGCGGCAGCCCGACCACTGATTGAAGCCACCAGCGCCACTGCGTAGGACGCTTCTAGCACACCCAGATACATCAGGCGACTGCGCCGATCACCCAGACGCACCGCCAAAGTATGTTTGCCAGCTGCGGCATCGCCTTGCAGGTCGCGCAGGTTGTTGGTGATCAGCAACGCCACGGCCCACAACCCCACTGGAACACCGCATACCACGGCAAGCCAGTCGAGACGCTCCAGCAGCACGTAACTGGTGCCTGCGGTCGCCACCAAACCGAAGAACACGAACACAAAAACTTCACCGAACCCCAAATAGCCGTAGGGCTTGGGTCCGCCCGTGTATCCCCATCCCGCCAGCAGACACAAAACCCCCACAATCAGCAACTGCCAGCCAGCCAAAGCAGCCAGCACTGCGCCCGCTGCTGCTGCCACTGCGAAAACATTGATCGCAGCCCATTTAAGACAGTTGGGTGCTACCAGGCCTGAGCCCACCAGACGGCGAGGCCCGATACGATTGGAATCGTCAACGCCGCGCACGCCGTCGGAGTAATCGTTAGCGAAGTTAACACCCACTTGTAGCGCAAGAGCCACCAGCAGCGCCAGCGCGACCCGTCCCCAGGCGCTGACAGCATTCACCGCTGAGTCTTGCCCTGCTGCGACCGCAGCACCGACAGCGACCGGTATCACAGCAGCGGCAAGAGTGCGGGGTCGTGCGCCAGCTATCCAAATCTTGATCCCGGTCATGTGCACAATGCAGCGCTGTGTGACCTACAGGGACAGTCTTGTGAAGGCACTGAGGACACCGAAAAATTCACGGTGCTACATACTTGTAGCCGAGGCCTCTAATAGTGACGATGCGTTCTGGTTCTGCCGGGTTGCGCTCAATACGTGCCCGCAGTCTTGTGATATGAACATCAAGGGTTTTGGTGCTGCCCACATAATCGAACCCCCAGACCCTGTCGATCAGGGTTTGTCGGCTAACCACAAAACCGGTGTTCTCCATCAGCAAAGCCAGAACCTCAAACTCTTTGAGCGGCAGGCGTTGCAGTTTGCCGCCGATGGTCACCTTGTGACGGTCACGATCAACAGCAACCTCACCGACCTGCAGTTCTGCTGCGTCAGCAGCATTGTCGGAGTGCCGGGTTTGGCTGCGGCGCAGCACTGTTCGCATTCGTGCCACAAGTTCACGCACCCGATAAGGCTTGGCTACGTAGTCGTCGGCACCGACTTCAAGCCCAACGACAGTGTCAATCTCTTCACGTCGTGCTGAGACCATTATCACCGGCGTGTCATTGATAGAACGAATGCGCCGGCACACGTCTATGCCCGACAGTCGCGGCAGCATCACGTCGAGCAGCACGATCTCGGGTTCGAGAGCCTCGAACATGATCAGAGCTTCTTCACCGTCGGCGGCGACGTCAACGATGAAACCTTCGTCTCCTAACGCAACCTTTAGGCCTGCACGGTAGGAAGGTTCATCGTCTACGACTAGCACTCGAACCCCTACGCTCACGGCTGCAAGTCTGCCTTGACTGTGCCTGAGACGCTATTGGTTGGCAAGCTCTGGGCTGCTGCCAGCCAAGATGTGAACAGACATAGGCTGGCAGGCGTGAACCGGCTCAGCGAAGAAACCAGTCCGTATCTGCGTCAGCACCTTGACAATCCAGTGAACTGGTATCCCTGGGGGCCGGAGGCTTTCGCTGAGGCCGCCGAGCGTGACCGGCCTGTTTTGCTATCGGTCGGCTACTCCAGCTGCCATTGGTGCCATGTGATGGCGCATGAGTCCTTTGAGGATCCTGAGACAGCGGCGGTGATGAACCGGCTGTTTGTCAATGTCAAGGTCGACCGTGAGGAACGCCCCGATGTGGATGCCATATATATGGACTCGGTGCAGGCTATGACCGGACGTGGCGGCTGGCCTATGACAGTGTTCATGACACCTGACGGGCGACCCTTCTTTGGTGGCACCTACTATCCCGACAAGCCCCGCGGTCAGATGGCTTCTTTCAAGCAAGTGATGGCCGCTATTGACGATGCTTGGAACAACCGACGCAGCGATGTCTACGCTCAAGCCGATCAACTGGTGGCGCTGATTGATCGGACAGCTCGTGTGGCTGTTTCGCTGGGCGACGGTGGCGGTGGTGGCCGAGACGGTGGCGACGGCAACGGCGGTGACGGCGGTGGTGGTGACACTGGGCTCGCAGGCAAGTCGGGCTTTGATCACGATCAGATGCTGAGTTCCGCTGGGGATGCGATCTTGGCGGGTTTTGATCCGCAATGGGGTGGTTTCGGGGGCGCTCCCAAGTTCCCGGCTGCTATGACGCTCACCACGGCGTTGCGTATCTATCACCGCAGTAAACGGCCCGAAGTGTTGCGGGTGGTGCGTACCAGCCTTGACGCGATGGCTGCTGGTGGGATCTACGACCATCTCGGTGGCGGTTTCTCTCGCTATTCGGTAGATCACCGCTGGCTGGTGCCGCATTTCGAGAAGATGCTGTATGACAATGCTCTTTTGACTAGGGCGTATCTGCATGCCTGGCTTGTGACCGGTGAGGCGCAGTATCGCCAAGTGCTTGATGAGACTGTCGGTTATGTGTTGCGTGACCTGCGCCACCCCGACGGCGGTTTCTTCTCTGCTGAAGATGCTGACTCTGAGGGGGTTGAAGGCAAGTTCTACGTGTGGTCTCAGGCCGAGTTCACAGATGTGGTTCGTGACGCGGCTGGTGCCGAAGCCGCTGAGCGGGCTGCGGCTTGGTGGGGTGTAACCACTGGCGGAAATTTTGAGGGTTCCAACATTTTGCACCGGCCGGTGCGTGGTGAACTGATCCGCTCCGAAGAGGTTGAGATC
The DNA here is from genome assembly GCA_028283245.1 of Candidatus Aldehydirespirator catecholifindens. Taxonomy (GTDB): domain Bacteria; phylum Actinomycetota; class Acidimicrobiia; order Acidimicrobiales; family Aldehydirespiratoraceae; genus Aldehydirespirator; species Aldehydirespirator catecholifindens. The sequence goes on along the minus strand of JAPYNU010000009.1, from coordinate 3,749 downwards.
GCCCGCCGTGCTCTGTTCACGCATCGCCAGAGCCGGGTGCGTCCCGGCCTCGACGACAAGGTTCTTACCGAATGGAACGCTTTGATGCTGGCGGCGTTGGCTGAAGTTGCGGCAGCGACCGGCGATTCTTCGTGGCGGGAGGCAGCACTCGCTAACGGTGATTTTTTGTTGCACAACTTGCAGCGAGACGATGGTCGTTGGTTGCGGTCTTGGCAGGCTGGCACACAAGACCGCCCGGCGCAGGCTCGTCATCTGGCTTATGCTCAGGATTATGCGGCTTTGATTGATGCTTTCACTCGTCTGGGGGAAATGTCGGGTCAGGCTCGCTGGATTGCTAAGGCGCGCGATGCCGCAGACGGGCTGCTGGATTTGTTTTGGGATGATGAGAGATCAGGGGTTTTCACCACCGGCAAAGATGCTGAGGCGCTAGTCACTCGACCCAAGGATCTAATGGACAACGCCACACCATCAGCGCAGTCATCCGCAGCCTGTGGGCTGTTGCGTCTGGCGGCCCTGACCGGCGAAGCCCGCTACGACGAACACGCTCGCCGCATTGTTGAGACTTTCTCAGTGCCTGCGGTTAAGCATCCCACCGCTTTCGGTCGGGCATTGGAGGCTGTAGATCTTGCTTCTGGTGGTGTCACCGAGATCGCTGTGGTGGGCGATCGTGCGGATCTGGCTGAGGCGGTGCAGTCCCGCTACACGCCTAGTGCGGTGCTGGCTTGGGGTGAGCCTTATGATTCTGCGCTGTGGCGCGACCGTCCCGAAGGTTTCGCCTACGTGTGTCGTGACTTCACCTGTCAGTCGCCTGTTTCCACGCCAGATGAACTCATCGCTTTACTAGAACAAGACAACATCTGCTAGAATTCGAAGACTGACCACCCAATATTTTGGGTAATGACCACCCAATATTTTGGGTAATCAACTTTGCAGGTAGTGTTTTAGCTATGCCTGAGCGCCTGATGCCCGATTATCTGCCGAGGCTTGCCGACAGCCGACTCCGCAACATGCTTGAGTTTTCTCCAGCGGTGGTCATTGAAGGCCCGCGTGGCTGTGGCAAAACGACTACAGCAACTCAGGCCGCCTCATCAGTTCTGGCCATGGATGAGATAGAGATTGCGGGCGGAACTACAGGTGCAATGCGCGCGTTGCTCAACCAAGAACCGCCGTTGCTGGTTGATGAGTGGCAGGTAGCTCCAGGAATGTGGAACGCGGTGCGACGAGAGTGCGACCGCCGAGGAGGCACGGCTGGGCAGTTCATCTTGACTGGTTCTTCTACGTTGCCCGACAATCCGATCCGTCATTCGGGTGCTGGCAGGCTTGCAACTTTGCGACTTCGGACGTTGTCGTCGTATGAAAGCGGTGCTTCTAACGGTGCCGTGTCATTGGGGTCAATCTTCGCAGGGCAGCGCGTGGATGCGGCCGCAGAGCAGGCTTTGTCTCGACCGGATTGTGCCGAATTGATTTGTCGCGGAGGCTGGCCTGCTTCGTTGAGGATGCCGCTTGATCAGGCGTTGCGATATGTGGAGAGTTACGTGGATGCGATGTGCGGCGTGGATGTTAGGCGCAGTATTGATACGCCTGCTTATCGAAATGTTGAGACTGCCCGACTGGTTTTGAGATCTTTGGCTCGAAACATCGGCACATCTGCCTCTGTGAGTGCCTTAGCACGCGATACAGCAGCCGGTGAAACGGTCTCGCCGTTGGACCGCAAGACGCTACCTGCATTTTTGGAAGCGTTTGAGAGAATATTTTTGCGTGAGGACTGTCCTGCGTGGGGTTTTCGTCCAGCTTCAAAGAAAGCGACGCGTGCTAGGCCTAAACGTTTTTTGTGTGACCCGTCTATAGCTACCAGTGTTTTGCGTATAAGTCCTCGTCGTCTGCTAGAGGAGCCCGAGTTTATGGGAGGTGCTTTTGAGGCTTTGGTCATGCGCGACTTGCGTGCTTACGCCGATGCCAACGATGCCGCGGTGCGTTACTACGCAGAGAGTGGGTTTGAGGTTGATGCTGTGGTCGAAAACCGTGACGGTTCATGGATCGCCTTTGAGGTCAAATTGACTCGCAGCGATCACACATTAGCGAAGTCAAAACGAGCGCTACAGTTACTGATACAACGCACTCAAAAAGCAGGTAAGCGTCCGCCATCAAAGCTGGTGGCACTCTTCGGAGTAAACGCCCCAAGTGAGCACACCGGGCTACGTATCGCCTACGAAGAAGACGGAATCGCCATAGTGCCCCTAGCAGCCCTAGGCCCCTGAGACCGCTTCAACGACCAGCCATCAAATTCTGTTAAGCCACCCGTGCCGCTGATCTGTGAAGATTACTGGTGGTTGCAATTCAGTCTTCTGCCCACTTCATGGGAGCGATCGTGCTTCAACTGTCGGCGTAGCCTCAGCAGTTGTCCCTGCACTTCTTCGGCAGGCACTAAGCAACAGCCTGGCTCCTGCCCCTCACGCGCTCGGGGCGACCCAGGAATCGGTTACCTCTAGTCCTATGTTTTTCATAAATTTTTCCGACTGACAGGTGTCGATTACGGCTGTTTGTCATACCCGCTACATATACTGCTGTTCATGGTTACGCAGATCGCTCAGCGAGTCGAAACAGCAGCCAACGAACTGCTTGATGCTGTCAGCGTCGGTGCTGCGACCAGCGACGAGTTGCGTGAGGTGCTGCGAGTGACTCGATCAGTGGCTGCCGCGGTCACTGCTGTTCAGACCACCGCAGCAGAGGTGATCGCTCGGCGGGAACGACACGGAGACGGCGGCGCTGAACTGTTGGCATCAACTGCGGGGCTAGCGCAACGCGATGCCCGTGACCGGGTTCACACCGTTCAAGCCGTGCGCAAAGTTCCGGAACTGCACGCAGCGGTGCAGGCAGGTGAGGTGTCTCAAGCCAACGCACGACGACTCGCTGATGTCATCACAAAGACGGGATCAGATGCTGTAGCTGCTGATAGTGATCTGCTCAAAGATGCTCAGACAATGCGGCCTGAGCAGTTCGGGGCAACCGCGAATCGTTGGATCGCCTCCCAACAGGCCGACAACGGTATTTCACAGCATGCTCAACAACGGGCTAGGCGTTACCTGAGATTCTTTGACACACCAGATGGCATGATCGGCCTGCACGGCGAGTTCGACAAGATCACCGGACAGCGAATCCATAACCGCTTGCGTCAAATCGCTACCCGGCTGCTTAACGCCGATAAGCAACTGCCCAAAGACCAGCGTCGAGAGTTCCCGCAATGCATGGCCGACGCATTGCAAGCCCAAACCAGCCAAAACAGCAGCACTCATGCTGGAAACAGGCGCACCAGCAGCCATGCGGAGATCAGCGGTCACACCACTACCGATGCCAACAGCACTGCCAGCCACCGCTGCTGTGAGAAAGACACCGACAACGATGCAGGCACTCAGTTCAGAGACAGCAGTGGCGGATGGCTAGCAAACATCACCGTGATGGCACGCGTTGATGACAGCACCCGTGACCTGATCTACGAGCTACCAGACGGATCACGCCTACCACCCGCTGTAGTCGAAGAACTGACCTGCAATGCCCGTATCGCCGGTTTGGTTTATGACCGTAACGGAGATGCCCTCTGGCGAACCCGATCACGCCGCAGCGTCACACCAACACAATGGCAAGCACTACTCGCCAGCTACGGCGGCTGCTTCCACTGCGGTGCCTCGCCCAGCATGTGCCAAGCACATCACATCACCCCATATTCAAAAGGCGGTGCCACCAGCCTCGAC
>JAPYNU010000089.1 GCA_028283245.1 Candidatus Aldehydirespirator catecholifindens | reverse complement strand
GAAGAACTCGGTGCTAGCGTCTAAATCTGAGTTCCAATATTGTTGCGAACGTCCACTACCTACAACCACTACTTCATCGCCGTTAGACATTGGCCCATGTTCACCTAACCACAACTCGCCAGTAGTGGCATTTAGTTGAGTCAATGGCTCAGGAAGATTCAAGAAACCGCGTAATGCTTCACCTTCAGGAATTGTGTAGCCGTTCTGGTGATACGAGTCATCAAGTATGTGGGATACATCTAGATATATGCAAGAGTCATCGATCACTAGCGTGCCCGACCATACAGCATTCGGAAGACCATCAACAGGATCCCATTCGTATCTGCCCCGGGGAATCGAAAATATCGGACCCTCTTCGTCTGACGATTCAGGCTCTTCACTCTGCTGGGGAACTCCCGAACTGCTTTCCGATTCTGGTGTGCACCCAGTCACGCCAATACCCAACACGATCGCTATCGCCAGAATCATTTTCAATGAGATCTGTAGAGAAGATGCCATAGCCTATAAACTAACGGAACTTAGAGTAGTAATACTGAATTACTGGATCGTTACATCACCTGTAGTGATAATTCTGACACCGAGAAAGTCTGTAACTATACCGATAGGTGAAAAGTATGCAAACTTTGGGGTCGTGTAGCAATTGTCCTTGCGCTCGTTGTGACCCTTATGTATTCCGTAGGCTAAGCCGTTACGATACCAAGGTCCGCCACTATCACCTTTGCAGGCTCGTAACAAGTTGCCTCCATCAACTTTAACGAATACATTCTCACAATCAACGGGCTGATTGCTCGATGATATGCATGCAGTATCATCGCCAGTCGGTTTAAAATTGGTACTGATGATAGTGCTGCAGGAAATACCGCTGCTCATTCCAGCATGACACGCAAAATCGTCGATCATTCTGCTTGTGACTTCAGTGCCTGTAACATCACAATAGTTGATTGGCCGGGGATAATGGCACAAGTAGTCGTCTTTGAGGATGTGGTTTGATCCGCTCGGAATCTCATGGAATTGCGCGTCAACAGTGGGAGATGCCCATCCGTAGACATGAGGCAGACTAACTCCGTGCATTGTTAGAGAGGAAGTGTCGTTGGGGCCATCATCACCGCAGTGTCCTGCGGTGATGATACCATGTTTTTTTGTGCCGCGTCTGCGAGAACCTCTAGTTGCTGCGAATCCTGCGGTGCATCCTCCCATTCTTTGTCCACCAGAGAAGCTCGCATCAGTAGACATTCCGCGTCCGTCTTTGATTATGTATTTGACTTTGATGTGGTCTTTGAGTTGGTCGGTGACTTGAGCGATTTTGGTTTGTAGGGCTTCGTCGGTGACGCCAACTGGACCGATCACTGCTGTGTCAGCGGGGTCTAGAGGGCTGGCAGGGGTTGTGCGGGCTAGTGCAGGGTCGATACCTATTTCTAGGGCGTTGCCTCTTATGTTGATATCGGTGTAGGTGGTGATGCGCTCGATCTCAGAGATAGTTCCAGGCCCGTTAGTGACACGACCCACGGGCCCGATGCCGCGAAGATCCTCAAAGAGGCTCTGCTGAGCTTCGAGCAGTGCTGCCCGGCTATGCACAGCACCGGTGCGGATCTCTATATCGCTGTGCGCGGCAGCAATGTTCGCTGCAGCGGAACTAGGAGCTGTGTCGCCGGTGAGCCAGACCCAGCCGGTGAAAGTTCTGGTGTGGTCGATTCCCCAGCCTGCGAGTCTGACAGGCTCATGGGCTCGGATCTCTGCAAGGATCCCTTGGATAGGTTGGATACGGTCAAGACGGCGTTTGGCTTCTTGTTGAGTAACCGAATATTCCGCAGCATAAGAAACCACTGAAACGTCCACAGTATCACTGTCTTGTGGCTGTGGCGAAGGGTTTTGTGGGGTTTGTGAGGTGGATTCAGCACCATGCGCGACGCTTGACGCTATTGCTAGGCACACCACCGTCGCAGCTACCACAAGCTGAGACAATCTCCGCTTCGATTGTTGTGGTGGGGTGTTTGTGGTGTTGGACATGGCGGTTTACCTCCCTGACAGCACCGTTGAATACGGCTCTCTAGCGTGTTTATCGTGTCGCGGAGGCCAAAATGCGCAACAAACGTCCCAAATGTGTGGAACAAACATCCCAACTTTCTTGGACACAAACGCCAGCCAACACGCACAACCCGCAGCGGACAGCATCGCCGACTGGCACAGCCGAAGCTGAACCCTTGGTAGTGATCAAATCGTTGATCCGAACGGTGGCTTTCACGTCTTCGAGGGCGGCTTGCAGTGCTTCCAACCGGTGAGCAGTGTCGGTCACCGTGGCGCTCAGCACCTCGCTGCGGAGCGGCCTCTTAGCTTTGTGGAACCTGAGGTTGTCATATGCGAGGTATACTAATTGGTATGCCTGATTCAACTACCATAAAGGTTTCCGTGCGGACTCGCGATGCTCTGCGCCAGCTCGCTGATCGCGAAGGGCTCACCTTTGACGCGCAGATTGAGAAGCTGATCCGCCGGGAACGTCAACGCATTATCGGGGCTCAGCTCGCCAGCGCCCCGCTCAATGCTGATGACAAGGCCTGGCTTGATGCGTCCGCTGGCGATGTTGCCGATGCGAGCCGGTGATGTTGCCGATGCGAGCCGGTGATGTCATCCGCTGCGACTTCGGAACACCGACGCGCGGCGAGCCGGGGTTCGTGCGACCGGCCATCGTTGTCACCTCTGATGATGTTCTCGAGTTTCAGCAGCATGCGATTCTGGTGGTGCCCTGCACAAGCACTAGGCGAGGATGGTTGAGCGAGATTGACATCGCTGAATTAGGCGTGGCTCAGTCGCATCTACCGACGACTGTGAGTGTCGATCGTGTTGTTGAGACAACAGGCACGAATGTCGGGCCCGTAGCGTTGCGACAGATCCGAGAACTGATTGCTGACCTGCTCGGACTTTGAGTTTCCATGTTTCCAAGGGTGCGGCCCTTTCGTATAGAGGGTGTGGCACTTTCGGCGTCTCGACGGTGTGGTGGCACTGCGGATGTCACACCCCTTGCGTAGTTTGGGGGCAAACGATTTAGGAGGCATCCGTGACCAAGCTGACCAAGATCATCAGAAGCAGCGATCCAGTTTCTGAGACCGACGCGAACGCGGTCTTTGAAGTGCTCATCCCGATTGTTGAGCAGGATCCTTCGGCTGAGGCCGCAGTAGAGGCAGCAGGCAGCGTCATCAGCCGATGCAGGTTTGGCGATGAGCGCCATCTTCAGCACGTCCTCGACTGGTGGTATGTGGTCACTACCGGCAAGCCGTCGGCCAATGGTTGCGCACATCGGCTTCCAGATTCGCTTGACCGAAACGTCCGGCATTGCATGGAGGCTGTGATCGGGCTCGGTATAAGGCTGCCTGCAGCCGAGTGGCTCCTCAAACGCCAGCAACTCAAATCAGAGCTGTCGGCGCTTGATAGCGCACTGATATTAGAAACCCACGGTGCTGTGAAGCTGCCGGGTGAGCGCTCCGTCTGGTCATGGCTCTACGACCAGCTGCGACCCACGGTGGATTGCCTCAGAGCGAATCGCCAAACCTCGCCTGTTGAGATCGACGAGAAGAAGCTCAAGCAGGAGCTTCGAGACCACGGGGTTGAAGTCAACAGTCGCCGCTACAACGAGATGATCAAGCGTTGCAGCAAGGTGACCGATCAAGTCAATCAAATCGTTGGTCGTCAAAGCGAAGTTGAGCCGTGGATACCTCGCATCTTGCCCGAACCGATCAAGGAAGTGCCGGACGATTTCAGACATTCTGTTGGACCGCTTGCTGGAGCTCTGATCAGACCGATTTTGGCTGCCAACGCTGCTCCAGATGTTGACCGAGAGGATATTGCAAAACGCATTGATGCTGCCGGACGTGCCGGTGATCGGCCTGGACGTTACAAGTTGGCCCGTGTGGTGGACGCATGGTGTGAGCAATCGGGCCTGACGATCGACTCTCTTGAAGACGAAGCGCGCCGCCACCGCGATCTAACCGCAGCGATGGCGAGGCTCAAAGGGAAGCCCGGTGCTTCTGCGGACACCATTGAAGAAATCGAACTGCATGTGATTGAAGACGACCTCGAAGGTGCTGAAAATGCACTGGAATCTCTTCAAAAGCAAATTGCGCTTCGGGGTCATTCAGAGCGCGCCCGGCGCCAATTTGAGGGATTGCAACGAAAGCTTCGAGAGTCGAGCCTCAGCGAGGATCGCACTTGGGTAGAGCGGGTGACCAAGATCGAAGCTCGCCTAGAAGGCACTGATCCCCAGGAGTTGGCCCGCGAAATTGGCGCAGCACAGCAAGATCTGTCCAAACGCTTAGATGAGATGCTCCATGAGCAGCAGGACAATCTGATGCAGCTGCTGGAGCCGTTCCAGGAATTGCGTGCTGACTCGGAATTCCGAGAATGGCAACAGCGGATTGACGAACTTGAACGTCGCCAAGGTCGGGGTGCAAGTGAATTGAAGCGTGAGATTGAGGAAGATCTGCGACGCCTTCGAGAGGAGTGTCGCGCAGAAGTAATTCGGAGTCTGGCGCAAGTTGATGAGATCCTGACTGACGAGCGCGGCGACTTCGATGATGAAGACATAGATGATTTTGTCAACCGACATGCAGAGATCGAGAGTTGGCTCGAAGCCGCAGATTCGACCGACTCGCGGTTGTCTGAGTCCCGCGAGAATGCGAGCGCATTGTGGAGAGATGTAAAAGACCGTCGCATCTACCGCTGGCAGGCCGACCGGGACGAGACCGAACTAGTCGGCCATCTTCTCGACTACTGCAAGGGGCCCCTGGACTTTGATTCGATGGACATTCGGCGGCTCTACGTTTCGCTTAAGACCCGTCCGTTTGTGATCCTTGCTGGGCTCACAGGCTCGGGAAAGAGTTCCTTGACTCGAACCTTTGCCGAAGCATTTGGTGCCAGCAGTTCCAACGGACGGTTTCGACGCATAGCAGTCAGACCAGACTGGATTGATCAGACCGAGGTGCTCGGTTTTGTCAACCCGATATCGGAGCGCTTCGTGCCGGGATGGCTTGCTGAGACAGTGCAAGGCTGCTTGCGTGAGCCCGACCGCCTGCATTTTGTGCTGCTTGACGAGATGAACCTCGCCCCTGTCGAGCAATACATGGCCGAATGGCTCTCGGCCATTGAAGAGGCACGTTCAGGTAGTGAGGATGTCCGGTTGCCACTTTATTCGTCCTCCCTAGCCCCGAAGAACGCAGACGAATGGCCGCCCAGCCTCAAATTCCCCGACAATCTGATGATTATCGGGACAGTCAACGTTGACGAAACCACACGCCCTTTGTCAGACAGGGTGCTTGATCGGGCCAACGTGTTGTTGTTGAGCATCAAGATTTCTGACAGGCATCACAACTCTGGCGGAGAGATGCCTGCGCCTTGGCATGTGGGTATCACCGAGTGGCGCAAAGTCTGTAAAACGCTCCCCAGTGATCGTCACCATGAGATACTGACCGACATAGCCGACATTCTGCGGCCTGCTGGTATCGGTGTGGGCCTGAGGGCACATCTCGAACTTGAGCGCTTTGTCGCCAATGCCGAGGGCATCCTCGAAGACGAGGTCGCCTTGGACTGGGGCATCGTGCAGCGCATCATCCCGAAGATTCGCGGCTTCAAGGGTCACTTGACAGAGAGTCTCACTGAACTGCTTGAAGAGTTCGAAAAGGTGGATGCCGAGCAATCCGCCTTGATTCTGCGGCGCTGGTTAGACGACAGCGTGTCAGACGACGAGTTTCTCGAAGGCACAGATCCCCGACTAGCGCTGGTTCGGATCTGAATCATGGACACCCTTGAGATGCTGATAGGGCGAGTATGGCTGCCATTAAGACGAGATTCTGGCGGTTCGCAATGTCCACAACTGCCTGAATCGTCCACGCTCGTTTTGCGCGGTCTCAACAGTGGCGAGACCGCGCTTATCGGTCCGCTGGAGGCCACAGCCGATGCCCACGGGTGTATTGAACTGCGATTAAGTCAGACCGAGGAACTGTTCGGGCATCTCGGGCTCGTTGAGGTCTGCCGCGGGCCGGGCGAAACGACGGGCGAGTTTGAGATCGTTCCCGACAAGATGAGCGAGGAAAGTTATCAGACTCTAAGGTCGGCGTTGGAGCACATCTGGTCTGGACTCATTTTTGATCCTGTGGGTGTCAGCAGACTACGTGGCAAGTTGCCGTCGCCAGCTGATTTGTGGCAAGCCATCGAGAAGCCGCTTCGCGAGATCGCCGCCGAGCCGAGATCAATCCTGAGCCGAGGGGAGGGGATCAAAAGGTTGGAGTCGGTCCGAAGACCTTCAGAGTTGACTGCCAGCGTGCTACGAGCCTCAGCGGCTTCGGCTCAGATGGCGGCAGTGTCTCATAGTCATCAAACAGCGCCTCATGCGTATAAATCAGATCCGCATCAAGACACAAGCCGAGTTGAGCAGGTGGCACGGCCGGGACGTGCTGGCGTGATAATCCGCAATGTGGACATACCCGAGAACGCTCTGGTTGCTGAGACGTTGCGCCGGCTAGCTTCGTATGCACGACGACAACCCGAACCCGAAGGCCTAGAGATCGCAACCCGTGCCAGTCGAGCGCTAAGGAGTCATCCCTTCGTCTCATGCCGTCTCCCGCGTGGTGGTGTTGAAGCAGCTCGAATACGAACCCTTCACGACCCTCGCTACCGCCAGGTTGACAAAGTGCTGCGGCTGCTCGACCGGCCCGAAGCACACGCAACCGAAGGGCCAGGCGAAGCTCGGCTAGGGGTTAAAGGGTTGATCCGTCTCTATGAGTATTGGGTGTTTCTTCAAGTTCTTGATGCTTGCAGACAAAAATACGGATCGCCGATAGATCCCGGTTTCGATGTACTAGGCCGTAGAACGCGCACCGGCACGACCAGCTTGGAGATTCCTAGCGGCGCCACTGTCAGCTTCCCAAGCGATGTGCATGTAGCTTTCGAGCCGCAAATCACCTCCAGCGGACGCGGCTGGCAGCAACTTGAGAACGTGCCGCACCCAGATCGTGGCATAGCGCAGAACTTCATCAATCCCGATGTTGTGGTGCTGCGGCGCTCGCCGGTGCCTGCTGCTGTGGTATTTGATGCGAAGTATGTGGGACGGCACTGGGTGGAGTTTGAAGCAGCCAAAATCCATGCTCGCTACTCGCGGGTGCGCTCACAGGGCAAGCCCGTTGTGCGCCATGTCGTGGCCGCGCATCCCCATGACGGGATTGATTACATGTGGGCTGGCTACGGATCGGTGCCCATGATCCCAGGCAAACCAACTGACCTGAGCGAACTCTTGCCCTAGATCAGAGGCGTGGTGCTAGATCAGAGACGGTGGTGATCAGAGGCTGTGGTGCCGGTTTGGGGCTGTTCACCTCGGCCAGTTCTCGCTGGGGGTGAGAGACTTGGCTGAGGGTGAGCGACTCCGACGGTACGATGGACTGTACGTTGATCAGCGGCGTATAGCGACAATGAGAGGACAGCCGGATGGATGTTTCGGTGCTTGCAGAAGCAGTGGAACTCACCGAACAGCGAGTGCCGTATGTGCTGGCAACCGTGGTGTGGCGGCGAGGGCCGTCGTCGGGGCGGCAGGGTGCCAAGGCGGTCGTGCTCGCCGACGGCACAGTTCGCGGCTGGCTCGGCGGTGCCTGCGCTGAGCCGACGGTGGTGCGTCACGCTCGCGAATGTCTAAAAACCGGCGATCCGGCTCTGCTGCTTTTGGGTCAGCCCGATGATCTGGACGGACGCTCGTCTGAAGGCATGGTCCATGTGGCTATGGCTTGTGAATCTGAGGGAGCATTAGAGGTGTATTTGGAGCCACATCAGCCTGCGCCACAACTGGTAGCGATAGGACGATCCCCCGCAGTTGATGCTTTAGCGGAGATCGCTGTCGCCCTGGGTTGGAGTGCAGCCATCGTTGACGACGGTGGCAACCCCGACGAACACAGCCGCCCCGATCTGGTAGACACCAAACTCGACCTTTCAAAGTTCAGAATCGACTCTGCTACCGCCGTTGTGGTGGCCACCCAGGGCCATTACGACGATCTGGCTCTGGAGGCTGCGCTGGCTTACGACGCTGGCTATGTGGGCTTGATCGCTTCGCCGAAACGCGCAGCAACAGTGCTTGACTACCTGCGCAGCAAAGGTATGTCCGAAGACAGTCTGGCTTGCGTAGACGCTCCCGCTGGGCTGGATCTCGGTGCGCTAGCCAACGCGGAGATCGCAGTGGCGGTGATCGCTGATCTGGTGACCAGACGCGCCCGAGGAGAACTGGTTGCAGCAGCAGGCAGTGAAGCTCCTGTCAGAATTGAAGCCACCGATCCAGTGTGCGGGATGACGGTCGTTACAGACGATGCCAAATATCACACCATCCACGATGGGTCTGACTACTGGTTCTGTGCGCCGGGCTGTATGCGTGCCTTCGGTTCAGACCCGGACGCGTATCTCGCAGTCAGCTGACACTCGGTGAGCGATCACCGGAGCCAACTTGATGACCGTCGGCGGCTGGGATGGCTGCTGGCATCCACTGGGATGCTTTGCGTGTCAACCGACTCGCTGTGGGTGCGGTTGTCTGAGGCACAAGCGGTTGATGTTGCTTTCTGGGTGGCGGTCTGCGCTTTGGTGGTTTATGCGGTGTTCGGACGTTTCTTTGACAGCCAACCAATGCTTAAGTCGCTGCGTCATCACCGGGCACCAATTGTTGCAGCGGGCCTGCTAGCAGCGATAAGCCAGCTCGCTTTCGTCACGGCAGTGACACAAACCCGAGTCGCTAATGTGGTGGCGATAGTGGCGGCTGTGCCAGTGATGGCAGCAGGCTGTGCTCGGTTGTTTCTTGATGAGCGGACAACCCGCCGTGTCGGTATCGCCATTGTTTTGACCGTGGTAGGCATCGCAGTGATAGTTGCGAGTTCTCTGGGTCGGCCGACTCTGCGAGGCGATCTGCTGGCGCTCATTGCAGTAGCTTCGTTCGCTGCGAACCTTACAATCTGGCGTCGTTATCCAGACATGAGCCGCCGTGCCGCCTTGTCGGCTAGCGCTGTTGCCGTGATTGCAGTCACTAGCTTCACAGCTTCACCGTTCTCACTAGACGCACGCGCCTACACAGCGATCGCGGCGATGGGCTTGGTCTTCAATCCGCTGGGACGCTTAGCGCATTCCAGCGCCCCTAGGTATGCACCGGTTTCAGAGGTGGCTTTGTTCACGCCGATTGAGACCGTAGCAGCGACGATCTGGGCTGCTTTGTTCCTGTCGGAAGTGCCGCGACTCGCCACTGTCGGTGGTGCAGCAGTAGTACTTGCAGGCGTGTTCTACGGCACGGTCGCAGTAACCCGTCAAAGCACCGCCTAGAACCCAACCATCACAAGCCCATTCGATAGCTTGTCACATAAATATAATATTTTTGTGATATTTTAGTAGCATAATAGCCAACGGCGTGTACGCTCGCAGGGAGCGATGAACAGAGGCGTGATGAACAGAGGAATGGTGAGAGAGAGCGATGGTATGACTAGTCGAGCGTCAGTGTTCCCGCCATTACCAGATCGAAAATTCGATGTTATATATGCTGATCCCCCTTGGGATTACAGGGGGCAACTGCAACACGCAGGGAAGGGCAGTGGTGAAACAGGTGGAGCAATACGCCACTACCCGACAGTCACACTTTCTATGCTCAGAAATTTAGAAGTTGCCTGCATAGCAGCTGATAACTGCCTGCTGTTTATGTGGTCTACTAACCCTCACTTAGATCAAGCGATAGAACTCGGCAAATCGTGGGGTTTTAGCTGGGCTACGGTTGGCTTCGTTTGGGATAAGCAGCGGACAAATCCAGGTTTCTACACTTTGAGCCAGTGTGAACTCTGCCTGGTGTTCAAGAAGGGAAGAATTCCTCAGCCGCGCGGCGCTAGAAATATTCGTCAGATGATCTCTGAACCGCGAACCTTGCACTCATCAAAGCCCGCCGAAGCTCGCCGCCGTATTGACCGGATGTTCCCATCGCAAAGCAAGATTGAGCTGTTCGCTCGTCACTCGGCGGACTCCAAATCATACTCAGATACCTGGACTTTTTGGGGACTGGAAGCCACCGAGATGCAAGGCATCTAATTCTGGCTGTTTTGTGCTTGTGTGGGAGGGGTATCCACATGCTGACTACGGGCGTGTCTATCATAGCTTTGACCTAACCAGGCTTTCAGCCCCTACAACGGAGGTAGATCATGCCATCAAATCCCTCACCACTCACTAGCTGGCTCACGGGAGTCAACGCCAAATTGTCGCTCGCGGCGGTGCTGAGCTTCCACTGGTGCTTGTTCTTCTTGCTCAATGGCTTCGACAAGTTCTTCAACTCCGAGAACTTCTTTGGAGCGAACTTCAAGGGACTGCTCGAAAACGACCTGCTCGGCCGCTTGGACCTTGATTCGTCTCTAGCTCAGCCGATTGCGATTATCGTCGGAATCGCCGAGCTGATTCTTGGCGTGCTGTTCCTGATCGCACTGCTCAGCGCTCTTAGACGCAGGTCCTCAACCATCAAGGAGATGCAAGGCTGCGTGACACTCAGCGTTCTGTTCTTCGCGCTGCTGTCCGCTGGTGCCGTCCTCTTCGGTGCCCGCGACGCAATGCTGCAGCACGGCGTGTTCATCGCTGCTTTGCTTGTCTCGCAGTTCGTGCTCGGCCCCGCCGAATCAGACTGAACCCCACGCCGCCCCGCTGGCAGATGGTGAACTACAACAGGCCTAAACTGCGCAAATGACCGATTCGGCTGGTGGCGAAGTCAAATCACCCAGCGACGCTGAGGTTCGTGACAGCCTGCCCGATGATCTCAACGCTGCTGGCTATGTGGGGCCTTACCTGTTTCCTAACAACAGCAGGCGCCGCATAGCTGGCTCGTTGTATCTGGTGGTGGGCGTAGCCGCCTATGTGCTGTCGATATTTGCTGGCAGCGACTCGGTTCTGGTCAACGGAGGTATAGGGGCGGGCGGTGTCGCTCTGGTCATTTTCGGGATTTACTGTTGGCAGGCGGGCTGGGATCTTGCCTTCGACGAGAACGACGCCTTAGTCGCAGCCACAAGAAATGTGGGTTTCCCGGTAGGTCACGCTTCGGCGCAGCTTGCTTGGCGCGGCCTCAGAAGCCGTCCTACATGGCGGATCCTTGTTTACTCAAATCAGGAGCCCCCAGACCGTAGAGGCTTGGTGCTTGTTGATGGAGTCAACGGCGAGATCGTCAGCTGTTTCGTGGAGGACAATCCCGAAGATTGGGCAGGTCTCAACGCTTGAGAGCCAGAATCTGGCGATGTGCTAACCTCTTTGGTCTAGCTTGAAGGCCGATTCACTACAAGGGGCGGGCTGAATGTTCGACGGCAACTGGCGCGAGGCTGTAGACCGGGGACTCACACCGATAGGCGTGTCGCTGCGTCGCACCGGTATTACCGCTGACATGGTCACCATCACCGGCATCGTGATGGCCAGCGCCGCAGCCGTAGCAATCGCAACTGGCTATCTGCGTTTAGGTTTCTTGTTGCTGATCCTCACCGGCATTCCTGACGCCCTTGACGGTGCCGTCGCCAAAGCGTCCGGCACATCATCGTTGAGAGGTGCCTTCTTTGATTCGGTGTCGGATCGTTTGAGCGATGCTTTGCTATTTGGCGGGATCGCCTGGTATCTGGCTGACACCGAGCCTGGCCATGTGATGATGTTGCCGGTGGCGGTGATGAGCCTGGCCATGATGGTGTCATACCAGCGCGCCAAAGCCGAATCTCTGGGTTTTGAAGCCAAAGGCGGAATCATGGAGCGCGCCGAACGCTTTATTGTTCTCGGCTTCGGCCTGTTGTTCAGCGAATTGCTGATATGGACCCTTTGGGTAATGATCGTGCTGACCTCAGTCACAGCAGTGCAGCGTTTTGTAAAGGTATGGCGGCAAGCTTCCGAAAGCCGACCGGCGCAGCCCCGAGAACGTCACAGCTTTCGCCGGACACGCACAACAAGAACAAGGTCGCGCAGCGCTATCCGCGGCACAGCACGGCGTGAACGTCTGCGTAACCGCCCGTCCAGCAATCAGAACTGAGCCCGCTGTAAGGGCTCGCAGGTCTTAGCTGAATGCCGTCAGCAGCGATCTACAGAACTGGCGAAGTTCTCGCTCGTAGCGCCCCGGCACCGTTGTCAAGGGCAGCAGCCTTCGCAGGGGCGGCTGTGGCAGCTGCATTCAGCAAGCAGCGACGCCAGCTAGTGCGCCGCAACCTTGAGCGAGCGCTGGGACGACCGCTTCAACGCCGCGAAGCCGCACGCCGGGTTACAGCCTGCTTTGACTGGTATGCCCGCTACTACCTAGAGAGCCTTCAGCTTCCATCGCTTGATGCTGCAACTCTGGACGCTGGTTTCGGATATCAAGGGGTTGGCGCCATTGAGCGTGCGGTGCGCCGCGGGATCGGCCCGATTCTGGTGCTGCCGCATCTGGGATCCTGGGAATGGGCGGCTTGGTGGCTTGCCCAAATCCCCAGATTCAAAGTGACAGCGGTGGTGGAGCCGCTAGAGCCTGCCGAAGTGTTCGAGTGGTTCGTTTCGTTCCGGCAGCGTCTAGGCATGGACATCATCGCAGTGGGGCCCGACGCAGGCAGCCGCTTGATGACAGCTATCAAGCGTGGCGATGTGGTTTGCTTGCTTGCCGACCGTGATGTTGCTGGCACTGGAGTTGTGGTTGAGTTTTTTGGTGAACAGACCAGGCTTCCGGCCGGACCCGCAGTGCTGGCGTTGCGCACTGGTGCTCCGCTGATACCGGCGGCGGTCTATTGGAGAGGCAGCGCGCGTCACGCTGTCGCCGGACCAGAGATCGATACCAGCCGCCGTTTCGGGTTTCGCAGAGACACTCAGCGCATAGTTCAGGACTATGCCAAAGCGTTGGAGGAACTGATCCGTGAAGCACCAGAGCAATGGCATCTGATGTCGCCGAACTGGCCCAGCGACTATGAAGTGCTGGGCATCAACGTTCCCGAGTCGCTGCAAGGCATCTGAATTGCGCATCGGAATTATCTGCCCGTACAGCCTCACCGTGCCCGGTGGTGTGCAGATGCAGGTGCTGGGCTTGGCTCGGGCGCTTAATCGCAGCGGACATCCGACGCGTGTGCTCGCGCCTTGTGACGGCCCGCCTCCTGATCCCAACGTCACACCGCTCGGTAACAGCCTGCCGACCATAGCCAACGGCTCTATCGCTCCAGTGGCGCCCGATGCTTCATGCCAGCTTCGCGCGGTTCGTGCCATGCGCGATGAGTCCTTTGATGTGATACATCTGCATGAGCCCCTAGCACCGGGTCCGACGATGACTGCTCTGCTTTTGCGCCCGGCACCTCTGCTCGGCACTTTCCATGCTGCTGGAGGGTCGCTGGCCTACGACTTGTTGCCGCGAGCCACCCGCTTCTTAGCGGATCGTCTTGACTATCGGGCAGCGGTTTCGCCTGATGCTCGTGACATGGCACGCAACGCTTTGGGCGGAACCTATGACTTGCTCTACAACGCCGTCGAGATGGCACCATACCGGGCGGCTATGCCAGCAAGCGTTGAAGGTCCGACGATTCTCTTCATAGGACGCCACGAGCCCCGCAAAGGCCTTAGCGTGCTGCTTGAGGCTTTTAGGAAGCTTCCGTCAAGTTTCCGGTTGCAGATTGCTGGCTCTGGCTCTGAGACCGACGCTTTGCGAGCCGCTTCATCCGACGATGATCGCATTGAATGGCTCGGAACGGTCAGTGAAGGCGAAAAGATCGCACGACTCAAAGGCGCTGACGTTTTCTGTGCTCCGTCTCTGCGCGGCGAATCCTTCGGGATCGTGCTGATCGAAGCCATGGCTGCCGGAACCGCAGTAGTGGCCAGCGATCTTGCTGGCTACCGCAACGCTGTCAGGCCTGACCGAGACGCTTTGCTGGTGACACCGGGCAACTCCGAGAAGTTGGCTCAAGCGCTGAGTCGTGTGCTGTCTAACCCGCATGAGTCGGCTCGCCTAGTGGCAGAAGGCCATAAGCGCGCCGAATCGTTTTCGATGCTTAAACTGGCTGCAGAGTATTTGCAGCGCTATGAGCGGATTGCGGTGTCTAGGTTGCCACGACAGAACAGAATCCTTAACCCTCGGTAGATCTCCTTTGACTTCCAATCAAGCTTCCGTCTTAGTTGTCGCGCCTGTCTCACTTGTGGTTGCGGTAATCGCCTGGATGACAGCTGCGATTTTGGGCGTACCGGTGCCGGTGGCTGCTGCAGGTGCTGTGCTTTTAGGTCTGGTTCTGGGCGTAGTTTTGTATCTGAGGTCACCAAGGTCGGTTCTGAAAGCGCTGAGAGCGAAACCGATAGCTGCTGGGGACAATCCCCGGTTGGAGAACCTGGTTGACGGTCTTTGCACAACGCACGCCTTTGCGCGGCCCAGTCTGCATGTGGTTGAGAGCCCAGCCGTCAACGCTGCGGCTGTGGGGCTGAATCAGGTGACAGCTCACCTAGTGGTCACCTCTGGTGCCTTGTCGAGGCATGGCCGTTTGGAACTCGAAGCTGTTGTGGCGCGTCAGCTTTGCGTGATCAGAAGCGGAGTTGCTTTCCCCACGGTGGTGGCCAGCGTTTGCGGGTTGCTCGGGTTGGCTCAGCTAGCTGCTCGGCTTGCCACAAGAGTCAGCGACTTCAATGCTGTGTCTGGGGCTGACATTGAAGCGGCGCGTCTCACCAGTTATCCCCCGGCTATGTCGGTGGCGTTGCAACAATCAGCAGACGGCTGCCCGCTTGACACGCCACGCAGCGTCGTTCACCTTTGGATGACCGATCCACTTCAGCGCTCCTCCGCCGCTGCTGGCGTGACTTCCACTCTGCAGCGCATAGACGTGCTGGACGAAATCTGATGAACCTGGTGCCGAGCCCGCGCTCCAAGCTGCTAGCGGTGGCCGTTGTGCTGACGGTGGCCGCACTGTTCGCAGCGTGCAGCGACAGTCAGCCTTCACAGAACGCCGAGTCAACGTCGGGCAACAGCGACCCGTCCAGTTCAGATGACCGCAGCGACCTTGACACAGACCCCAGCACCGACAACAGCAGCACCGCAGAGCACTCAGACAAAACCGCAGCAACAACGACGGGCGCCACCGACGCAGGTGCAGTAAATCCCACCACGGTGGCAGGCTCAGCTGTGTCCAGCACAACCCCAGAGCTTGGACCGGTTGATGACGGCTCCGATGGAAAGCTTGTGCTCAACCAGCCCGTATCAACTACCGATGATACCGATTCGTTGACGGCTGCTGGTTGGTCGCCAGCTGCTGAGGATGCGAGCGGCTGGCTAGCTGACATTAATAAATTCGTGACCGGCCCGTTCACTCCTTTCACTAATTTTTTTACCACCGATGCGAGTTTGGAGCAGCGCCGGCCTTTGGCCGTGAAGATCGGCAATAGCCACACCGGTGATCGCCCTCAGACAGGTCTAGCAGATGCCGACATTGTGTATGAAATCCTTGTTGAGGGAGTCACCAGATTCTTGGCGGTGTTTCACTCAGATATTCCCGACAAGATCGGACCTATACGTTCGGCCCGTTCAAGCGACTTCGATATTCTCAAAGATCTAGCTGTGCCCTATTACATTAACTCTGGTGCCAACCGCGGTGTCTCGCGCGAGATGCGAACCGCCGCCAGAGACGGGATTATCGTCAATGCTGGAGCAGCAACCACGGCATCGCCTTATGTCCGTGACAGTGCCCGACGTGCTCCACACAATCTCTACTTCTATTACGACA
Organism: Candidatus Aldehydirespirator catecholifindens; assembly: GCA_028283245.1. GTDB lineage: Bacteria > Actinomycetota > Acidimicrobiia > Acidimicrobiales > Aldehydirespiratoraceae > Aldehydirespirator > Aldehydirespirator catecholifindens. The sequence continues at coordinate 537 of JAPYNU010000089.1, read as the reverse complement.
GGCTCAGTGAATCAAGTGCGGCCTCGTCGCATGGCGATTCCCTGAGCAAGGCTCCTCAACCGATTTTTGATTACGGCACACAGAACCCGCCCTCTGAGCTAGATGCCTCCGGCGTGACCGTGCGATATCGAGATTACAACGTCAGTGCATCACATATCTGGGACGCAGCGGTGGCTGGCTGGGTGCGGCTCCACAACGGCAGGCTGCACACTTCAATGACCGACTCTGGTTTGTTTGAGATCGCGCCAGCCAACGTGGTGGTGCTTTCGATGAGTTACGGCAGATCATCGGCAGACAGACGCTCGCCTCAGGCTGTTTCGTATGGTTCGGGTGAGGCGCTGGTGATGACCGCAGGTCAGGTATATGAAGCTCTCTGGGAGCGCACCGAAGATCAGGTCGGTTTTCGTTTCACCGATACCTCTGGCAAGCCTTTGACTTTGTCGGCTGGCAGCACTTGGTTGCTGCTAAGCAACCGCAGCAGTATCTGGTCTGAAGCTGTCACCACACTGTTATCACCATCTCAAGGCGCGCAAATTC
>JAPYNU010000088.1 GCA_028283245.1 Candidatus Aldehydirespirator catecholifindens | reverse complement strand
CGGTGAAGATGCTGTGCCGCCGGGCACCGATGATGCTCTTGCTGATACAGATAATGGAGATAACGCCGACGATGCTCAAGATGCACAGGAGTCTTCTGGCTTAGGGTCGTAGAGCGCGAACAGTTGACAAGGTCGTGCTAGGACGGTTGTGACCGGATGACAGACATGCTGCCGACAGTGATGAACGCTACCGATCCCGTCGCGCGCGCCACAGCAGTGGAGGCGGCTCTCAACGTGCTTGCGTCAGGTCAGCCGGTTGGAGTGCCTACAGACACCGTCTATGGACTGGCTGCCGATGCAGCCGACGAGGCAGCCGTCGAAAAACTGTTTGAGCTGAAGCAACGACCCGCAGAGCGCAGCATCGCAGTCATCGTCGCCGATCTAGCCGACGCGGCACGGCTAGTAAAGCTCAACAGATCGGCCCAGCAGTTGGCTGAGCGTTTCTGGCCCGGCCCGCTGACCATCGTGTCATCCCGTCAACCGTCTGCGCCTGAGCATCTCGGCAAGGGTTCAACAATCGGAGTGCGTCTACCCGACGATCAGATCATGCAGGCCATCGCTGTGCCTCGGCCTTTGGCTGTGACCAGCGCCAACTTGCATGGCGGCCCCACCCCGACAACCGCTCAAGGTGTAGCAGAGTTGCTGCGGTGCCTGAAGCTTGTGATTGACGGCGGCCCGCGCGGCATCGCCTCATCAACGGTGGTTGATGTGACCGGCCCCCACCCACAAATACTTCGTGAAGGTCCGGTAAGTCTCAAAGAGATCCGCCAAGCATTGAGTGAAACAGGCAGCGACGGCGCTTTAGGATGATCTTGTGCGGATCGCTGTTGGGTCAGATCATGCTGGCTACAAACTCAAACAGTCCCTAGCGGAACATCTGCGCCGCAGCGGCCATCAAGTAGACGACTGCGGAACGCACTCCACTGAGCGAGTCGACTATCCCGACTTCGGTGCTGCGGTCGGCCAAGCCGTGGCTTCGGGTAAAGCCGAGCGAGGTGTGTGTGTCTGTGGTAGTGGCAACGGCATCGCTATGGCCGCCAACAAAGTTCCTGGGATACGCGCAGCGGTGGCCCATGACGTAACCTCGGCTCGTTTGGCTCGCGCTCACAACGACGCAAACGTGCTGTGCATCGGCGAGCGCCTAGTTGGCGACGAAGTAGCACATGAGGCGCTTGACGCTTGGCTTGATGCAGCATTCGAAGGCGGTCGCCACGAAGCTCGTGTAGCCAAACTCAATGCTCTCAACAGCGCTAGCTGACCACTTTGCTTGTTTTATCCCGGTTATTGTGAAGTATCTTCCCTGCAAGACGAACTCTCCCACAGAAAAGACGAGCTCTCCCACAGAAACGAGGAACTAAATGCCTTGGCCCGCCGCCGATGAGGCCGTATTTGACCTGATCCGTCAAGAGATACACCGCCAAAACACCACCATTCAGTTGATCGCCTCAGAGAACTTCGCTAGCCCTGCGGTGATGGCCGCCACTGGATCGGTTTTCACCAACAAATACAGCGAGGGTTATCCAGGTCGCCGCTACTACGGCGGCAACATGGTGGTCGATAAGATTGAGGACCTAGCCCGCGACCGAGTATGTGCTCTGTTCGGTGCCGACCACGCCAATGTGCAACCCCACGCTGGTGCTATCGCCAACATGGCTGTTTATCAGGCGCTGCTTGAGCCGGGTGACACGGTGCTGGGCATGAGCCTTGACCACGGAGGTCATCTCACCCATGGTTCGCCGGTCAACTTCTCGGGCTTGCTCTACCGCTTTGTGTCCTATGGAGTCACCCCCAGCGACGAACGAATCGATCTGGAGCAGCTCCGTGATCTCGCTTTGGTGCATCGCCCCAAGCTGATCGTTGCGGGTGCCACCGCATACCCTCGCTTGATTCAGCCCGAACCGCTACGCGAGATCGCCGATGAGGCAGGAGCGTTGCTGATGTTTGATGCGGCGCATATAGCCGGGCTGATCGCTGGCGGGGCTCACCCGAATCCTGTGCCTTTTGCTGATGTGGTGACCTTCACCACTCATAAAACCCTGCGTGGTCCCCGTGGCGGTGCCATCCTGTGCCGCTCCGAACACGCCAAAGCGATCGACAAGGCCATATTCCCAGGCTTGCAGGGCGGACCGATTGACAATGCTGTAGCAGCCAAAGCAGCTGCGTTCGCTGAGGCGGCCACCGATGAGTTCGCTGATTATGCGGCCCGTATCGTGTCAAACGCAAGGGCTTTGGCCTCGGCTCTTGCAGAGCACGGATTCCGGCTCGTGTCGGGCGGCACCGATAACCATTTGCTGCTGCTGGATTTGCAGACTTTTGATCCCGACCTGACCGGCAAAGAAGCTCAAGCCGTTTTGGATGCTGCCGGGATCAGCCTCAACAAAAACACGGTGCCTGATGATCCTCGCTCTCCGTTCGTGACCTCTGGTGTGCGTATCGGCACTCCCGCAGTCACCACCCAGGGCATGGACACAGACGACATGCAAACCATCGCCGAACTGATTTCGCGGGCTTTGCGCAATCGTTCAGACGACACCGCTGTGGCCGCTGTCAAAGCCGATGCTGAACAACTCTGCGCCACCAAGCCGCCTTATCTGGGGCTCGAACCACAACTCTGAACCCCTGGACTCTTAGCAACTCAAACCCTCAACTACTCAAACCCTCAACTACTCAAACCCTCAACAACTCGAAACCTCAGCTATTGAGATCTTCAGGGTTTAGGTCTTCGAGTTCTCGGCCAGCCGTCTCTGGATATTTCCACATCACCAGCACAGCCACAGCGACGGGACCCGCAGCAAGCAACGCCAACGCTGGTGCCAGTTGCCCGTTGAGCACATCCGACAGCCAGCCCGCCACAAGCAACCCCAAAGCGCTGCCTGCCACACCGACAGCGACTATCAGACCGTTGGATCGCCCCCGCCGGTGGGTGCCAAAAAGTTCAGGTCCATACACCGCCAGCGCAGGCACCGCCACAGCACCCAGCACTCCTGCTGTCAGGCTCAGCAACCACAAGGCAGCACCGTTGCTGAAGAAAGCCCAAGCGGCCAGCACTGCGCCAGCGACCAGCCCGAAAGCACCGACCGGGCGACGTCCACGACGATCAGCCAGGTAACCGCCAGCGAAGATGCCAATGCCAACGGGTGTGTTGGTGACCAAAGTGAACAACGAGATCGCCGCTGCCGAAAAGTCGCGTTCGTCTTTGAGGAAATCGTTGCGCAACCCTGAAGCGGGCGCTGCGAACATAGCGATCAAGAACGCTGAGACTGCCAACAGCACCAACCTCTTGCGCCGCCGTTCGGCTGCTTGGCACGCTGCGCTGCTGCTGTCGCTCAGAGATGCTGCCGTCGGGCTGTTCGACTCAGAACTTCGCTCGGTGTCGCTGCACCCAAAAAGACTGCGCGTGAAACGCTTGAACGTGAAGTTGCTGGTCGGCGAGTTGCTGGGTGGCGAGTCGCTGACCGTGAACGTGCTGGGTGGGGAGTTACTGACCGTGAAGCGGCGACTTTCGGGCAGATGCCGACCAGCCCAAGCCATGACAGCCAAACCCACAAGAGGCACCACGTAGATGATCCGCCACGCCGAGACATGCAGATCAGCCACTGGCAGCACCCATACCGCCATACCCGAGCCCAGACCAGCGCACAGCACCAGCACCGACATAGCCCACGACCGTGAACGTGCGGGCATCTCCTCAGCGGCATAGATCACAATCAGAATCCCTAGAGCGGTAGACAGCCCCCGGGCCGCCAACTGTGTGGCACCCAAAAACCAGAGCCCAGGTGACAGAGCTCCTGCTGCGGTGATCAAACAGCTTGCAGTGCCAGCAGCCAGCAACAGTCGTCGGCGACCGTGGCGATCAGCCAGATAAACAGCAGCGAGCGCAATCAGCACACCGATCCTCACCACCGCCAGCACGATCCCCTGAGCGGTGTTGCCGCGGTTGAACTCATCAGCAGCGAATGTGAGGGTCTGCGACAAGACAGTGCCGAGATAGCCGTCTAGCACCTGCACGCTGCACAGCAGCCCCAGCACTGTCGCAGCGCGCCGGTTGATCCGGTCAGGCGGTGCCCACCAGTAGCCGTAGACGGGTTTGCGGTGCCGCAACGCTCGCTTTACCGGCCAATGGAACAGCCACGCCCACGCTGGCACCGCCAGCCGATAGGTGATGGTTTCGAGCAGTTCAAATTCTTGTTGTTGCTGGTTGTTCTGTTGCTGGTTGTCTTGCTGCTGGTTGTTCTGTTGCTGGTTGCCCGCCTCTGCCGGTGACTCTGACCGCGCAAGCGACAAGCATCGCTCGTAATGACTGAAAGGCCCGCCAACAGCCTCAAAGCGGGTTGTGCTCACTGGTTCACGAGAGTGTTGCGCTAACTGCTTAGCGGGCGGGGCGATCTTTTCGGCGACGATGTCATTTCGGGGGATCTGTCTTTTTTGATATTCGCGTTCTGTTGCGGCTTCGCTGCCTCGAATCACCGTGCGCAATACAGTCATGGCACTCAAGAAGCCTGTGTCCCGACAAATGCCAGGCATTTTTGGTTCAGGTTTGCTACAGCGTGCGAAGCAGCACCGAATAGGCTTGAACAGTGGCAGTCGAGCCCGCTCCTGAGCAGATCATTGTGAGTTCTGGTTCGCCTCTCGAAGGCACGGTGCGTGTCACGGGTGCTAAGAACTCTGTCCTCAAGCTGATGGCGGCCACACTGCTGGCAGAGGGTTCCTATCGGCTCAGCAACGTGCCGCGCATCGTTGATGTGAACCTGATGGCTGAGCTTTTGCGTGCCGTGGGTTGCCGCGTCCAATGGGACACAAACCACACAGCAGAGTTGCATATTGATGTGCCAGCTGAGATTACTCCGGTAGCTCCCTACAACATTGTTGAACGTTTCAGGGCATCGGTTGTGGTGTTGGGACCAATGCTGGCGCGTTGTGGTGAAGCCACGGTGGCTCTGCCGGGAGGCGACGATTTCGGCCCGCGGCCGGTGGACATGCATGTACGAGGGCTTACGGAACTCGGTGCTCAAGTTGAGGTTGTGCATGGCAACATCGAAGCATTTACAGAGCAGTTGCTGGGTGGTCGGGTGGTGCTTGAGTTTCCCAGCGTGGGGGCCACCGAGAACCTGCTGATGGCTGCGGTGGCCGCCAAAGGCATCACCGTGATTGACAACGCTGCCCGCGAACCTGAGATATTCGATCTTTGCTGCTTCTTGCAGAGCATGGGGGCTGTCATCTCTGGCGCTGGCACATCGACTCTCATGATCGAAGGGGCGGGAACCACGCAATGGTTGCAGGCAGCAGATCACACTGTGATACCCGATCGAATCGTTGCGGCCACGTATCTGGCCGCGCTGGGAGTGGCTTCTGGCGAGGTTTTCGTGGAAGGCGCTCGCTATGACCATATGGAACTGCTGTGCGCCAAACTGGCCGAGATGGGGATGATCCTCACCGGCGAAGCCGACGGCATACGGGCGATCTCGCCGCGGCGACTTGATTCTGTTGACTGCTCCACGCTGCCTTATCCAGGGGTTGCCACCGACTACAAGCCGTTCTTGGTGGCGATGCTGGCCACGGCATCTGGTGTGGGCATCGTCACCGAGAACCTCTTCCCGGGCCGTTTCCGCTATGTGGACGAACTGCGCCGCATGGGTGCCGATATCCGAACCGATGCACATCATGCGGTGGTTCGAGGTGTTGAAAGGCTGTCGGGCGCACCTGTGCGAGCCCATGACATCCGCGCTGGCGCAGCGCTGACCGTTGCCGGGCTTGGCGCTGAAGGACCAACGATCATTACCGACGCACATCATGTGAGGCGAGGCTACGAGAACCTAGTCGGTGACCTAGAGTCGCTAGGTGCCGATGTTCGAACCGGGCAGGCCAGCACCTAGCTGGTCTGGCGGCCGTCTTCACTTGCGGGCATCTCCGAGTCAGTCGACTCCGGCTGCAAACTGGCTTGCTTGACGGCTCGCCGTTTGGCGCTCCACACGACACCAGCGAACACGAGCAGCGGCCCGGCTACTAGCAGAGCCTCGTCCCAACCACCCTGATGTGCCAGCACCACAAAGCTCACCCTGCGAGCCTACGACATTGCGATCCCTGTTAGCAGATCGCGGGACCTGTTAGCAGATCGGGACCCGCCAGTGAGTCGTGAAGCAGTCAGACAGATAGTGCGTCATAGTCTGAAGCGATGGCTGGACCGCTGACGCTGCGCTTCGTGGCTTCGTATTCGCGAGCCCAACAGATGCCCGACACCGAGGCTGAGATCGCGCTGGTCGGTCGATCCAACGTAGGCAAGTCCTCGCTGCTCAACGCCTTGGCTCAGCGCAAACAACTCGCCCGCACATCCAAGAACCCTGGCGCCACACGGCTGATCAACACCTATGAACTCGGCACCGAGGGATCACGACGCTGGCTGGTAGACCTGCCTGGATACGGCTACGCCAAAGCATCCAAAGCTGAGCAAGCCCGCTGGAGCGCCATGGCTGAGAACTATCTCGCTCACCGTGCGTCGCTGCGAGGGGTGCTTCACTTGATCGACGGCGAGATCGGCCCTACTCGCCTAGATCTTGACACTGTTGCGTGGCTCGACAGTTTGGGGCTTCCAGTGACTTATGTGGCTACCAAGATCGACAAAGTCCGCCCCTCGCGTCAAGGCGCTCGACGGGTGGAACTCAGTTCCAAGCTCTGTACTGAAAGTGGTGCTGTTGAATGGACCAGTTCAGCTAAAGGCAGCGGCATACCCGAACTGCGGTCGCTGGTGAAAGCGGTGCTCGAGGCTTGACCCGGGCTTGACCCCTCACTGGGGTTACCGGCTGGAATTGACGCTGGTGCGCTGTCTGCAGCACGCCAATCGCTGGTAGCTTGAGAGCACTTATCGGGCGACCTCACGGAGCGTTCCATGGCCCATGGTCACGACACGATGATGAACCCCTCAATTGAGGGCCTCATCAGCCGCACAGAATCCAAATTTCTCTTGGTCTCATTAGCCGCAATGAGGAGCCGCGAGATCACCAATTATCTTGGCCAACTCGGTGGTGGTATCGGCGCTGCCGTGCCTCCCCAAGTGATCTCGACAGCAGCCAAACCTTTGTCGATTGCTCTAGAGGAGATCGCGGCTGGCAAGATCGAAATGATCGAAGTTGACCCTGACGCTGAAACCGACGAACTAGATGAGACCAGCGAGAGCGCATATTCGTTCTCTAAAGACTCAGAGCTTGACGGCGTTGGCAAGCCTGATGGTGCTCACCTGCAAGATGTCAGCGATCCAGAGAGCTCGAGGCACGCCTCTAAGTCATGAGCCCGGTACGTGATCGCTGCATCGTGCTCGGGGTAACAGGCAGCATTGCCGCATACAAAGCTGCCGAAGTATGTCGGCTGCTGGTTGGCGAAGGTGCCCATGTGGTGCCGGTACTCACCGAATCGGCGCAAAAAATGATCGGCGAAGCCACGTTTACGGCGCTGGCTTCTGAGCCTGCTGTCACTTCGTTGTGGGACGACTCTCCTACGGCGATACCTCACACGAGCCTTGGACAGCGAGCCTCAGCGATAGTGGTTGCCCCGGCAACAGCGCGGCTGATTGCAGATCTGCGAACCGGTCGCTCTGGTGACGCGCTTACAGCTACCCTTCTCGCATCCACAGCACCAGTGATCGTGGCACCAGCCATGCATACCGAAATGTGGGAACAGCCGTCGGTGCAGGACAACATCGCGACGCTGATCGAACGGGGAGTGACCATTGTGGGGCCGGTGGATGGCCCTCTAGCTGGTGGCGACATTGGCGCAGGTCGTATGGCCGACCCGGCTGAAGTCGTGGCCGCTGTGTCGGCAGCACTCACGCCTCAGAGCATGGCTGGTAGGCGGGTGCTGGTCACCTCGGGAGGAACTCGTGAGCCGATAGACGCGGTGCGCTTCGTGGGTAACCGTTCTTCAGGCAAGCAAGGCACCGCTGTCGCTGATGCAGCGGCGGCCCGTGGCGCTGAAGTGGTGCTGGTAACAACCGAGCCTTCAGCAGTTGTGAGCGGTGTTCGTGTGGTGCCTGTTGAGACAGCCGCTGAGATGGCCGCAGTTGTTGAACTGGAAGCACATGGCGCTGATGCCGTGATAATGTCTGCTGCGGTCGCTGACTTCCGGCCAGCGAACCCTGTTGGCGGTAAACTCAAGAAGGGTCAGGGTGTGCCAACGCTGGAACTGGAACCCACTAGCGACATTCTGGCATCGCTAGGTGCGTCGAAACCGCCCGGGCAGGTGCTGGTTGGGTTTGCTGCTGAAACCGAAGACTTGCAAGCCAACGCACTTGCCAAGCTGCATAGCAAGAATCTGAGCATGATCGTGGCCAACGATGTCTCCAAGGAGCATGTCGGCTTTGGCCACGACACCAATGAGGTGGTCATCTACAGCTCCGACGGAACGCATCGTCATGTGCCGTTGACCACCAAACAACAAACAGCCTGCGTCCTGCTTGACGAAGTCGAAACGCTGCTGACAGTGTCCGACGCGCCTGAAACCGCAATGGTCGAAGGTTCGCAGTGAGCAGCCATCTGTTCACTTCGGAGTCGGTGACTGAAGGACATCCTGACAAGCTCGCTGATCAGATCTCGGATGCGATCCTTGACGCACTGCTCGCTGCTGACAAACACAGTCGAGTCGCATGCGAGACGCTTCTAACCACCGGGCTGGCAGTGGTAGCAGGCGAGATACGCACCGATGCCTATGTAGAGATCCCCGCCATAGTGCGCCGTACTATCAGAGCCGCTGGTTACGACAATCCTGCCTATGGATTCGACGGTGACACTTGCGGTGTGGTGGTGGCCTTAGGCGAGCAGTCGCCCGACATCGCAATGGGAGTGGACCGCAGCGAAGAACAGCTCGATGATCAGGGTGCTGGCGACCAGGGAATGATGTTCGGCTACGCCTGCGACGAGACCAGCATGTTGATGCCGTTGCCGATACATCTCGCTAGCCGTCTCGCCGAACGCCACGCCGAGGTGCGCAGGCTGCAAACCATTCCGTATCTGCGGCCAGACGGCAAATCTCAGGTCACATTGGAGTATCACAACGGAAGTCCGGTGAAGCTGCACACCGTGCTGATCTCGACTCAGCATGGCAAAGGAATCGACCGCGACAGGATGATCCGCCCCGACGTAATCGAGCAGATCATTGAGCCGGTCATAGCTGAGCATTGCCCGCAGTTCGCAGACGACGACTACAAGGTGATGATCAACCCAACCGGCAGGTTCGTGACCGGTGGTCCCGCAGGCGATACTGGACTGACCGGGCGCAAGTTAATCGTCGACACTTACGGTGGCGCGGCCCGCCATGGTGGTGGTGCCTTCTCCGGCAAGGACCCCTCCAAGGTTGACCGTTCGGCTTCGTATGCAGCGCGCTGGGTGGCCAAGCACATTGTCGCTTCAGGTGCAGCCACACGCTGTGAGCTGCAGGTCGCTTACGCCATCGGTGAAGCCGAGCCAGTTTCGATGATGGTCGACACTTTCGACACCGAGAACGTGGACCGTTCACGGATCGTCACCGCAGTGCGAGAGGTGTTCAATCTACGTCCAGCTGCCATCGTGGCGGATTTGGGCTTGTTGAAACCGATCTACACGCCTACCGCTAGCTACGGCCATTTCGGCCGCGAACCACAAGGCGATCTGTTCACTTGGGAGAACACCAATCGTCTGGACGACCTGAAGTCGGCGCTGGGGCTCTGAACCCCGGCGTTCAAGGCCTACTCTCTTTCGGGGATTCTGAGGGTTCTGGGGATTCTGCTGGCGAGTCTGAGGCTTCTGAGGGTTCTGGCGAGTCTGAGGGTTTTGGCGAGCAGCTGTCGGTTGCTGCTGAGCCTGCGAGCGCAGCCACGCATTTGACCGTGGTGCGGGTGCTGCCCGATGTGGTGCGCCTTGAAAAGGTTTTCGACTACGTAGTGCCCGAAGCCTGGCACGCTGACGGACGCGCGCAACGGCTGCAGGTAGGTTCGATCGTGCGAATCAACCTCGGACGCAGGCGTTTGCGAGCCTGGATCGTTGAGATCGGCGTGGAGCCGGTGCCGGGAGTCAAACTCCAGCCGTTGCTGCAAATCACAGGTATGGGGCCGCCTGCTGACATGCTGGATCTGGCTAGATGGGCTGCTCGGCGTTGGGCTGGCACAACAGTGTCGCTGCTACGAACCGCCTCGCCACCGAGGGTCGTGCGAGCACTGCGGCCGCTAAAGGCATCAACTGCAGCTCAACGCTCCTCAAGCTCCTCAATTTTGGGGTCTGCGGATCAGCGTCAACATCTTGATGGTCTGTTCAGTCAGCCAGATGCGGTGACTGTCTTTCGGAATCCGCCTGCTGGTGACGTTTTGGCGGTCGCTCAAGCTGCTACTCGTCGTGGTGATGCCTTGATAATTGCTCCCGGTCTGCGGGAGGTGCGCCGACTGACAGCAGGCTTGCAGAGCCAAGGCGTGAGAGTCGCCCAAGGCTTCGACGATTGGGCTGTCGCCGCGGCAGGGGCGACCGTGGTGGGCACACGCACTGCGGTCTGGTTGCCGATGCCGCGCCTGGCAGCAGTCGTTGTGGTTGATGAACACTCCGAGAATCTGCAAAGCGAACAGGCACCCACATGGCATGCCCGTGACGTGGCGCTTCAGCGAGCTCGCATCGCAGCAGTTCCGGCGGTGCTGATGTCGCCGGTGCCGACACTGGAAGCCTTGCAGGCTGGTGATCTGGTAACCGCAGAACGCTCAACCGAGATCGCTGGCTGGCCCGAAGTGAGAGTGCTCGACCGTCGCAATGAAGATCCTGTGCGAGGCGGGCTTTTTGCTGAGGGTCTGCGTGACTTGCTGGTCTCTGTTGATGGACAGGTAGCTGTGATACTTAACCGTAAAGGCCGTGGACGGTTGTTGGCGTGTCGAGCGTGTGGTGAAATCGCTCGAAGCAGCGACGGTCGCACACCGATGAGGTTGATTGATGATGAACTGACCACAGCCGATGGCAGCGAGCGTCGACCGGTGGTGTGTGTGTCATGCGGTTCTACCGTGCTGCGAATTCTGCGCAGCGGTGTGAAACGGGCGCGTGAAGAACTGGCCGCGTTAGCAGGTGAACCAGTCGGTGAAGTCAGTGCCGAAACCGCTGAACTAGGCACTGAGCGAATATTGATCGGTACCGAGTCAGTGCTTTGGCGGATGACAGCGGCGAGTTTGGTGGTGTATCTGGACTTCGATCAGGAACTGTTGGCGACTCGGCAGCGGGCCTCTGAGCAGGCGCTTGCGCTGCTGGCCCGAGGCGCTCGACTTGCCGGGGCTCGCAGCAGCGGTGGACGGCTGGTCATTCAGACCCGTCAGCCGCAGCATCCGGTGATTCAGGCCGCTGTGAAAGCCGACCCGACTCTGGGTGTCGATATTGAACGATGTCGACGACAGGCTCTGGGCTTGCCGCCTTTCGGGGCTCAAGCCAGAGTCTCAGGTGCTGGCGCTGAAGCTTTCGTAACAGCGTTTCGTCACAGGCAAGGCGAACTGCCGGGTGATACCAATGTGAGTGTGCTGGGTCCCTTTGAAGGGAGTTTCCTGCTGCGAGCGGCGAGCCACGATCCCCTGCTTGATCTGCTGGCAGCCACACCCCGTCCCGCTGAGCGGCTGCGTGTAGAAGTGGATCCTCTGCGTGTCTGAAAACAGCGTCACCTCCGAGCGGTTAGACTCGGCGGGATCGGCTGTTGTGTGTTGTGCAGCGGTAGCCTGAGAGAGTGTCGGCACCATATGACATTCGCATCATCGGTGATCCGGTTCTGCGTCGCCGCGCCGCTGACATCACCAATGTTGATGCCACTTTGGTGCGCATAGCCGATGGGATGCTTGAGACCATGTACGACGCGCAAGGGGTCGGGTTGGCGGCACCTCAGATCGGCGTGCAGAAGCGCCTCTTTGTGTGGGATGTCGGTGACGGGCCGCGCATCATTGTTAATCCTGAGATCATCGAATCAGACGGCGAGTGGGTCTTCGACGAGGGATGCCTTTCCGTGCCGGGTTTGTCATGGGAGATCGTGCGTCCTAAACAGGTTCACGTTGTGGGTCGTGACCTTGACGGCAACGAGGTTTCGGTGGAAGCCGACGAGCTTGAGGCTCGGCTGTTTCAGCATGAACTAGATCACTTAGATGGCACGCTGCTGATCGAGCGACTTGATAACGAACGTCGTAAGGCTGCGTTGCGCACCTTGCGTGAGATGGGTGTCGAATCTGGCCGTGAACCTGCGTCGCAGCGTTCGGTGTCAGGTAATATTGATGCTGCGGGTGGCTTGAGTCTTCTTTGAATGTAGCCGACGTTTCTGCCGGGTGCCGTCGTGTTATCTATTTCGGAACACCGAGCGTTGCCGTAGAACCGCTTGAAGCTCTCTGTGCTGCGGGTCATCAGGTAGTGCTGGTAGTGACTCGTCCGCCTAAACGTCGTGGGCGGCGTCAGGCACCGACTCCTTCGCCAGTGCAAGAAGCAGCCGCTGAGTTGGGCCTAGAGATCAGCCACGACATCCAAGACGCTTTGGGCGTGACCGCTGACGTTGCAGTTGTTGTCGCCTACGGCGAGATGATCCCCGAGGCGGTGCTGCAGCAGCGCCGCAGCGTGAACCTGCACTTTTCTTTGCTGCCGCGCTGGCGGGGAGCAGCGCCAGTAGAGCGCGCCATCCTCGCTGGCGACACCGAGACCGGTGTCTGTCTCATGGAGGTAGCGCCCGAACTGGACTCTGGGGCGATCTACCGTCAGTGTTTCACAGCAATCGGCCCCACCGAAACGGCCGAGGATCTGCGTGCCAGGCTCTGTGATCTGGGTATTGAGATGCTGCTTGAGGCGCTTCGTGACGGGTTCGGTGACCCAGAGCCGCAGTCTGGTCAGGTCACCTGGGCCAACAAGATCAGCTCTGTAGAGATGTGCATTGACTGGAATGCCTCTGCGGAGCATGTGATGAGGTTGGTGCGTGTCGGCGGTGCTTGGACAACGTTTAGAGGTCGACGACTTAACGTGCTCGCTGCTCAACTAGCGCGCACAGGCAATGCCGAGGCAGGTAGTGATGGCTCGGGCGAAGACTCAATGGAATTGACTGAATCGGTGGCCAGAGCCGGGAGCGTCACGCTAGTCAAGCAGCAGGGGAGACGTTTCGAGGTGCTGGTCGAAACCGGCTGCGGCATCCTGCGGCTGCTTCGAGTGCAGTCGGAGGGCCGCTCCGCGACTTCGGCACAAGACTGGGCCAATGGTGCCCGCTTGGTTGTGGGTGATTGCTTTACTTGAGGGGTTGTTCATCGGACTCTGCGAATCGGGTTAGGGTTGCGCTGTGAATAAAGCGCGTGCTGGCAGTGGGGTCAGCAAAAAAGTCAAACACGGTGGTGGGCTCGCAGCCAAAGTGCTGACCGTGTCTGACGGAGTGGTTGCTGGCACTCGCGAGAATCGCAGTGGCGCGGCGCTGCTTGAGTTCTTGACTGCTGATGGTTGGACGGTGGTTGACCAGTCAGTGGTAGCTGACGGCATCAAGCCGGTCAGTCGAGAGTTGCGCCGCCTCGCTGACGGCTTCCACGGCTTGATCGTCACCACCGGCGGCACCGGCTTTGGCCCCCGAGATGCCACACCAGAAGCCACCAAAGAGGTAATCGAACGCGAAGCGCCCGGCCTGTCCGAAGCAATGCGGCTAGTCAACCCACTGGGCCGACTATCGCGAGGAGTAGCAGGAGTGCTTGGTGCAGTGCTGATTCTCAACACTCCTGGATCGACATCGGGTTGCGTTGAGTCAGTCGATGCTGTGAGAGATGTGATCGGTCACGCTGTGAGGCTGCTGGTCGACAATTACGACCCTCATCCTCACGAATAATCTCGCTTAGTAGCCTGATAGCCGCACCAAGCCCGAGCACTCGCAACTCCACGTCTTAGGACCGAAAATATGTTGAAGCTTGTCCTGCCCAAAGGGTCACTCGAGAAGTCAACCCTCGAACTGTTCGAAGCCGCTGATCTGCCGGTTCAACGGTCATCTGATGTTGCCTACAAGGCCTCGATTGCTGATCCGCGGATCAGCGAAGTGCGGATCTTGCGGCCTCAGGAGATACCTACCTACATCTCCGACGGGCTTTTCGACATTGGCATCACCGGACGTGACTGGGTGGAGGAAACTAGCAGCGAGGTGGTGTCTCTGGGCGAGTTGCACTATTCAAAAGCAACTTCGCTGCCGATTAGGGTGGTGCTGGCGGTGGCCGACGATTCGCCCTACCAAAGCGTGGCGGATCTGCCTCAGGGTGTGCGTGTCTCAACGGAGTATCCGCAACTGACTAGGCGCTTCTTTGAGGCGGCGGGTATCGAAGCCCAGATAGCTTTGAGCTACGGTGCCACCGAAGCCAAAGTGCCCGACATCGTAGATGCCGTGGTTGAGATCACCGAGACCGGCAGAGCGTTGAGAGCTGCAGGGCTGCGGATCATTGACACGCTGCTGACTTCCTACACCGAACTGATCGCTAACCCGATTGCTGCGGCTGATGCAGACAAGCGTCATGCCATGGGCCAGATTTTCACGCTGCTTCAGGGAGTGCTTGAGGCTCGTGGCAAGGTTCTGGTGAAGCTCAATGTGGGTGTCGAAGCGCTTGACGATGTGATCGCTTTGCTGCCAGCGTTGAAAGCGCCGACCGTCAATGAGTTGTTCCGTGGGGCTGGTTACGCGGTTGAAACAGTGGTGCCTCGCAACGAGATCAACGTTTTGATTCCCGCATTGAGAGATGTGGGTGCCACCGGGATAGTAGAACTGCCGATCTCAAAGATCATCCCGTAACCGATCAACTGCGGGTAGTCCGATGGTGGTGGCGTTGCCGATGTGGGCGTAGCGGCCGGGGGTGCAAGTCAAGATGATCACCTGGCATTGTTCACTGCTGGTTGAGATAGCTGCGCCCATGCTGCGGAGTCGCTCTGGGTCGCTCCACCCGAGAGCATCGTCGATTATCACAGGTGCGCCGCCTCCATCTGGGCTGACGATAGCCGCGCAGGCGAGCCGGCAGAGCACGCCGATCTGTTCTTGTGCCCCAGTGCTGAGCTGATCAACTGCAAGCGTGTCACCGTCTAGCGTGCGATCCGCAACCTGCAGATCCTCATCAAGCGCCACCTCAAAGCTTGAGTTGAAGACGATGCGCCCGAGTTGCTCGATGCGCTCCTTGAACGGTGCCATATAGCGTTGGTGGGCTTCTCTACGGAACCGGTCGAAGGTGTCGTAGAGCAATTCAGCAGCCCGGGCTCGTGCCTCAACGCTTTCATGCTTTCGCTCAAGGTGGCTCAGTTCGCTTAGTTTTTCGTCAAGTTGGGTGTGGAGTCCCTCCTCTCCCTGAAGTTCAAGGCGCTCTTTGAGTTTGATCTGGCGATCTTGGTTGGAGCGTAGGTCCGCCTCGGACCGTTTGACAGCTTGGCGGGCGTTATCAAGCTTGGCTTTCAGCGTGTCGGGATCCGTTGCCAGCAGTTCCGCCTCGGCAGCATCTAGTGACCCCTGGGCGGTTTCGACGGCCTGCGTTGCCTTCGCTAGTTCTTCAGTCATGTCGGCATCGGCTCGTTGCTGTCTGGCTTCAGCGAGCCGTTGCTCAGCGTTCTGGTATTCGCTGTCGGCGTTCTTGATCTGTCCGCTGAGTTCAGCCGCCTTAATCTGCTCCGTCAAGAGAGTGTCGTCGGTTTGTTTCGCAGTCTTCTGGCAGGCTTCCAAGTGGTCGCGACATTCGGCTACGGCCCGGTCTATTCCTGAGGCGATCTGTTTGGCGGCCTCAAAGTCTTCTGGGAGGGGCGCATCGTCGGGACGCTCAACTTGGTATGACGCGATCCACTTGTTGAGACCATCAATCTTGGTTTGGATTTCTTCCTCGGTGAGGTCCCGTAGGTCTCGCTTGATGGCTTCGGTGGCTTCATCTCGGCTGCGTTTAGCCTCGGAGCGCTCTCGTGCCATCTTGCGTGCCTCGTCGATGTCAGCCACGCTCCCCATCTCGCACAAGCGCTGCAGCTCGTTGTGTGCGTCTCTGCGCTTAGCCGCAAGATTCTTGGACCCGTGCCCCGACTTAACTCGAATCTCCGCAACATCGGGAATAGTCCATGAAGTCTCGACATCCACTGCAGACTTCTTCGTCTCGCCAGCAAGAAGCGTGATCTCTTCGTCGTCAAGCTGCAAAGCCAGTTCTCGCTTAGCTGTTAGCTCTACTGAGGCTGCACCAGTGGTGAAGGCGGCCTCGGCTCGTATTGCTTCACGATCTGCCTGTTCGATCTTGGAGAGCAGGTCGTCGTCGACTTTGGCTATCTCAAGGCGGGCAGCGGTATCGCTTAGCGTCTTTTTTGCTTCGACGATTCGCTCGTAGCGCTCTTGTAGTTGCGCTGTCTCAATTTGTCGACGGTGATGGTCGCGGTCTTCGTTGGCTCGGCGTTGATTCTTCTCGGCATCTGATAAGGCTTCTCGGGCTTTATCGGCGGCGTGATCGGCTTCTTCGGAGCGTTTGGAGGCCGCGGTTAGATCAGGTTCAGTCTGTTCGGCTTCGGCTTGCAGTGTTTTCAGTCTCTCGGCGCTGGCAGCGTGCTCTTTGGTCATGTCTTGGCGGTGTTGCTGCTCGCTGGCGACCTTGTCGCGTCTGGCTTCAGCGGCTTCACTCGCCTTCTTCAATTCTTGGATACGACTTCGCAAGCGCTCGGTTTTGTCCCACTGTTCGCTCAACACATCAACTTGCTGTTCACGGTCGCGTTTACTGCTCTCCAGTTGATGTGTGGCGGTGACCAAGCGATCCATTTGGTCAGCATCGTCGGCAATGTCTTGCAACTCTTGCTCTAGTTGTTCGACCTCTTGTTGGGCCTCTTCGACCTGCTCCTCTAAACGGTTGCGCTCCGCCTTCGGCTTGCCTCTCGGGGTCCAGTAGCGGTCGTACTCATCTTGTATCCGATCCCAGAGATCGTCTTCGTGCTCGGACGCGACCGGGCCTTCGGCAGCTTGATCAAGTGCCTGTCCGAGAGAGGTGTCGGCGAAGCTTGGCAGCCAGAGTTCCCTGCCTTGATCGATCCGTAGAGCTGCCCAGAGGTTTGTGTCCAAAGTCTCGTCGAGGATCTCCTGCACCCGGTCGTGGGCCTGGCGTCCAGATAACTGCTCGCGCTTGGGAGCGACGACTTCAAGGGTGGTGAAACGTTCGCGTAACCATCGCTTCGCATAGACGAAGCGGTAAGCGCCCGACGACATCTCAATCTCAACCTCAGGGCCGACATCGCGACCTACCGGCTGCACCGACTTGATCTTTTGAGCCGAGGACGAGTCAAGCATGTTGATGATGAGATCAAGCGCTTCAGGCATTGATGTCTTGCCCACTTCGTTGGGGCCTTCCACGACTGTGACACCCGTTGTGGCGAACTCAACCTCGCCACTATCGACCACGCCACCAAAGTTCCGCAGCCGGATCCGATGCAGCCTCATTGCGATGCTCCTACTAGTTGATGTAGCAGCCTGGATTGTTTCGCAGTTTGGGCGTGCATAACTAGGGCAGGTCTCATTGTGGTGCTCCTACTAGTCGATGCAGCAGAGCTAATGCGTCACGGGCTGCGACAGCCTCCTGCTCGTTGTTGGACTCTGCCTTTTCGCCAAGATCGGACAAAGCCTCTGCTGCGAAGCCTGAGAATCCGAAGTGCTCCAAGTCAGTGTCGTCGGGAATCACCACCAACTCGCTGCGTCTTTCCCAGGATTCCAAAGCAGCCAGCAGATCTTTATGGTCTTTGAGCAAGTTCTCTAGTCGGGCCTGCTGAGCCACGGAGATCTGGCCGACCAATGCCAGCTTGACGATGGTGCGGCTCTTGTCGCTCAAGCCCGTCAGCCACTCCTCTATAGCGTCAATGTCGGAGTCGCTGCTCAACTCTCTTTCGTTGCGCTCGAAGCGCCATGTGCCAACTCTTTGCGTCTTGACATTGCAGTCGTTGCCAGCAAGGGTCACGATGAGCACATTGCCTGGATCGTCCTCGACGTAGTCCGTGGGCTCGGGTGCTCCCGAATACCAGACCCGACCGGAAGCACCGACATCGGTCGTGGAGTGGCGGTCACCGAGTGCCACATAGTGGATTGCTCCTTCTTTGATCTTGGCCTCTAGCCGAGCCAAAGAGATGATTGCTGGATTGCTCTTGTCGGGCGACAGATTGTCAACGGCACCATGACCGATGACGATGCGCACTGCGCTGGTGCGCTCAAGGTCTGCACAAGCATCGCTCACCAGGTCCGTCAGGGGCTTTTTGTTCGGCCATGGAGCAGCGATCAATTCCACACCCGCAGTGGCTTCTACCGGCACCGAGGAGTCAAGCACTGAAACGTTTTCGGGGCAGTTGCTCTTGAATTTGGGCGATCGGTATATCGACGAAGGGTCAAGCGGATCGTGATTGCCGGGCAGCAGATAGAAATCGACCTCTGCAGCAGCTTTCATGTTGTCTAGGGCTCGCCCCAGCACCTGTTGCCCTATCTGGTTCGACTCGAACACGTCGCCGCAAACCACAACAAAGTCGCAGTTCTCCTTTGTAGCCAGCCGGCTGATCTCGATGATGGAATCGAGCCGTGCCGCACCGAATCGCGCTTGGGCATCATCGTTGAGGAAGTGGCGAGTCATGCCGAGTTGCCAGTCGGCGGTGTGGAGGAATTTGACCATGTTCGGATATTAGCGGTGCCCTGTGACATTCTCATCGGGCTACTTCAGCCGTGGCGCTGATGTAGTGAGCGCCCCTTACCGCGATGTGGTAGCGCTATCAGGAACTCTTTAACTCCTGCGCTAACTCCTGCGAAGGCTGCTGCGAGACCTCAGACAGGTGAGACTACGGTAAATCCAGCGTCTGGGCTGCTGTGAACGCTTCTTCAAAGGAAGGGGCACGCCCGATAGCGATACCCTCGATTCCGTTGTTGTAGGCGTTACGTAGCATTTTGTGTGCGTATGAGCCGGAGTCAAAGATCGGGCTGGTTCCGTATCCTTCATCGGGGCGATCCACCGCTGGGCCTCCGCCTCGGTTCATTTGATGCCACCACTGCGAAACGTTTTCGCGGCATCGGTCAGCGTGAGGCTGAAGTTGAGAGATTTGATACAGGTCGTACATATCACGAAAGCGTCCACCCAATCCAGCCCATCTCTCTGTAGCCGCCCGACGATGCAACGCGTCTAGTTTGTTGACGGCGATATAGGCAGGCTCTATGACCGGCAGCTCGAAACCACCCAGTTCAGGGAACTCTTCACACAGCCCGTCTGGATCGTCTGAATAGCGAGCGATCAATCCAGTAACCGAACCCAAACTCACGAGTTGCTCAGGTGGGAGAGTCTCAAGAACATGATCTACTTTGAAATCCAACACCTCTGAAACAGTGAACTGCGTGTGGGCGATAGTCGGTGAGCCGGATGTCTTCCCCTTCCCGCCAACTACATCAGCCACCATCTCAGTCACTCGACGGCGGATGGTATTAAACGACGCTTTAGAAGAATCCGTGGTCTGAAAAATGGCTGCATCAATATCTTCAGACCATCGCGGTGATATCTTCCACGCCGAACTCAGACTGGTGCCTCCCCCGAACGCCCAAATCCCTTTGACGGGCTGAGTTTCTTCCGAGCGCCCCTTCTTTTTGTCTTTATCGGTAAGCCCAGCCCTGAAAATCCCGTTATCGGGAAGCGCTTCAGCGATACCGCTCAAAGCTCGTATCAGCCAGTAATCGTGAATAATCTGCTCTGGCTCGAGCCCTGTTGTTCTGTGAGTGCTCTCAACGAAAGCATTGAAGGCAGTTCTATCATCTATGAGCCTCCGACGAATCTTAGGCGAGCGCACACGTCCAGTGCTCGCATCGGGAACATCAGGTTTCTGCTTGGGATGGAACTGGCCTGAGTTGCCAGGCATCCCACGAGGCTGCTGGCGCGCCCTCTTTGATGCATCTGAACTCATATCAGCACCCAGCCCTTCTGATCGGCTTTCTGTCGGGCTTCAATCGCGGTGGCTACATTCTCAATCCGTTCTTTCACAGGGGGATCAAGATCGGTCGCGCCGTGTTCTATGTATGTCAACTCAAGATCGGTTGGCTTTTCAAGCGAGGCAACCTCTCGAAGCGCGTCGGGACGTAGCCCGTCCCCGAGCCCATTCAAAGTTCGCCAGAAACGGCATCGGTCATGGGGTTCAGTCATAATCTCCTGTAGGAGGTCATCCCATTTGCGTTCCACATAGACATTCCAGCGCACCGCCTCCAGCAGAGAGCACTCTGCGCTGCTTAGTTCTAGGCGATGCTTAGCATCTGGGATCTGCTCCCATCGCACCCCCGGCAGCAGCGGGGTCGACGGCAAGGTGTCAGCAGCAGTCATCAGATACACGGCATTCGGCACCTGCCAGATCCAGAACAGTCTGTTCAAAGCCGTGAATTTTGTCATGCCCGCACCCACCCCAGCCGCTTTACAGGCAGCTCGCACCTGATCAAGGGAACTGTAATCCAGCGGCCACAGCGGCTCCGACCGTTTGAAATACAGACCATGATGCACCCGCTCAATCCCGCTGACATTCGGATTAGCAGCCATCCTTGACAGCATTGACTGCACAGTCGCCGGTGAGCCCGGTACGTCACAGGGCTCAAACAACGAGCGAGGAGCGAGATCATCCAACCATAAACGAGATTCACTTTTGGCAGCCATAAACCCAGCGTAGCACTCCATGCACAGAACTTCCAATAACTGCAAGGACTACTACTCAAGTGACCAGTTGTCAGTTCTCAGTTTGCGTGAGGTTGTTGGCGCGACTCCTTTTGTCACCGTTCAGCATATAATTAGCGTTATGGCGTGTGGGCAAACGTTAGCTATTGTCTGAGTTGTCACCAGATTGTGGAGTGCAGCATGGGCGAAGTCGCTTTCATATTGAGATCTTGCACCGGTGTGCCGGTCGTAGGGGCCATGCTGTTGGCGGAGTATCCGAATGGAACATATCGTGTCGGCGAGTCGGACTCGGTCGGGGTTTGCCGGATTGACCTTTACCGCACCGATCAGCCGATGCGAGTGCTAGTGGCTGCCGAGGGCTACCTGCCTTTTCATGAGACTGTGGTGCCTGACAACGCTGCATCGCTGGAGTTGGTGATGGAGCCTTCGCTGGATGGCTACAGCGGGGTGCTCTTTACCCGAAGCACTGGTTTCATCCCTGGCATCGAGGGTCGGCTCAACCCAATCAACGATGGACGAACCTACTTGTATGCCGACAATATCGCTGTTGATGGCCGGGTAGCCAATCCCGTGGCGTTTGAGGTCGGGCAGAAGATGCATTTGACCGATGTCTACGGAGTTGAGACCGTCATTCGCTTCATCGCTGTAACAGGACAGTTCTCGCTTATTGAGTACAGCAAGCCTCGTCCCTACGGGCAGGAGTCATGACCACCTCGCAGCGCCATGCCGAGATTAGCCAGGAGTTCTTGCGCCATTCACGAGACGAACTTGCAGCGGGTGATCTCCTCCAAGCGAGCGAGAAGGCTTGGGGTGCAGTAGCACATTGCATCAACTCAATCTCTAAGCAGCGGGGATGGCCGCTCGGATCGCATCGCAAGTTGATCGACAATGCTCGCAAGCTGATCCTCAGCGCCGGTGAGAGTCAGGAAACCGACCTGCTGCTGTTGCGGCTTGGTGCGGCTCAAATGTTGCATAAGAACTTCTATGAAGAGTTGATGTCCGAAGATGAAGTTTGCGAGAGGATCGCAAACGCATCCGAACTTGTTGCGGCTCTGAAGCGCCTTGACGCACGCTTAAAAAACTCCTAAGACCAAAGTGTTCACTGTCACCAGCTGATGCCGTCAGGTGTATGCGGCCGACTTGCTGCTCGCGTTTCAGGCTGACTCTCGGTGCAGCTTGCAGCGCAAGAGCGTCGCGGTGACAGCAAAGACAATAACGAACTTACGCCTTCCAGCTCAGCTCTTAGGTGGCCCAGAGCCAGTCCAGTTCTGAGAAGGCGAGTTCTCGTCCGAAGTTTTCTATGTTGTCAGCGACGTTGAGAATTAAGCAACGCTCGTTTCCGCCGTTTTTCTGTCCGCGCAGTCCTCGGCCTACCATCTGAAAATAAAGGTTCGGGCTGTAGACCGGTCGAGCCACGATTATGGCTCGGGTTCGTGGAGCGTCGAAGCCTTCTCGGAGAACGGCGTAGTTGACTAAAGCTTGGATACTGCCTGAGCGGAATTGACTGACCATTTTGCGTCTTGTCGTCTGGTCGGTATCGCCGCTCACTGCTCGGGCGGTGATCCCCCTGCGATTCAGCAACGCAGAGAGGGTCATGGAGTGCTCAACCGATGTAGCGAATACGAGAACAGGCCAGTCCGACTCAATATGGGTTTCGAACGCGTCAATAATGCGCTTGGTGCGTTCGACATCACCAGCGATCCTTTCCTCAGCACTTTGCGGAAGCCAAGGACTATTTAGCGATGTATCGGGGGCTGACTCTTTAGAGGTGAATTTTTGCATCTGGCTGATTTCGTCTTCGGTTAGTTTGATCCTCGCACCGTCGATCAGTGCATGGTCGGCGCGTGCGAGCACCTTGGCGTGCTGTAGTTCCTCAATGACTTGCTGTGGTTCGTCGCTACCGAACGCTCCGGCATCAAGCCGGTTGTTGCCGTAACGATTGACGAGTCGGCTCGTTTCGACTTCGTCATGGCCTCGGTAAGGGGTGGCTGTCAGGCCCAGCAGAAACGGTTCGTCACTGCTTGTTCGGAAGGTCAAGCCGAGTTCGCTGAACACTTGGGTCGAACTGGGAGCAATCGAACGGTGTGCTTCGTCGAATATAACCAGCCGAAAATCCTTCAGAAAGTCGTAATCGGGTGCAGATAGCTTGCGATGGGCTGTTTGGAGAGTTGCCACCACCACATGCAACTCATGCACGGGTAGGGGCTGACGCTGACCGCTCCACATGCGAGAGATGCGGAGTTGCGTGGCGCGGCTGCCGATGCTGGCCCACACTTGCCGCCATGCCTCGACTGCCTGTTCGCAGAGTTCGTCACGATCCGCTATCCACAGCACACCGCCATCAAGGCTGCCGTCACGGATGGCTTCGACAATCGCCTGCACCGCTACACGAGTTTTACCCGACCCAGTGGGCATGCTGATCATCCCTCGCCTGCCGACCTCCGCTGAACTCTCGGCTCTCAGCAGTTGATGCACATTGGAAACAACTGTCCGCTGGTAGTCATGCAGTTCGGGTAGTTCCCACGGCCCGTCAACGATCTCAAAAGGTGGGCGCTTTTCGCTGCGCGTTCCTGCCCATTCTTCTGCGAATCCGAGGGATCGCACAAAGTTGACGGCCCGAGCAGACCCTGCCCACTTGGTGGGAGGCTTCAGGTGTTCGAGCGAATGCCGGAACTGTCTGAGAGCATCGGTGTGGTATGTGGCGATAGCGGCTTCGGCAATCGCTGTCTCGGGCAATCCGTTCTGACTGTCGCGCTCAAGCGCGTCAAGCAGAGACGGCGGAAGACCATCTCGCAGGCTTTTAGCGCCCACGGCGGCGAGGAGTCGACCAGCATCGGTGGATTGCTGTCGCACGCCCGCGCGGCACTTTTCAACCTCAGCAGGCGTGGTTCCGTTGACGATGTCGTTGATGTAGCTATCGCTCAGACGGCGATCAAGTGCTCTGAGCACCTGCTGCAGTTCGTCGAACGCGTCTGCGTTGGATTCTGACGTAAGGTAAACCTCACCATCATGAAGAAGGCACGTTCGGTTGTCGTGCCCCACTCTGATGCGCTCACAGCGCACAAGCTGGACAGACGCAATGTCGCTGTTCAGGTAGTCCTGCAAGCCAGGCCAAACGTCAATTAATGGAACCGGTTCATGAATTCCGAAGAACTCAGGCATAGGGTTAGCAAGATTGAAAACTTCCTTGATGCGTTCGGCTTTCGGGTGTCGCAACAGGCAAAGCAGGGCATCGCTGTTCGCAGGATTCTTGCCTAAAGCGTCAGCAAAAGGAACGATCCCATCAGCCGTTTTGATTCGGCCGTGCTTGCGAATCATGTGGATAGCCAGAGAAGGAAAGGGTTTTTTGGGATATGACTCCTGATTGGTTCTGTGCCGCATAGTCAGCGGCGTATAGCACTTGTTGCGTGACAGCAGAGCATCGGTGTATAGGGCTCGGGCTTCGTCGCTGAGCACCGTGATCACTTCGAGCGGACCAAGTCCATGGCATGACATAAATTCGAGGTAATTTTGTTGTGGCTGTCGTGTGAGACCACTTTGTCGGTAAATCTGTTCGCATTCTTTTTTGTAACCTGAGCAAGACGGTTCTACCAACGGGTTGCGTTTGCCTGTGGGTTTCCCAACGATGCCCAGATCGCCAAACAGCTTTTCATCAGGTCTATGGAAGTCCATGTCAACAGTGGCGGCATCGTCGCGGCTGCCGTCACCGGGCACGATCTCACCCGCTAGCAGCACAGAATGCGTTGCCGCCCAAGTTCCTGACTTTGTAAGAACACGAACCTTACTACACCAGTTTTTCGTGATTCTGTTAATCGTGTACAAGGCAACGGCTGGGTCGAGGGCACGAGACGTGATCCAGAACTTCCGGAGGTCTTCATCCTTAATTGAGGCATCGCTAGATTGCAGTACATGCTTAGCGATAGCTTTGAACCCGCTCTCGGCTGTTGGTTGCTGAAGTCCTAGTTTCTTGAGGGCATCACGCGTTTCGCGGTACTTCACTAGATCTACATGCACGCAGCGCCGGGGGTCAATAGTGCTACCGACTTCTGTTGACTCGTATGGCAGGAAAAGGCTCTCTGGATCGGGGTAGCACCAAGCACCGCTCGCTGTCAGCACAATGCTGCCGAAGCGTTGGGGTCTCAGCTGCGATCTGTCTAGCACAGATGCGACTGAAAGGGCAGCTTTGGATGCTTGCACTGGATCTTGATTGCGAGATGCCGCAACTAGAGCCTCTAGCCATTCGCTGACAGATGCTCTTGGTGCAACTTTTTGCCTTCCATTAGGATCGGCATCAAAGAGTGCGTTGACTTTCGCCATTCGGTTTTTCGTAAATGCTGAGTGGTGGAGCCAGTTCTTCGGACAGGCCGCGTGGGATGACCATAGATCGCGAGCTTCTGCCGCTTGGCTGTGACTGCTCAGGTCGGGTGCGTAGCGAATCTCATCGGATCGCCTGAGCTTGCCGTCTTGATCGGGGAGAATCTTGCGCTCTTGAATCACTTCGAACAAGCGCTCTCGAAGCAACTCTGCATGATGAGAATCACCAGACTCGCGGCGACGAGGCAGCGCATCAAGGTGCCGGGCCGGATCCTCCGATGTTGCCAACTCAGGCAGCTTTTGCGCGATCAGTTCGGCAGCGGCGTGGATCAGTTCGTCGTTGTATGTCCCGGTGAGGAGATTCTGGCGGTCTACGTTGGTCTTCCAGGGTGCGTTCAGGATTCCGGCCACGAGGCTCTGCGTCTCAGTGGGGAAGTAGGTCCAGAATGTGCCCGGCTTGTCCAGCCGCTCCAGTGGCGCAGCCCACCAGATGGGCACATTGCTCTGCTCTTCATCTCGGCGGCGGTCGGCGGAAGCCTCAGCCGACAAGCGATCACGGCGCTCAAAGACTTTCCACATGCTCTTGGTGCCGTTGTCGCTCAGGTGCCAGACACCGCTTGTTGTCGAAAGCTTTAGGGTGCGATCAAGCACGCGTGAGCCGTCGGTGAGCTTGAGCTTGCCGACGTGTTTCACGAACAGCAGGAACTCAGCCGGGAACTGGCTCATCTGCTCGTGCAAGTCCTTATAGGCAACCGGCTTGAGCGGTAGCCGCACAATGTTTGATGCCCAGCGAAGCAAATCCTGCCCGACATCGTCGCTGAGGGATTCTGCGGGATCTATCGGATCGGCGATCCTTAACACCGGATACGACTTCGCGTCTGGGACGATCTGCTCAATCTGCTCACGCGCGCGCTTGCTGTCAAAGCGGAACGAGCCCGCGCGGCTTAGGAACTCCGGCGCGTCGCTGACTCCGAGCAACGACTTGAACCCCACGCCGAAGGTGCCAATCTGGCTGGTGTTGCGCTTGGGCGACATGTGCGAGAACATGAGTGCCTTCACACCATCTTCGTCAATGGGAGTACCGTCGTCGGCGCAGTAGAGGCAGCCGTCGGTAAGCCAAATTTCTATCTGTCCAGTTCTTGCTGAAACCGAGCCGCCCGCCTCTTCGCCGGTTGCGGAGACGGGAGCGAGAGCGTCGGCGCTGTTCTGCACCAACTCAAAGAGTTGACGGTGCTGGTATCCGCCCTGAGCTGTGTCCTGTTCGATGTTGGCGTGCTCGCTGACAAGGTACGGCTGTTTGCTATAGGCGTCGAGCGTTTTCTGCGACTCCTCAGCGATGAATCGGCACAGTTTTTCGTGCGGGCCAGCCCAATCTGCGAGCAACGACATGAAGTATTGAACCTACCTTCTGCCAGTACCAGCCTGCGGGTTGACCGAACGAGACGGGCATCCTCATCTTGTCACATGGGACTGCTACGTTGCGAGGAAAGGAAGTTTGATAGGGAGTTTCGATGCCAACACTTGATTTCAGGGGCAAGAGGCATATTTACGCTCACCATTTCGCTGTGCCACACCGGCCGCTGGTGCCCGACGCAGACAAGTCGGTCGGGGGCTGCCCTGACGATGACAACCTGATCATCCACGGAGACAACCTGGACGCGCTCAAGGCGCTACTGCCTCGCTACGCCGACCGGGTGAAGTGCATCTATATCGATCCGCCCTACAACACCGGTAACGAGGGCTGGGTCTACAACGACAACGTCAACGCCCCGCTGCAGCGCACCTGGCTCAAAGAGAACGGCTTCGTGGACACTGAGGACTTGCTGCGCCACGACAAGTGGTTGTGCATGATTTGGCCGCGCCTGCAATTGCTGAAGGAGTTGCTAGCCGAGGACGGAGTGATCTTTGTGTCAATTGACGACAACGAGTTTCACCATCTACGGATGCTCATGGATGAGATCTTCGGCGAGGAGAACTTTATTGCCAACTTCGTTTGGGAGGGGACCGGCAAGAACGATGCTCGTTTCGTGTCGGTGGGTCACGACTACGTCATGTGCTTCTCCAAGGATCGTGAGAGGTTGCGTCTGAATGGTGCTCGCTGGCGGGCGCTGAAGCAGGGCATTGACGAGATCAACAAGGTGGCGCAGTCCGCCTGGCAGCGTCATGACGGCGACTCGACAGCCGCCTCAGACGAACTTCAGGAGTGGTTCGGGTCTCTTGATAAGAAGCACAAGTCCTACGCTCACCGCCACTACCGCTGGGTTGATGAGCGCGGTGTTTACTTCGCAGGCGACATCTCTTGGCCGGGAGGTGGCGGCCCGGACTACGAGATACTTCATCCTGTTACCAAAAAACCTGTCAAGGTTCCGGCGAGAGGTTGGGTATTTCCCGATAGGGCCAAGATGGTGGAGGCCGTCAAAGAGGGGCGTGTCCACTTTGGTCCCGATGAGTCGAGCGTCCCGAACCTCAAGCGCTACCTGGCAGACACTGATTCGCAGGTATTGGCCAGCGTCTTCTACCAGGACCGGCGAGCTGCACATAAGGACCTTGTCCGCATCATGCCCGAAAAGAAGTTTGACTATCCCAAAGACGAAAGAGTCATCCGCCGTCTGCTTGAGATTGTGACCTCAGGCACAGATGTGATCTTGGACTCTTTCGCTGGGTCGGGAACTACGGGTCAGGCGGTCTTGGCGCTAAACAAACAGGACGGCGGTAACCGGAAGTTCACCTTGGTGGAGTGCGAGGATTATGCACACTCGATCACTGCTGAGCGAGTGCGCCGGGTGATCGCTGGGGTACCCGATGCCAAAGACCCTGATCTCCGTGAGGGTCTCGGGGGGTCGTTTACCTACTGCACTTTAGGAGAACCGGTCACATCATGGTCGATGCTTGACGGTGAGAACCTGCCGAGTTACGAGGCTTTGGCGGCTTGGCTGACACACACAGCCACTGGACGCTCGACACCTTCCTCTGAGCCGGTTCCGCTTGATGACAACGGGTTGATCCACCGCGATAAGAAAAGGAACCGTAACTACTACTTGTTTTATCAGCCTGATATGGACTGGCTAAAGAGCAGAGAGTCAATGTTCGACATATATCTAGCCGACGCGATAAGCAAATCCTGCAACAAGACAGGAGCGCAGGCCGTGGTGTTCGCAGCGGGAAAGTTTATGTCTCAGGACGATCTAATCGACATGAACATCAGCTTCAGTCAGCTTCCCTGGGCGATCCAACGCGAAGACCAGGTGTGAGCCGTGCTTGAACTCAAGGAATATCAGCAGCGCACTGTCGAGAAGTTCGACCGCTGGCTGAGCGCGCTTGACGCAGCCCGGTCCGAGTCGCTGCACAAGGCTGAGACACTGAAAGATGCTGGAATTGAGGCTTCACGAGACGATCTCAACTTTCCGCGTAAGGCGTGGGAACGTTTAGTGGATGATGGAGGCCTTCTAGCGACACCGCAAGATTATGTAGAACGCAGCGACGAGGCGGGAAGGCCCATACCCCACGTCTGCCTCAAGGTGCCGACAGGCGGAGGCAAGACTCTTCTAGGAGTCGCGGCTCTTGAGCGCACCCGGATGCAGACAGGGCTGGTGCTTTGGATCGTGCCCTCACGAGCCATCTACGCTCAGACCATCAAGGCGTTCAAGTCGCGTGACCATCCCTACCGCGATCACCTTGAGATGGCAGGAACTGGGCGGGTCAAGGTGTTCGAGAAAGACGATTCGGTCAGTCTTGATGACCTCAGAAGCCACCTTTGCGTGATGCTTTTGATGTATCCAGCAGCGAACCGCCAGAAGGGCCGGGAGTTTCTGAAGATGTTCCGCAACTCGGGCCGCTACCCGAGTTTGTTCCCGAGCGATGACGACCTCAATGCTCTCGAAGCTTTGCAGGCGGCCAACCCAGACCTTGACTACGAAGACGACGGAGAACTCAAGCACAGCCTCCTCAACTTGTTGAAGATCCAACGCCCCGTGGTGGTGCTTGACGAAGCTCACAAGGCATACGGCGGCAGGGACGCGAACGAGTTCGTGCAGGCTGTCAACCGGCTCAACCCGCGTCTCGTGATCGAACTTTCGGCCACACCCAACCCGTATATCAGCAACCTGCTAGTCGATATCTCGGGCGTGGACCTCAAGAAAGAGCAGATGATCAAGCTCCCGGTGGAAGTCACCTCTGTGACTGGCGACTGGCGCGACACGCTCAGCCGAGCACATGACACTCTTGAGGATCTGACGGCTGCAGCGAAGTTGTTCGAGTCCCAGCAGGGTCGCTACATCCGTCCAATAGCTGTGGTGCGAGTCGAGCGCACCGGCAAAGAGCAGCGAGGCACCGACCGCATCCACGCCGAAGATGCCCGCGAGTTTCTGATCAAACAGATGGGAGAATCGCCCGAAGCGGTGCGGGTCAAATCTGCGGATAACGACGAGATCGCTGGCGAAGATCTGATGTCAGGATTTTCGCAGGTCCGCTGGATCATCACCAGAGCCGCGCTGATGGAAGGATGGGATTGTCCGTTTGCATACGTGCTTGCAATGCTTGACAACACTTCCAGCGCTAGGGCTGTGACGCAGCTCATGGGCCGGGTGATGCGCCAGCCGCATGCTCGAGCCACGGGGATTGATGATCTCGACAAGAGCTACGTCTTCTGCTGGCAGACCTCAGTCGACGAAGCCGTCGTTCACGTCAAGAACGGCCTAGAAAACGAAGGCTTGACCGGCTTGGCTCAAGATGTGAAGGGAAGCGATGCTGTCGACACCGAGATTATGCCCATCCGCAGGCGTGAGCGCTTTCGTAACGAGATCATATTTTTGCCCAAAGTGTTGCACCGTGCCGAACTTTCAGATGACGGCGATGTCAACGAATGGCATGAGTTGGATTATCAGCGGCATGTGCTTGAACCCATCAATTGGGAACGAATCGCAGCTCCAGACGACTATGCAGGCTCAGACACTGGGTCTGTGGTTGACCAGACGGCAAGCGTTGATCTCCGAGCAGGCACAACGGTTGCGCTAGAGCGAGTCGCCACTCCGCTAGCTGAAGGCGAAGATCAAGCCGCTGTCATAGTTGAAACCTCCTCAATGTTGCTTTGGATGACACGCCAAATCAGCGATCTCGTGCCTAACTCGTGGCTTGCGGCACGCATCGTTCAGGGGTATGCGGCATCCCTAGAGGCAGCAGGTATGACCGAAACAGACATCTTCGCTCAGCGCCGCCATCTCGTAACGCATCTGCGCGAGAGCGTCACAGACCAGATCGAGCAGCAGGCTGAGCTAATTTTCGCAGCCAAGCTCAGGGCGGGCGACATCCGCTTCGACTTGGAGGCGAGCGAACCCAACTACAAGATGCGAGAAGATTTCACTCTGCCGGTCGCAGCCGATGACCACACCCTGGAACACGGTTTCAAGCCGGTGCAGAACAGTCTCTTTGAGCCGGTGTTCGAAAGCCAGTTCGACACGAATCTCGAGAAGAATTTCGCTTTCTATGTCGATCAGCACGAGGCGATCAGGTGGTGGCACCGGGTCGCTGTCCGTCAGCGGAGTGAGTATTACTTGCGCGGCTGGAACCAGGACCGTATCTGGCCCGATTTCGTGGCTATGTCAAGCACCGGCGACGGCAAGCCGAGGCTGCTGGTGGTAGAGACCAAAGGTGAGCACTTATCCGGCAACGCCGACACCGACTACAAGACGAAAGTGTTTGCGACTCTCGAGGCAGCGCTCAACGGCGACGGCACCTACGAATGCGGCGAGGTCAGCCTTGACAACGGCCACACCAGGGGCAGGTTCAGGATCGTGTTTCGCGAAGATCAGTTCTCCTCAGTGATGACTTAACTTCGGCGAAGGCTCAGCCTTGGTCGCAATTGTCGTTGTCGTTAGTGCCGAGTTGGGATATTGGCCAAGAAGGTCAGTTGGGGGTTTCTCGGTTGCGTAGGAAGCGCTCGAACTCTGCGCCTAAGTCGTCGCCGCTGGGGACGCTGCGTTTGGCTCGGGCATCGGCTCGGGCTTCGAGGCGACGCACGTAAGCCACCACGTCGTCGTCGAAGTTCATGGCCTCGTTAACTCGCTGCTCCCAGTCGTCAGCTGCTTCGTCAAGTTCGGCCCAGCCGGTTGTCAGTCCAGTAACCCTCTCGAAGCGTTCCAGCAGCGCCCGAGCCCCTTTCGGGTTAGGCGAACCCGGCACATAATGCGGCACCGCCACCCGCAGCGACACAGCCGGGATACGCAACTGCTCAAAGCGTTCATGCAGCACACCCACTATCCCCGTCGGTCCCTCATATGAAGGCCTGCTCAAACCCCACGCCTCAGCCAGACCGGGATCGCTAGTGGAGCCGGTTACTTCAAAAGGGCGAGTGTGAGGCACATCAGCAATATGCGCCCCCACAGTCACCAGCGCCACGGTCTCGCTGCGTGCCGCTAACTCAACGATTACCTCGGCGTAGGTCTGCCAGCGCAACTGCGGCTCGGTACCCACCACCAGCACCAGGTCATGTGCGCCGTCAACCGGACGCAGCGCATACACGTCGTTGCAGGGCCAAGAGATCACACGACGACCGTCACGA
This sequence comes from Candidatus Aldehydirespirator catecholifindens, assembly GCA_028283245.1. GTDB lineage: Bacteria > Actinomycetota > Acidimicrobiia > Acidimicrobiales > Aldehydirespiratoraceae > Aldehydirespirator > Aldehydirespirator catecholifindens. The sequence goes on along the minus strand of JAPYNU010000088.1, from coordinate 4,706 downwards.
ATGCTCACCGTGGGACGCTGCTCAGCAAAATTGAAGAACTCTTCGCCGTTGATGTGAGCCAACCGCTGCGATTCGCTGCGTTCGCTCAGCCATTCGAGCGAGCCAGTTGCAGCGCCACCCACATCGAACCAGCCGTGATACGCAGTCACCAGCAGCGGTGACCGCAGATCCTCAGGTGCCGTCTCCCACGTCAGATGATCTAACTCGCTGTTCACCCCTCAAGCATGGCGCGTTTTCACAGGAGTTGGCTACACGACCCCGGGGCTACACGACCTCGGGGCTACTCGCCAACGGCTCTCGCAACGCTGCCGATTATCCCTCAAGCATGGCGCGCCGTCACAAAGAGTTGGCTACCGCATTTGCCTGCGCTATTGTTGATCTTCGTGGACCGCATCGCCGAACTACTGCTTCTCGTGTAGGCGAGCACCACATATCGGTGCTCGCCGAATCCCCTCGTGCTTCCTAGCCGGGGGGATTTGTGCTTTCTAGGGCCAAGATCGCTCTAGATCCGTCAGCGGTTGATCACTGACAAACGAGCCCCCCAAGACGACCACAACATCAGACTCAACACAAAGAACACCATAAAAAAAGAACACCATAAGAACCGACTAGGAACCGACAAAAGAGAGACAAGCAAGATGCCTCCCGCCAAGCCCAAAACCATGCCGTTCACCAAATACCGGCCCTACCCAGCGGTAGAACTCGCCGATCGCACCTGGCCCGACAAGCGCATCACCAAAGCGCCGCTGTGGTGCTCGGTTGATCTGCGTGACGGTAACCAGGCACTCGTCGATCCGATGGATATAGGCCGCAAACAGCGCATGTTCGATCATCTCGTGACGATGGGCTTCAAAGAGATCGAGGTTGGTTTCCCTGCCGCCTCACAGCCCGACTTCGATTTCTGTCGCAAGCTCATCACCGAAGACCGGATTCCCGACGACATCACCATCCAAGTGCTAACCCAGGCACGAGACGAACTCATCGAACGCACTTTCGAAGCTATCGAGTCGGCACCACGAGCGATTGTTCATCTCTACAATTCCACGTCGGTGACCCAGCGTCGGGTGGTGTTCGAAACCAACCGCGCAGGCATCATCAAGATTGCTATAAACGGTGCTGAGCAATGCATCCGTGGCCTCCAGCGAGCCCGCAGCTCTGGTAACGCCGAAGGCATTCGCTTCGAATACTCACCAGAGAGCTACACCGGCACCGAACCCGACTTCGCTGTCGAGGTATGCGAGGCGGTAATGGACGTGATCGGCCCCACCGCTGACTGGCCGCTGATCCTGAACCTTCCCGCCACCGTAGAAATGTCATCAGCGAATATCTACGGCGACATGATCGAACGTTTCCATCGAGACATCCGCAACCGTGAAGCCGTCGTGTTGTCGCTGCATCCCCACAATGATCGCGGCACTGCCGTGGCCGCAGCCGAGTTCGGCGTGATGGCCGGTGCCGACCGGGTAGAAGGCACCCTGTTTGGCAACGGCGAACGCACCGGCAACGTGGACGTGATCACGTTGGCATTGAACCTGTTCACCCAAGGGGTAGACCCCGAACTAGATATCAGCGACATTGAAGAAGCACGCCGAGTTTTTGAATACGCCAACCGTATGGCAGTCCCCGAACGGCATCCCTATGTGGGCGATCTTGTCTACACAGCCTTTTCGGGCAGTCATCAAGACGCCATCAAAAAAGGCATGGCTACTCTCTACGACGTAGCACCAGGAGAGGCGCTAATCGGCAACTACGACATCTGGGATGTGCCCTATCTGCCGGTTGATCCGCGTCATCTGGGTCGCAGCTATGAGGCAGTAGTCAGGGTCAACAGCCAATCCGGCAAAGGCGGCGTGGCTTACGTGCTGCTTCACGAATACGGCCTTGATGTGCCCCGCGGTCTGCAAGTGGACTTCTCTAGGCAAATACAGACCGTGGCAGAAGACACCGGCACCGAAATCACCTCTTATGAGATACATCGCCGCTTTGTGTCGTCGTATGTAGAACTAGAGCGGCCCTGGGTGGAGTTGATAGGTCATCGCGCCACCACCGACACCATCGAAACTTCACGCACCGACTTGCAGGCGAGACTGCTAATCGGCGGTGAGGAGCGCACCATTTCGGGTGCGGGCAATGGGCCGATCGACGCTTTCGTGACGGCGCTTCAATCCGAGGGACTCTTCGCTGGCAAAATCCACGACTATTACGAGCACGCCATCGGCGCTGGCAGCGACGCCACCGCAGCGGCTTACGTAGAGGTTGACACTGGAGATCGCAACACCACTTGGGGTGTTGGATTGCATGAGTCGATTGTGTCGGCGTCGTTGCGTGCGGTGGTTAGCACTGTCAATCGCATGCACGCCAACGGGATACTCCCGAACAGCTAAACCAAGACTGCACAGCAAAACAATACTGAACAGCTAAACCAAGACTGGCGATGTGGCATCGGCTAGACATTCACTCCAAAAGGAACTCAGCCAATGGAATACCGAAACCTGATTTTTGAGCGCGGTTCGCATCCCCACAGCCGTAATGAAGGCCAAATCGTGACGATCACGTTCAACCGGCCTGAGCGGCGCAACTGCCTGTCGTTGGAGGTGCTCGCCGAACTTGAGCACGCTTTGCGTTCAGCCGGTGCCGACAGCGAAGTCGCTGGGGTAGTAGTGGCCGCTAACGGCCCGGTGTTCTCCTCGGGTCATGATCTCGCCGAAATGGCTCGAATGACACACGCCGAGCTTCAGGAGCTTTTTTCACAATGCACCGCAGCCATGCTTGCCATGTCTGAGATACCTCAGGTTGTGGTAGCGAAAGTTCATGCTTTGGCCACTGCGGCTGGCGCTCAGCTAGCTGCCAGCGCAGACCTGATCGTGGCCAGCACCGCAGCCGGATTCGCCACACCAGGCGGCAAAGGCGGACTGTTCTGTCACACCCCGATGGTGGCTTTGGCTCGGCCCATCGGGCGCAAGCGAGCCATGGAACTGGCACTCACCGGCGACACGATTGATGCCGCCACCGCGCTCGACTGGGGGCTCGTGAACCGTGTGGCATCACCCGAGCAGCTTGACGAGGTCACTATGGAGTTGCTGAGCCGAGCCACCCGCGGCAGCCGCTACGCCAAAGGCATCGGCAAGCAGACGCTGTATGCCCAGATGGATCTGCCTGTCAGTGAGGCATACAAACTGGCTGTTGACGTGATGGCAGCCAAAGCCGCTGACGGTGATGGTGCCGAATGGCCCAAAGCGTTCACCGAAAAGCGCCATCCCAACTGGACTCACACCAAATAGCGACCATGCAGATTAGGTTCAGCGCATGATTAGGTTCAGCGGCCATCCACTGACCAGTGCCAGGGTTCGCTAGGCAGGTTTACCAGTCCGAAACCGGGTGCCAAACGCCTCAGAGCTTGGAACGCTGCGCTGTTGCGGCTGGTAATGAGACGGCCATTGCTGGTGAAGTCGATAGCCAGACCTCGTTCGTGGTTGCTGCGCCCTGGGCGAGCGGTCGGTGGCCTGCAGCTGCTTGAAGGCTTGCTCCAAATATCCCATTCGGAGGCACCGCAATGCGATCTGCGGAGGTTGATCTGCTGCTGAGCTGTGCGGTATCCCCAACCGCCCATGTCGAAGCCTTCAGCCTCCATAGCCGCCACCAGACCTGCGACACCATCCGCGATTTGCTGATGCACCTGAAAGCCCGACACCCACACAAGCGGCAGATCCGAATCGCTCGGATCCACGGAGTCCGCAAGCTCTCTTGACGAGGAGTCCCCCGCAGCGAGGCGACGTGCTTCCTCCTCGGCTCTGAGTCGAGCTTCTTCGGCTCGACGGCGTTCCTCCTCGGCTCGACGGCGTTCCTCCTCGGCTCTGCGTCGGGCTTCTTCCTCGGCGCGTTGACGCTGAAGAGCAGCAGCGATCTCACGTTCAGCGGACTCAATCTCAGAAGCCAAAGCAGCGTCAAATTGGCGGATTGTCTGAACTTCGTAAAGCCGTCTCTCAACACGCTCCTCGGCGGCTAGTGACAAACCGGCTTCGCGGTCGACGGCTGTTCGCAAGTCAGCCAGGATCAGAGCCGTAGCCTGACGCTGAGCTTCGGCTTCCTCGGCTGCATCAACCACTTGCAGCCGCCAACGTTCAAGCTCTTCGCCCAAGCGTCGCACTTCGTCAATATCGTCAATGCGGCTGCCAGTGGCGAAACCTGCGAGAGCCTCCTCGCGAGCGTTCTGCCAGGGATCAGCTCCAAGGACGCTGAAGCTTCCGCTGGGGGCTTGGAACGAAACATACGATTCGATTACCGCTTTGCGCAGGCCTTCTTGAGTGGCGGTCAGTTCGGCTTGCACCGCCGCGATCTGAGCCTCGGCTTCCGCAACTATCGTTTCGGCGTCGGTTACCGCTCGTCTGGCTTCGTCGAGTGCTGCCTGCTGGGCGTCCACAGCATCTTGAGCCCGGTTCAGGGCATCAACAAGGTCTTCGGCATCGGCGGTAGCTGCGTCAAGGTTCTCGGTAGCCGCGGCTGCAGCGTCTTGCAGGGCTTTGCGTTCAGCTTCGACATTGCGCACGGTCTGGCGGCTCTGCTCGATGATCTCCTCGTCGGTCTGTGCAGCTGCTGGCACAGCGACAGATGCCGCGAACAGCAACGCAGCAAGGGCCGCCCACAATCGGCAGCGCAGCAGCGCAGGTTGTGGCACGGAAGATCGCAGCATGGGCACTAGAGAGAAG
>JAPYNU010000087.1 GCA_028283245.1 Candidatus Aldehydirespirator catecholifindens | reverse complement strand
TAAATACTCTGTATGATTACTTGTGAAAGCGAGTGCGATGGAGAGCGTAGAAGGAATCGAGGAGTGGTCAAGGAGAAAACCAAGGAGAGAACAGAGAACATGGAGGAAGGTTTATGACAGACCTTTTGGCACTCGACATTGAACGAGCTGAAGAGCTACGCCAACGTATGGAAACCGCCGCCACCGGACTTGACTGGGATGCCCAAGCACTGCAGGCTCCTCTGACAGAAGCCGAAACGCTGCTACAAGCGCAATTACCCAAAGTCGAACTCGGCACCCGTCGGGTAGCCGAAGAACTGCGCCAGAGCGCACAAGATTTGCGGGAACGCACTCACCTAGTGATGGCCGGAGGCCCCGAAATGAATGAGGCTCTGGGAGCTCTGGAGCAGATACGCGAGCGTTTCACCATGATCGAATCGCGCGGTGATCCCGCTAAAGCCGACGGCTTGTTATCGCGCCGTGATCTGCGCTGGGCCGTCAACTCCACCGACACGACCACAGCCGCAGCCGCCGACTGGCTCTTACGCCATGACCTTTACTTCGACCAGGTTGAAACCGCTAAAAACAACAACGAATACTTCTCACGATCGAACTCGACCGGCCTGACGTTCGATCCAAAAGATCGTGACGGCTTGATGAGCCTCGCCGATATTGATGCCTACCTCGACAAGACCGCAGCACGAGGCGCACTAATAACCCATACAACCAAGATCGATGCCGCTGCCAGTGGCAAAGCAGACGGCCTCATAACCCGAGACGACCTAGAGGCGTTCCTTCGCGATTACAACCTCTCGGCCGAAGAGCAAGCCGCGGTGCATCAAGTGCTTGAGGGCGGTGGATATCACAGCTCCGGCAGCAGCATCAAACTCGGCACCATTTTTGATGTGGTGTCTTTTATCCCTGTCATTGGTGACATTGTTGATGCTGCTAGAGCGGTTCATTACGCGCTCAACGGCGACTTCTTCACAGCCGGACTATTCGCGTTGAGCTTGGTGCCTCTGCCGGGGTTGTCGGCATCGGGTGTGCGTGGTGCTGTCAAGGTGGTTCAGCAGGTAACAAAGGCAGCCAAAGACAGCGGTGCCAAAGTGGCTGGCGAGCAGGCTGCCAACTTCGCTATCAAGGGCACAGCAGCCAACTACGCAGCCTATGAAGGAGCCAAGCAAGCCAGCGGCGCTTTAGGCGTGGAGCTTGATCTTGATGAGACGGTTGACTACGTGCTTGACGATGCAGTTGGTGAGCGAGTTGGCGGGATTCTTGATGAGGAACTTGACCCGAGGCTCGAAGCGGCTTTGACCAACCAGTTCGAGCAAAGCCTCGAAGACCGTCTCGGCTCAGATGCGAAATATCGCATAGCGGCAAGCAACACCATGATCGCTCGCCGCGTCGCCGAGCATCAAGCCATATCTCGCATCTTCTCCAAGCTGGGCCCCTAATACGCCTCGCAGTGCCGGTCTGCTCTTTTCGAGTTGCAAACACTTAAACACCTAGTTATAATGAAATATACGAATATGACTACTGTTAGCAGGAGGCATTGTGCTGGAACCAAACGAAAGGAAATGAAACATGGGAACCTTTAGCTGCCCGCTACGGCTCACAAGCCCAGACAAAGCCCGCACCTTGGACTTGGATGCACTAGTCGACACTGGCGCGTTCTACACGCAAGCTCCAGCCTCCCTGCTTGACGAACTAGGAGTTGAGCGCACTAGGAGCATCACCTTAGAGTTCGCCGACGGACGCACCGGTCAATACGACGTTGGACGAGCATGGGCCTCCGTGAACGGCAAGCAGGAAATCACGCTGGTGGTGTTCGGTGAGGACGGAGTTGAACCACTGCTGGGTGCCTACACGCTGGAAGGGCTGAGCCTGACTGTCGATCCAGTCGCCGAGCGTCTGCTGCCCATCGAAAAGCACCGCGCCTAGCCAAAGTCAGGAGCAACAAACATGGGAACCTTTAACTGCCCGCTACGGCTCACAAACATGCATAGCGACCTAAGCGTGAGCGTTGACGCAATGGTTGACACCGGCGCGTTCTACACGCAGGTGCCAGCCACAATGCTGAAACAAATCGGTGTGCAACCATTCGACAACTTCGTATTTCGGTTGGCGGACGGGAGCACGGTGCGGCGCGATGTTGGACGAGCATGGGCCTCCGTGAACGGCAAGCAGGAAATCACGATGGTGGTATTCGCGAACGAAAAGTCCCCAGCGCTGCTTGGTGCCTACACGCTGGAAGGGCTGAACCTGGCTGTTGACCCAGTCTCCGAGCGTCTGCTAACCATCAAAACGCGCCCGATGTAAATAGGTTGCAGGCCAAACGCCTAATGCCCTCTGGTTATCAGCTCAGCAGTTTGATCAAGGCATCGGTTGCTAGCCGGTAGCTCAACGGGCCGAAACCTGCGACCACGCCCACACAAACCTCAGCAATCACAGACCTATGCCGAAAATCTTCACGGGCGTAGACATTGGACAGGTGAGTCTCCACCACCGGCACGTCCACTGCTGCAACTGCGTCACGCAAAGCAATCGAATAATGGGTCAAAGCACCAGCGTTGAGGACCACACCGTCGGCTGATTCTGCGCCGTTGGCGGCCGCGGCCTGAACTGCTGCAACCAGGTCACCTTCCAGGTTTGACTGCACGCAGCGAAGCTCCGCCCCCTTAGAGGTGGCATACGCCGACAAGTCAGCCATTATCTCCTGCAGCGTGACATGACCGTATATATCGGTCTCGCGTTGTCCGAGCATGTTGAGATTAGGACCGTTGATCACCAAGATCTGCAACGTCATAGCAAAGTTATAGCCGAAGTTCAGTGCTCTAGCAGTGACACGATCTCTGCGGCGACCTGCTGCGGGCTGCGGCCTTCGGTATCCACCGGTGTGTAACGGCCATAAGCCTCAGCGCGCTCAGCTAGCAGCTTGTGCATCAAATCCTGAGGGCGCGACGAGCCCGACGAAGCCAAAAGAGGCCTGTTCGCAGTTTCGCCGATGCGTTCAATGATGGTTTCCACGCCTGCGGTGAGGCACACCACAAAAGCGCCCGGCTCAAGACACGCCACGCACGCTTGGTCAAGCATCATTCGCCCTCCGGTGGAGATCACCAGACCAGTGCGCCCAGTGAATTCAGCAGCCACGGATCGTTCAAGTTCACGGAAGTGCTCTTCGCCGAACTCTTCGAATATTTTTGCTACGGGCCCGGCCCGGGACTCGATCATCTCGTCGGTGTCGACAAACTCATAGCCGAGCTGCTCAGCCAGAATCCGGCCCACTGTGGTCTTGCCGGTGCCCATAAAACCGGTCAACACAACGTTGTCCGGTCCGCCGTTGCCTGCCTCAAATGCCACGCCACGAGGCTAGGCGGCCATCACCCTCAGGCAAGCAGTAGAGCGAGTTGGCGGGTAGTTGCCACCACCGCACCCGAAGAATCCCAGATCGTTCCCGACTCGATCATGCGCCCTTTACTCAAGTCAATGGTCTCTTGGCGAACCTGTAGCCATCCCTGCGCAGGTATCCGGCGAACCTGCACCGTCAACTCAATAGTCGGAACCCAGCCAACCCAGCCGAGCAGCGGAAAAAGCGATGGGATCATGGCATCACCAAAAAACGGCAGCGTCAACGTAGACGGCTCTGCGCCGTCGCTGAACCGGATCCAGCCATCAATCAACGGCTTGTTGCTGGTGCCAGCCGGGACATGATCTGGATGCATACGCGCCTCAACACGAGAAAGCATTGGCGGCTCCACGCCCTGCTCAAGGAAATCTCGCTGCACGCACTCCCCGATCGGTGGAAGCGATGGCGGTGGCTTAGCGATCTCAAGGCCGGATGCTGTGTTGTCGGTGGCAGCACCATCCGCCAGGTCCGCAAAAGCAGCCAGCACCTCAAGACGCTGCTTGCCTTCCTGCCATAGCGAACCCCGAAGCGTGCTCACAGTGCGGCCCTGGCGGATCACTAAAACCCGCACCTCGCTGTCGGTGTCGCCTTTGGCCGGACGAAGAAAATGCGTTGTCGTCGTGATCGGATCGGGGTGCGGAACCAGCGAACGCATAGCCCGCAACACTGGGGTGAGCGCATAGCCGCCATTGCTGGTGCCAGCGATGTCCCATGCGCTGTGCAAACGGCATCGCCAGAGTCCGTCACCAACAGGAGTGACTGCTGTTTCTGTGTCGAACTGGCTCATCGCAGTATCTCGTTTCGGTCGGGATCTTGGTCGGGGCAGCTTTGGGGCGGCTTTGTGGCGGCGTCCGTGACTTTTGACAGTCACGCTGACAGTCTGGCATTTCGCTGCGCTCGCACAAACAGCCCGACCCCCAACAGCGGCTACCCTCACTCCGATCATATGGAGGCTCTCTATTGCGACTCGTGACCGTTCGCAGCGATGGTGCTACCCGAGCTGGCATAGTCGTCGGCGAAGGTGACAACAGCGAGATAGTACTGCTTGATGCGCCTGACGTGCGAGCTGTTCTGGAGGCTGGACCGGTCACATCCGGCAGCGTCGCCGTAGCCGAGCACGGTGCCACACAAGCTCTGCGCGACGCAGATCTGGCACCAGTGATTCCTGCGCCCGACAAAATCATTTGTGTGGGACTCAACTATCGCGACCACGCCTACGAGACCAAAAGCGCGCTGCCTCAAGCACCTATCTACTTCGCCAAATTTCACCGTGCCCTGACCGGTCCCTACGATCCTGTTGTGCTCCCAGCACCAGAAGTTTCGACCCAGGCCGACTGGGAGGCCGAACTCGCTGTCGTTATCGGTCATGCAGTACGTCATGTCAGCCGCACCGAAGCGCTGGCCGCCATAGCCGGATTCACTGTGTTGAACGACGTGTCGATTCGCGATTGGCAGTTCCGCACCTCGCAATTTCTAGCTGGGAAAACCTTTGAAAGGTCCACACCGCTGGGTCCGATGCTGGTAACCACAGACGAAATCGGCGACGGCACAGGCCTAGAAGTGAGCTGCAGCATTGACGGGGTTGTCAAGCAGTCGTCCAACACCGATCAAATGATCTTCTGTCCTGCTGAACTGGTGGCCGATCTGAGCACTGTCATGACTCTTGACCCGGGCGACATCATCGCCACCGGCACTCCGGCTGGCGTAGGCAGGGTGCGTGACCCTCAACAATGGCTCGAACCTGGCATGGTTATGCACACCACCGTCGAAGGAATCGGCTCAACGGTGAACCACTGCATCCTCGCCTGACTATGGAACTTCACGAATGACTGCAACTAAACGCCGTGTGTTGCTGAACCACCATGACCGAGCCGACTGAACTACCATGACCGAGCCGACGCACCAAAACCCAGCGAACACCAATCCACAGCGCTCCAGTAATGCCCAGATGGCGATCGAAGCTCTGAGGCACCTCGGCATTGACATGCTGTTTTGCCTGCCCGGCGTGCAAAACGACGACTTTTTCAACGTGCTTTTCGACGCAGCCGACATTCGCCCCATCGTGACCCGCCACGAGCAAGGAGCTTCTTACATGGCTCTCGGCGCTGCTCAAGCAACAGCGCGCCCGGCAGCGTTTTGCGTGGTTCCCGGCCCAGGAATGCTCAACGCAGCCGCGGGTCTCACCAGCGCCTACTGGACTTGCGCCCCAGTGTTGGCGCTGATCGGCGGTGTGCATTCAAAACTGCGAGGACTTAGCACCGGCGTGCTGCACGACCTTCCCGACTCGGCTGCGGTGCTACGCCAGTTGACCAAACACACAAGCTGTGTGGAGCGCGGCGACCAGAGCACGGCAGTGTGGCAACGCGCCATCAACGAAATGGTGTCAGGGGTGCCTCGCCCCGTAGCGGTTGAAGTTCCGGTGGATGCCTGGAGCCGCAAAACAGACGCGACGCTTGAGCCGCCTAAAGCAAACCGGCCCGAGATCAACAGTGACCGCATCGAAGAGGTCGCCCGCATCTTGGGCGGCGCTCAGCGACCTCTGATCATGGTCGGCGGCGGAGCTCAAAATGCCTCTGAACCGGTTCGTGAGCTTGCCGACGCCTTAGAGGCACCGGTGTTCACCCACCGTATGGGGCTCGGAGTGATTAACACTCGTCACCGCCTGCACGCTTTTCTCACCATGGGGCACGAACTCTGGCAGAGCGCTGATGTGGTAATCGGGATCGGCACCCGAATGGAGTTCCCCAATCTGCAATGGCGCAAACGCCCCGAGCAGACGATCATCCAGATCAACCTTGACGCTGACGAACTAGACCGCTACAACACTGGGGCTATCGGTGTTCACGGCGACGCAGCCGCAGCTTGCCAGATGCTGCTTGACGCTTTGGGCCGCCACAACCGTCAACGACCTGACCGCACCGCCGAACTGGCTTCGCTGCGGGCCGACCACTTCAAGAAGATTGCCTACCTAGAGCCGCAGCTCAGCTACCTGCGTGCGCTGCGCTCGGTGCTGCCCGACGACGGGATCATCGTTGAAGATGTCACCCAAGTGGCGTTCGTGGCGCATCTCGGTTATGAGCACCGCCAGCCGCGCAGCTATCTCAGCACCGGCGCAACAGGCACGCTCGGCGCAGGAGTGGCTCACGGGATAGGTGTTGCCGCTGCTGTGCCCAACCGTGCCCAGGTCACCATCGTTGGTGACGGAGGAATGCTTTTCACAGCCACCGAGTTAGCTACTGCGGCTCAATATCAAATCAACACCACCGTGCTGCTCTTTGACAACGCTGGCTACGGCAACGTGCGGCGTATGCAGCAGCAGCGCTTCGGCGACGATCGCACCATCGCCTCCTCGCTGCGTAATCCTGACTGGATCACTTTCGGTGAGAGCTTCGGCGTGCATACCCAAGCAGTCTCCGGCCCCGAAGATCTGCCACAGGCTCTAGAGAAGGCATTAACACATCAGGGTCCGTCGCTGCTGGTCGCGCAAACCGCTGATGAGCCCGACCCGTGGCCCTTGCTGCGCATCCCTCAATGACCCTTGCAAGTCTGGCCCCTAGCTGCGCTGAAACACCTCCTCCTAGTTGCGCTCGTTTGCGATGCCGCATCCAGCAGTCCACGAATTTGACCGCAACCCTCGTTTTGTCGTAACATCTGTGCAATGATTCGAACTGCCGCTCCTCGTCGCGGCGCGCCGCGCACAGGAGTTGACTGGTTTCTGGCCTTCTTGCGCGTGGCAGCTCTGACTGTTATCGCGGTCGGTTTGATGGCCTTCATCTGGCAAGAAATCGACGCTGACAATCCTTTCGCTCGTGTGGTCAACCCCGATGCCACAGGTCTCTCGGGAGCACAGTTCCGTGGGTTGATCGTGTCGGGAGTGGCGCAGGGCTGCATGTATGGGTTGATCGCGCTGGGCTATTCGATGGTCTACGGAGTGCTGGGGTTCATTAACTTCGCTCACGGCGAGGTGTTCATGGTCGGTGCCATGACCGGAATGATCACCTCCAACAAGCTCGCCGACGCTGGCTGGTGGGAAAGCAACTTCATCGGTTCGCTGCTTTTGATCGTGATCATCTCAATGATCGTCTGCACCCTCACAGCGGTAATCATGGAGCGCGTCGCCTACCGACCTTTGCGAGGATCGCCGCGCCTGATACCCCTAATTACCTCCATCGGGGTGTCATTCTTTATCCAGAACGCTGCGCTGGTGCTGCTGGGACCGACCGCCAAGGTCTACCCCGATGTGCCCGACTGGGTGAAAGACAAGCACACCTTCCTGCAAATCGAAGGTGCCAGAATCTTGGTGGTGGTGGTTTCGCTAGTTTCAATGGCTGTGCTCTGGTATCTGGTAGAGCACACCAAAGGCGGCAAAGCCATGCGAGCCGTGGCCGAAGACGCAGAAATTGCGGCATTGATGGGGATCAACGTCAACCGCACCATCGTGAGAGTCTTCGCGGTTGGTGGTGCCATGGCTGGGTTGGCCGGAATCCTTTGGGGAATCCTGTTCCGCAGCGTGACCCACCTCACGGGCTTCCTGCCAGGCATCAAAGCGTTCAGTGCCGCTGTGGTGGGAGGTATCGGACATCTTGGCGGTTCCATGGCTGGCGGAATCTCTATCGGGGTAGCCGAATCGGTGGGGCCGCTGCTGATCCTGGAACCATTGGGAGTAAGCGGCGTGTCTCAACTTCGCGACGCGGTCGCTTTCGCCATGCTGATCGGTGTGCTTTTGATCCGTCCGTCGGGAATCTTTGGCGAGCGTCTACCCGCTGAGGACAGAACATGACCGACAGCAACTCACCCGAAGTCGCAGCATCCGAACCCGGTCCTGACCTCACCCCAGGCGGCACACCCGACACACCTGGCACACCCGGTGTCGCAGACCTCGCAGAAGCAGGTGAAACCGACGAAACCCTGCTCTCACCGCCACGTCCAGTGTTTGCGCAGAACTGGAAGCGAATACTAAGCATGGGTGCAGTCGGCGTGGGCGCACAAATATTCTTGGCTTTGTCGAACATGCCGCTACGCCTTGATGATCGCCTGCTGATCAAGCCGATCCTCAGCCTCGGCTATGTGTCGCTGCTGTTCGTGCCGTTCATAGCCGGTAACCGTGTCGGTCATCAGATCCAACGCGAAGGCATACCCATGCACGCAGCGGGTCTACACGAAATCTTCGGCGGTGTGATATGCGGTGTCATCGCAGGCGGCGGCGTGTCGCTGCTGTCGGTGCTTTTAGTTAATTTCGATCTGCGAGAACCGCTAGTCAACTGGAGCCCGATGCTGGCGGAACTGCTGGCCTTCGGCAACTCAACAGCTTTCGCAGTTTTCATATGGCTGCTTCTCGGGGGGCTTGCTGGCGCGGCGGGTGGTGCCATGCGGTTGGTCAACCCCAAAGCTCGTCGTGTGGTGGTAACCATGGTCCTCACCGTGGGGTTTATCTCGGTGTTGGAGAGCCTGGTAATGGACCTCGCCGAGGGATTGCGCTTCGAGTGGCTGACCGAACGGGTCTACGCTCGGCGTGGCGGGCTCAACTGGAACTGGGCTTTGATTCTGGCGGCTTTCTCGGGTTTAGTGGCGATGCTGACACGGGGGCGTGTTCGCCAAGCCCGTGAGCACATCGCTTCTCTTGAGGGTGCCAGTCGTGCTCGCACCAATTTCGGTCTCATTATCTTGACAGGCGCAATCCTGGTGATCTTGCCGCTGTTTTTGGGCAAGTTCACCAACGAGCTTCTCGCTAATGTTGGGCTGTTCGTGCTTCTGGCACTGGGCCTCAACGTCGTGGTAGGTCTCGCTGGGATCTTGGACTTGGGCTATGTTGCCTTCTTTGCGGTAGGTAGCTACTCGGCCGCTGTGCTAACCGCAGCGACCTCGCCTCGCATCAACCCAGAAATGCCATGGCTAGTCGCTCTGATCTTCGTGGTGGTGATCACCGGGCTGGTGGGCTTGTTCATCGGCGCTCCAGTGATCCGCATGCGCGGCGACTATCTGGCAATCGTGACGCTGGGATTCGGTGAGATCATCCGTCTGCTGTTCTTGTCGGACTGGCTTGCGGACACTTTCGGGGGCTCGCAAGGCATCACTATGATCCCCGGCGCAGGAATCTTCGGACTGGGGAGCGTTTCTGGCACCGAACCGCGCAACGTGTTCTATCTGGTGCTGGCTTTCTGTGCGTTGGCCATCTACATCTCGTGGCGACTGGAACGTTCAAGGCTGGGACGAGCCTGGATGGCAGTGCGTGAAGACGAAACCGTGGCCGAAGCCATGGGCATTAACACTGTCAACGTGAAACTAATGGCTTTCGTGGTGGGTGCCATTCTTGGTTCGTTCAGCGGTGCCATATTCTCAGCCAAGGTCGGGTCAGTGTTCCCGAACAGCTTCCTGATCTTGGTGTCGATCGTGATTCTGGTGGTTGTGATCTTTGGTGGCATGGGCAGCATCCCTGGCGTGATCGCTGGCTCGGCTGTGCTCATCGGAGTGCTAGGCGGACCTAGACAGCCGGGATTATTGTCGGAGTTCTCCGAGTACAAGCTTCTGATCTACGGAGCGCTGCTGATATGGATGATGCTGGCGCGTCCCGAGGGCTTGATCCCGAGTGTGCGCCGTTCGCGTGAACTGCATCAACAGGAAATAGCTCAAGATTCCTGGCTGCGGGAACAACTTGACGAAGAAGCCGAAAGCACTGCCGGTAACGACCAGCCTGCTAGAGCAACAGCGTGACTGTGCCCATGACCGACACCATGAGCCACCCCTCAACCCCGAACGCCAACGCAGTCAACGGGACCGCTGCGCTGCTAGAAACCCGCAAACTCAGTGTTGACTTCGGAGGCTTGCACGCCCTTGACGGCCTTGACTTTGAAGTGCGTGAAGGTGAGATCGTCTCGGTGATTGGCCCCAACGGCGCAGGCAAAACTACTCTGTTCAACGCCATAACTGCCACTATTGAGTTGTCATCGGGTGACATCTTATTTGAGGGTGCCTCGATGATGGGTCTTGACCCCAACAAGGTCACTGCCCGCGGCATAGCCCGCACTTTCCAGAACGTGCGCCTGTTCGCCAACATGACTGTGCTCGAAAATGTGATGGTGTCGCAGCATTGCCGGACCCGTCAGCACGCTTTTGGTGCTTTGTTCTACACGCCCGCCTTCCGTAGAGAAGAAGCCGAAATCCGTGAGCGAGCCGAGAAGATCCTCAGCTTCTTCGGGAATCGTCTTGTCGGTTACCGCTTCGACCAGCCAGCGTTCACTCTCTCCTACGCCAACCGGCGCCGGCTAGAGATCGCTCGGGCCATGGCCACCGAACCCAAACTGATACTGCTTGATGAGCCGGTAGCAGGCATGAACCCGGTTGAGTCAGCCGAACTCACCAAACTGGTGGGTCGCCTGCGCGATGAGTGGGGTTTCGCAATTGTGGTTATTGAGCATCACATGGACGTAGTGCGAGAAGTCTCAGACCGGGTGGTTGTGCTTGACCATGGCACCAAGATCGCTGAAGGCGAATACGAGGAAGTCTCCAACGACCCACAGGTGATTGAGGCTTACCTCGGTCACGGAAACGAGCCTTCATGAGCAGCGCTGACAGCTCCACAGATGTCCCGCCACTGCTGGAGATGCGCTCGGTAAACGCCCATTACGGGGCAGTTCATGCGCTGCGTGACGTGAACCTGTCGATCAGAGCGGGTGAGTTGGTTTGCCTGCTCGGCGGCAACGCCAGCGGCAAGTCCACCACTCTCAAGACCCTTCTAGGAATGCTTAAACCAAGTTCGGGCGAGGTCGTGCTTGACGGTGAGGTGGTCAACGACAAACCCACCAGCTACCGAGTGGCCCGCGGCGTGACCATGGTGCCCGAGAACCGGAGACTCTTCAAACGCTTGAGCGTGCGTGAGAACCTTGACTTAGGGGCATATCTGCGCTCTGACTCAGACGGCATCGCCGAGGACTTAGAACGAATTTTTGAACTTTTCCCCCGAGTCAAGGAGCGCCTCAATCAAAAAGCGGGCACCTTGTCGGGTGGTGAGCAGCAAATGGTGGCTATGGGCAGAGCTCTAATGGCGCGCCCGAGACTGCTTTTGATGGATGAACCTTCGATGGGTCTGGCACCAGCGCTTGTGCAACAAAATTTTGAGCTGATCGAACAGATTCACGCCTCTGGGCTTACCGTCTTCATGGTGGAGCAAAACGCCAACATGGCTCTGTCGATAGCTGACCGGGGATGGGTGCTTCAAACCGGCAGGGTGGTGCTTGACGACTCTGCTGAGAACCTGCTGACTCATCCCGAGCTGAGAGCCTCATACTTGGGTCAATCAGACACCTGAAACAGTCGCAGTGAGCAGTCTGCCAGACGCTGTCTGTGACGATGCCCGACCCCTTGACTTCATCAGGGAACAGGTTCGCCGTGACAATACCGAAGGCACTTTCGGCGGTCGAGTCCAAACACGTTTCCCGCCGGAACCCAACGGTTTTCTGCACATCGGCCACGCCAAAGCGATCTGCCTCAACTTTGAGATAGCCGCCGAAAACAGCGGAATCTGTCGGCTGCGCTTCGACGACACCAACCCAGAGGGCGAAGATGCCAGCTTCACCGAAGCGATCTGCGCTGATATTGCCTGGCTGGGTTACGAGCCCGACGGTGAAGTGGTTTATGCCTCTGACTATTTCGAGACTCTCTACGGCTGGGCGCAGCATCTGGTGCGCGAAGGCTTGGCCTATGTTGATGATCAAAATGCGGAGACCATCTCCGCCACGCGAGGCGATTTCACCACCGCAGGTGCCAACAGCCCTTGGCGGGATCGCAGCGTTTCCGAGAACTTGAGATTGCTTGAAGAAATGCGCGCCGGGTGCTACCCCGACGGTGCCAAAGTACTTCGGGCCCGCATTGACATGTCCCACCCCAACATGCTGATGCGCGACCCAGTGATGTACAGGATCCGTCACCTGAGCCACTTCCGCAGCGGCGACAACTGGTGCATCTACCCCACTTACGATTGGGCTCATGGGCAAAGCGACGCCATTGAGGGTGTCACTCATTCGTTGTGCTCACTAGAGTTCGATGCTCATCGTCCTCTGTATGACTGGTATTTGCAGCAGTTGCCGCTGCCTGGGGATCCGCCCCGCCAGTATGAGTTCGCCCGCTTGAACCTCACCCATACAGTCACCTCCAAGCGGCAGTTGCACACTCTGGTTGATGAAGGCCTAGTCGACGGCTGGGACGACCCAAGGCTGCCGACCCTTCGAGGGTTGCGCCGACGGGGTTACCCGCCCGAGGCGATCAGAGACTTCTGTTCGCACATCGGCGTGGCTCGAGTCAACGGAGTTCACGAAATTGAGCTTCTCGAGTCGTTCGTGCGGACCCGGCTCAACCGCAGCGCCCAGCGTCGCATGGCTGTGCTGCATCCTTTGGAAGTAGTAATCACCAACTGGGATCAACCCGAGCCGGTTGAACAACGCCAAGCGGTCAACAATCCTGAGGATGCCAATGCTGGCAACCGGCTGGTGCCGTTCGGGCCGCGGCTGTGGATAGATCGTGACGACTTCATGATGGAACCGCCGGGTAAGTTCTACCGGCTAGCGCCCGGGCGCGAAGTGCGCCTACGGGCTGCCTACTTTCTGCGCTGCGACGATGTCGAAACTGGCGCAGACGGTCAGATTGTGCGGTTGTTCTGCAGTTATGACCCGCTAACTGGCCAAGGAAAGGCTCCAGATGGGCGCAAAGTGCGCGCCACGATCCATTGGGTGTCAGCCGATCACGCAGTTGATGCCACTGTGGCACTCTACGACCGTCTCTTTTCTGAGTCCGTGCCCGGCAGCAACGGAAGCGGAGGAGACCCGCTTGAGTCCTACAACCCGTCTTCGCTCAAACTAATCACTGACGCCAAACTGGAACCCGAACTGAGCCGTGCCGAGCCTGGAGAGGTGGTGCAGTTTGAGCGTCTCGGCTATTTCGCTCGCGACATTGGCAAGCAACTGCTTTTTCATCGCACTGTCGGCCTGCGCGACGAATGGGCCAACATCCAAAAGCGACGCAATCAAACTTCCTAAACCCCCAGTAGTCGCTTCGTCTGGACTGGCGCTGGTGACACAGCTCAGACGGCTTTTTGGTGAGTCGCAACACGCTGTCTGACATCCTTGCGCCTGATGATATTGGGTTGCGCGCAATGAGGACTGTAGCTATTCTTGAGGCATGCAGAGCCGGGACGGTTTGCATCGTTGGGTTTGTATACCTCTGCTGGCTGTGACTTTGGCTGCGGGGGTCACGGTTCAGGCTTCGGCTACGGCTGGGGCTCAGCCACCACCTAGTGATGTGCCTGTGCCGTTGCAGGTGGTGACACCGCCGCTTGGCGATGATCTTGACGTTGTTGCGCAGGCTGATTTGGATGACTCTGAGGGTTTGCCAGCAGATGCTGACGAGGTGGTGCTGCCTGTTGAGGTTGATGAAGACTTCGATGTTACCGAGGGCCTCGCAGATCTGTTGCCTGAGGAGATTGAGGGCCACGAACTAGGTTCTGAGCCTTTGGAGTTGAGCATCGCAGACCTGCTTAACGATGAAGGGGTCTTTGAGTGGCAAGACGGTAGCAACACGATGTCGCTGCGACCGCTGCCTGCCGGAGAAGCTGCTGCTTTGGCTACCGGCGGCTCAGATTCTGCTGCTAGCACGTCTTTGCAGGATCTAGCGGTCTCAGCTGCGGTCAGCTACGTGACACCTCATGACGGATTATCCAATGAGACTAGCACCAAAGCCCAGCAAAAGGCCGATAACTGGTTCGTTTCTGACACAGGACAGTTGTTTTTGCCGGTGGGTGGTGTCCTGATACTGTTCAATGCTGGTCTTGACGCTGCCGATATTGACTCGGTTTGGACGCAATATCAAATAGAGCCGGGGCGTGTATCACCGGTTGAAGAGTTACCGAACGCATTCAAGATTGACACATCCTCTGACGTTGAGTCACTACAGCTAGTGCAACTATTATCACAAGCACCCGGCGTAGAATCAGTCACACCTAACATGTTCACTCCAGATGAAATTCATTATGTTGATTCGGTTCCATCAAATGACGCTTTATATACTATACTGAACGATTACACCAACAAAATATGCAAGTCGCAGAATCCGCCTTTGAGTGACGCTTTGTCGGCGTGCTTGTGGCATCTTGATCACAGTACGGCTGTCAGTGTTATTTCAGGCGGTAAGACATATACACCGTTAGTAGACATCAACATAGGTGACGTTTGGGACACTACTAAAGGTGCCGGGATGACCGTGTCAATAGTTGACAAGACTTGGGAAGCCGGTCACGAAGATCTGGTCGGCAACGCTAACCGGGCTGCAAGCACTTATTGGGGTGGACTCACCGGTGAGAATGGTAGTAATCCATTTCACGGGACTGCTGTCGCAGGGGTTCTAGGCGCGCGTGATAATACGATTGGTGGTCGTGGCGTGGCACCACGCGCGAGCTTGTTGAACGTCAACTATATTGATTATCAGAATCTATACACGGAATCGCAAGCGTTTTTGCATCGCACAGACATTGTAGCAGTGGCTAACCATAGCTATGGAGATCGCGAAACTGGCCGTCTGAGCCGCTGGCATCCGATTGCGGCCGCTGCTTTGGAGCAGAGTCTTGAATCAGGTTTCGGTGGTAAAGGCACGGTGCATGTAAAGGGTGCAGGCAACGGTAAGGACGAAGGTGTAGGCGATGAAGCTTCGCTTGAGGAATCTCAAAATCATTACGGTTTGATTGTGGCGTGTGCTGTTAACTCTCTTGGCACTGACGCTGCGTATTCTGAAGAAGGGTCAACGTTGTGGGTGTGTGCCCCAGGAGGAAACAAACCGGGTCAGCGTATGCTTGCACCGATTGGCAAATCATACTATCACGGCGGTTTGACTGGCACTAGTTGGGCGGCACCGGTGGTGTCAGGAGTGGCAACGCTAGTGCGCAGTGCAAACACTGATCTGACTTGGCGTGACATCAAACTGATACTCGCTAACACTGCACAAAAAAATGATAGCGGTAGTTCTAGTTGGCAGACTGGTGCCCTCAAGTACGGTTCAACTACGGATTCGTATTCTTACAGCCGCAAATACGGTTTTGGTCTTGTTGATGCGTCTGCTGCTGTGAAGGCAGCCCAGAACTGGACGAAACTACCCCCGATGATCACCACATCAGGTTCAGCAAAGCCATCAACTGAGATCACTAAAGCCGGTGGTGCCAAGGAGTTTACGATTAATCTGAGTTCTGATATTAGTTTCGTGGAGCACGTTGATGTTAATATTAACATGAGCACACCGCATTTCCGTAGCCTCAAACTCACTCTGATTTCTCCTAGCGGTAAGGAATCAGTGCTGGTTAATCCCAGTTTCGCTGCCGGTAAAAAATGTTTCTGTTCCTTGTATGGCGGTTTCAAGTTCGGTTCCGCACGGCATCTCGGCGAGACCGCAACTGGCACTTGGAAACTGAAGATAGAGAATATCAATGAGGCGAACTATGCTCAGTTGAACTCTTGGGGTATGACTGTTTATGGGCATAACCCGACACGCACCGAGGTAGTCTCACTGTCAGCATCAGCGTCTGTCATAGAAGGCGATGACATCACCGTCACCGTCACCAATAAAGGTACACCCCTCATCGCTGATCTCGTTGTGCCGATCGTGATGACACCCAACAAAGCCACCCCGCCCGGACAAACAAACCCAGACTACACAACAACACTAACATCAATCACAATCCCTGCTGGTTCCAGTGCAGCGTCAGCCACCATCTCTACCACCGAAGACAACACACACGAAATCACCGAGAGCATCAACATCAAAATAGGTGCGCTACAAGCCCCCTACACATCAAATGGCATCACTAGGAAAGTATTCATCTTTGACGACGATCAGCCGGTGGTTTCCATTAAGCCTGTCAAGACTCACTACAACGAAGGCGAGGATGTCGCTTTTGAATTGACAATGGATCGCGACCCGGCATGGCCTATGCAAATTTGGGTTCAGATTAAAGAAGATCAAAGCCCTAGATCCTATATGTCTCATGATTACTATTTTATCGTTCCCAAGTTTACCACTGCTGGGACTGATGTGTTTGCGGCCAAGACTGTACTGGATCAAATCGACGAACCGGATCGTTTAATTTTCGCAAATATAGGTTCTTCTACAAACTACAAGGTCAGTGGTCCTGACCGTGCGTATGCTTGGATATCTGATGATTTGACGCGTGTTAGTATTGCTTCTGATGGTGATATCAATGAGGGTGCGGACGCATCATTCACTCTTGAAGCGTTCCCAACACCAAGCAAGTCTCTTACTGTGCCGATTACTATTGCCGAAACTGGCTTTTTCGGGGTTGACACTTCTACTCGCACAGTGACTATTGATTCTACTGGTACCGCCAAACTTACGATACCCACTGTGCAGCACGGATTCACTCAACCAGACGGTTCTATCACTGCTACAGTGCAGCCACCCACTGACGACAGCTACTACCCGATACCCCGTAGAAAGAAAGTTGCTGCTACTGCCAAGATAACTGACATCAACAAAGCAGACTTTACTGTTGACGCAACCATACTCGCTACAGCTAAAGCGCATTCAACAAACATCTCCTATATCTTCAAACCTGACGTTGTGAACCTATGGAAACGAGTGTTACTCGCGTTCGGTGAAAAACCCTCTCGTGTCATCGGCAGCGCAATGACCTCCACAGAAGCGCAAACTTACGCTGATCAAGCACTGCATGCCGACTGGACTGACATCGCAGCCGAACTACGCAAACTCGAAGCAGCACGTGCAAGGACACCTATAGTGATCGTTACCGGCGATGCCGACATCACCGAAGGCGACGACGCTATCTTCACCCTGCGAGCTCTTCCAGGCCCGGCATCTGACCTAGACGTAGATGTTACAGTCACTTCCGAAGGCAGTTTCGACACCGATACCGGCCCGCGTAAGGTAGCCATCCCCGCAGATGGCACAGCCACCCTGACTATCCCCACTGGTCATGACGCAGTAGCTGGTGCCGACGGTTCCGTGACCGTGACCGTTGTTGACGGCAACTCCTATGACATTTATTCAAAGCCGTCGGCTTCAGTAGCAGTAGACGACTACGGAACTGGCGCGCCAGTTCCCAGAGTGAGCATCGTCTCCTTAGGTGATGTCACCGAAGCTGACTCGCCCAGGTTCAAGCTCACCACCAACCCTGCACCCACATCACCTATCAAAGTCCGCTTCAATGAATCCGGCTCACGCCACTTTGGCATCTTCGGTGCCACAGGGACAATCATTATCGGCTCCAGCGGCATCGCCGATTTCAGTATAGCCATCATTGATGACCTCGTAAACGAACCCGACGGGCACGTAACCATAACACTAGTTGACGGTACCGACTATGACTTGAAATCATCAGCCTCATCAGCAACTGCTGCGATAACTGACGATGACATACCTGTAATCAGCATCACTTCCAGCAAGATTAAAGTAACAGAAGACAGCCCCGTGTCGTTCAAAGTGTTCGCTGACCCAGTGCCACACTCCAACCTTGATGTGAGTATCGCTGTGACAGCCTCTGGTGATTACGGAGTGACCACAGGATCACAAACTGTAACAATACCTGCCACTGGCAATACCGCTGGCAGAACAACCCTAAACCTAGCCACTACTGGTGACAGCACAAGTGAAGCCGACGGCTCGGTCACAGCAACTCTTGTTGATGGAACTGAATATGACTTGAAATCATCAGCGTCAACAGCAACCGTTAATATCGCTGACGATGATGATCCATCAGAAATCAGTATCACTGCTGGTAGCGCTGTCATCGAAGGCAGCAGCGCATCATTCACGCTCACGGCTGATCCTGCGCCCGCAGCGTCACTTGATGTCACCGTCAACGTGACCGCTTCTGGTGATTATGGTGTCACCACCGGATCACGAACAGTCACAATTCCCACTACAGGCACTGCCACACTCACCGTTTCTACAACCGGTGACTCAACAGATGAAGCTGATGGTTCTGTAGCCGTGGCTATTAACACAGGTACCGGTTACACCCCGAGTTCGTCAGCATCGTCAGCGACTGTGATTGTGGCTGATGATGATACA
>JAPYNU010000086.1 GCA_028283245.1 Candidatus Aldehydirespirator catecholifindens | reverse complement strand
GCGGGTCAAGTGCGCGCTCCAAAGGGGGCTTGGTTTCGACTAGGTGCATGTCTGAATCCAGCACATAATGCAATGGCATTCCGGTGGGGATGTTGAGTTCGCCGATGGCACTGTCGGAGATCTTGTCTAGATGCTTGATAAGCGCACGCAGGCTGTTGCCGTGTGCTGAAACCAGCACTGTGTGACCAGCACGCAGGTCTGCCACAATGTTCTCGCTCCAGTAGGGCAGCAGGCGTTTTTGAACGTCGGCGAGGCTTTCACAAAGCGGCACTAGTTCCGCAGGCAACTCGGCATACAGCGGCGAAGTGTTGGGGTTGAACTCGTTGTCGGCACGGATTGGTGGCGGGGCGGTGGAATAACTACGCCGCCAAAGCTGCAACTGTTCATCACCGTGAGCTGCTCGGGTAGCGGCCTTGTCAAGTCCGGTCAGATCGCCGTAGTGCCGCTCGTTGAGCCGCCAACTCTGCTGCACAGCGAGCTCGCCGAGGCCTAGACCGCTCAGCACGATCCGTGTGGTTTCGACGGCGCGGCGCAGCACCGACGTATGCACAGCGGTGGGGATCAGCTCAGCCGTCTTAAGCAGAGCCGCGGCGCGCTGGGCTTCGGCGCGGCCAGTGTCGTTGAGGTCGCAGTCATACCAGCCGGTGAAGAGGTTCTGGTCGTTCCAAGTGCTGCGTCCATGCCGCAACAGGATCAGGTCACAAGCCATACACGCCAAAATACCCGCCCGCAGCAGAACCCCGGCCAAAGGCAACGTGACTAAGCCGCCACACGGGCGTTGATTCGGGATTTGGAAGTGAACTTTCTAGGGCGCTCTACGGTAGATTCAATCGAAAGCCTAAGAAAAGTTGACAATGAACGACTCAAGTTATGTTGGTGTTGTCGTAGAACTTTGCTAGTATGGCTTTGCAAGGTCTGCGATCAGGTCCTCTAACCGAACGGACCAGACAGATCAGACAGATCTGCAACGAACTACAGAAGAAAGCAAAACAAGGAGGAGCCATCATGGCCAAAGCTGTAGGTATTGATCTCGGAACCACCAACTCAGTGGTGAGCGTCCTCGAAGGCGGTGATCCAGTCGTGATCGCCAACGCCGAAGGATCACGCACCACCCCGTCCGTCGTGGCCTTCGCTAGCGACGGCGAAGTGCTAGTCGGCGAAGTCGCCAAACGTCAAGCCATCACCAACCCCGATCGCACGATCCGCTCGGTCAAGCGCCACATGGGCACATCCAAAGAATTCAAGATCGACGACAAGAGCTACGCCTCGCAAGAGATCTCGGCGCGAGTGCTGATGAAGCTGAAGCGAGACGCAGAAGAGTATCTCGGCGACAAGGTCACTCAAGCGGTGGTCACTGTGCCCGCCTACTTCGACGACGCTCAACGCACCGCTACCAGCGAGGCTGGCAAGATCGCCGGGCTCGAAGTGCTGCGCATCATCAACGAGCCCACCGCAGCAGCTTTGGCCTACGGGCTCGACAAAGAAACCGCTGACCAGACCATCTTGGTGTTCGACCTTGGTGGCGGCACGTTCGATGTGTCGGTGCTGGAACTTGGTGAAGGCGTGTTCGAGGTGAAGTCCACAGCGGGCGACACCAAACTCGGCGGCGACGACTGGGATACAGCCGTGATCGACTGGCTGGTGGCCTCTTTCAAAGGTGATCACGGAGTAGATCTGGCAAACGACGGCATGGCCATGCAGCGCCTCAAAGAGGCTGCCGAGAAAGCCAAGATCGAGTTGTCACAGACGCCTTCGTCTCAGATCAACCTGCCTTTCGTGACAGCCACCGACAAAGGCCCGCTGCATCTGGACTACACACTGACCCGAGCCAAGTTCCAGGAACTAACAGCGCAGCTGCTTGACCGCTGCCGTGGCCCCTTCGAGCGGGCGATCGCAGATGCCAGTGTTGCCAAAGGCGACATTGACCATGTTGTGCTAGTTGGAGGATCCACCCGAATGCCAGCAGTAGCCGAACTTGTGCAGGAAATGACCGGTCGTGAACCCAACAAGACTGTCAACCCTGATGAGGTGGTAGCTGTCGGTGCGGCCATTCAGGCGGGAGTGCTCAAAGGCGAAGTCAAAGACGTGCTGCTGCTTGACGTGACTCCGCTGTCGCTAGGTATCGAAACCAAGGGCGGTGTGATGACCACCCTGATCGAGCGCAACACCACTATCCCCACCCGCAAAAGCGAGATCTTCACTACCGCTGAGGACGGCCAGCCTTCGGTGGAGATTCATGTGCTGCAAGGCGAGCGCCAGATGGCCGACTACAACAAGACTTTGGGCAAGTTCCAGCTTGTTGATCTACCGCCAGCGCCTCGCAATGTGCCTCAGATCGAGGTGACTTTCGACATTGATGCCAACGGCATCGTGCATGTCAGCGCTCAAGACAAAGCCACCGGCAAAGAGCAGTCGATGACGATCACAGGGCAGTCATCGCTATCTGATGATGTGATCAATCAGATGGTGTCCGACGCTGAGTCTCACGCCGCTGAGGACGCGCAGCGCCGTAAGGAAGCCGAGATCCGCAACAATGCTGACGCGCTCGTCTATCAGACTGAGAAGCTTCTGTCCGATCAAGGCGAGACAGCATCCGACGACGAGAAAGAGGCTATCAAATCGAAGTTGGATGAGCTACGCAGCGCCTTGGGCGGCGAAGATACCGAAGCGATCAAGTCGGCCACCGAAGCGCTAATGACTGCCAGTCAAGAGTTCGGTCAAAGGTTGTATGACGCGGCAGCAGCGGCTGATCGCAG
This sequence comes from Candidatus Aldehydirespirator catecholifindens, assembly GCA_028283245.1. Taxonomy (GTDB): domain Bacteria; phylum Actinomycetota; class Acidimicrobiia; order Acidimicrobiales; family Aldehydirespiratoraceae; genus Aldehydirespirator; species Aldehydirespirator catecholifindens. The sequence continues at coordinate 61,274 of JAPYNU010000086.1, read as the reverse complement.
CGAGAACGCTGCTGGTAGTGATGCTGCTAGTGGTGCTGATGACGATGACGTGATTGACGCTGAGATCGTTGACGACGACGAACGCAAGACTGCGTGAACAGCGAGTCGAGATCTGGCGAAGTCATGAATGAATTCGTGTCTGGCAACACCGAAAACCTCGAAGCTGCGGGTGAGCCGCCTGTCGACGCTGCCACTGGCAAAAATGCCGCCGATGCTGAGTCCAACCTCAAGTTTCGCCCTGAGCCTGCGAAGGGTGAGAGTGAAGTCGACGTGCTAAGCGAAGCTGACGCGTCGAATGAGGCTGCCGCGCCGGGTGAGGCCGACACGCCCGATGAGAATGCTTTGACAGGTGAGACTTTCGTTGAGGATGCCGCTGAAAATGGTGCAGCCGATCTTGCAGAGATCATCGCTCAGCGCGATGCTCATCTGGCGGATCTTCAGCGGCTGACAGCAGAGTTCGCTAACTTCAAGCGCCAGACCGCTAGGCGCAACACTGACGTAGTGGCACAAGCCGCTTCGGGGTTGGTCAAAAAGATGCTTGTGGTGCTTGACGCATGCGAAGCAGCGGTCAGTCAAGGCGTTGCCGGGATCGAACCGTTGCAGTCGCAACTGCTCGGCGTGCTCATCGCTGAGGGACTCACAGTGCTCGGGCAAGCTGACGAACCGTTCGATCCTGAATTTCATGAAGCCGTGACAACCGAGCCGTCATCGGACGAATCTCAGTCGGTGCAACTAGTGGCGGAAGTGTTTCGCACTGGATACGCCTGGAACGGTCGAGTGCTACGCCCGGCCATGGTGAAAGTGCGTGGCTGAGCATGGATCCCCAGCGGGAATGGTTTGAGAAGGACTACTACAAGATCCTCGGTGTGGCCTCCGACGCTTCCGCCGGGGAGATCACCAAGACATACCGCCGACTCGCCAAGGAACTGCATCCCGACTCAAACCCGGGTGATGCCGCAGCCGACGAGCGCTTTAAGGAGGTGGCATCGGCTTACGACGTGATCGGCGACGAAGCCAAACGTAAGTCCTATGACGAGGTGCGGCGGATGGGTCCGATACCGGGTGCTTTCAGCGGCACCGGACCGTCTGGAGGCTTCAGTGGCACTGGATCGGCTGGCGGCTTCAACTTTGAGCAGATGAGCGACATTGGCGACCTGTTCGGCGATTTCTTCAATCAGCGTCGCCAACGACACGCCGCAGCTGCTGAGCGTGGCACCGACATCGAAACCGAGCTGAAAATTGATTTTGCGGATGCTGTGGCGGGCGTGACCGTGTCGGTGCCGGTTACAGGAGAAGCACGCTGCGGAACCTGCAACGGCAGCGGTGCCAAGCCGTCATCTACGCCACGGACGTGTGCAGTGTGTTCGGGTTCGGGCTTGAACGACGAGAACCAGGGCTTGTTCTCCTTTAGCAGACCCTGCAGCAACTGCTCAGGACAAGGCTCAATTATTGATGATCCTTGCAATGTGTGTGGCGGCCACGGCACCGAACAGCGTCGCCGCACCGCTAAGGCACGCATACCCGCAGGTGTTAGTGACGGGCAACGCATCAAACTTGCAGGCCGAGGAGCGGCTGGTCGCGGGCCTAAGGCAAAATCCGGCGATCTTTATGTGCGGGTTCGCGTCAAACCGCATAAGCATTTTGGACGCTCCGGCAAGAACCTCACCTTGAAAGTGCCAATCACCTTCGATGAGGCTGCGCTTGGTGCCGAAGTGTCGGTGCCCACCCTCGACGACTCCTCGGTGACCATTCGCATCCCGGCAGGCACAACCACAGGGCGACGCCTCCGCATCCCGGCAGGCGCAGGTACTGCTGGAGCTGACCTGATCGTGGAAGTTGAGGTGGTGATACCTCAGGAACTGTCGGAGGCTCAGCGCGCCGCAGTCGAGGCGTTCGCTAATGCCAGTGACGAAAATCCGCGAGCTCATCTACATCTAGCGACAGATATCAGAACGGAGAACAAAGATGAATGACAAACGCTTCCATCAAGCCGTCTACGTGATCTCGGTGGCCGCCGAACTGGCGGGAGTGCATCCACAGACGCTGCGCATCTATGAACGCAAAGGTCTGCTCGAGCCAGCGCGCACCCCTGGGGGCAGCCGCCGCTACAGCGACGCTGACGTAGCGCTGTTACAACGCATCACCGAACTCAGCGAAGCAGGTCTCAACCTTGCCGGAGTGCAGCGGGTTCTAGAGCTAGAGCAGACCGTTGCAGCGCTTCAAGACGAACTCGACAACGTGCGCCGAACTCAGCAACGTCAAGCAGCCGAACTGCTGGCTAGCGGTTTCCGTGGTCGCGGACGGCTGATGCCAGCCAATCGCAGCGACACATCGGTGACGCTCTACCGCGCCACACGCGGCCCAGCTTCGGTGATCGAGCCCGTAGAACCCGTTGAACCGGTCAAACCCGTTGAACCGTTCACCCCCAAAAGCGAGTAAACATGGCTTTAGACCCCAACCGCTGGACACAAAAAACCACCGAAGCATTCGCCGCAGCAAACGAATCCGCCCGAGCAGCTTCGCATGCTGAGATCACCGGTGATCATCTGCTGATCGCTCTACTGGGCCAAAGTGAAGGCCTAGTGGCACCAATGCTGCATTCGGCGGGCGTGGATCATGGTGCCACCTTGGAGCAGGCTCGCCAACGCCTCGCTCAGCTACCACATGCCTATGGCTCAGAAGTCGGCTTGTCGCGTGAACTGCATGACACGCTCAGCGAAGCCGACCGGTTACGCAGCGACTTAGGCGATGATTACCTCTCAACCGAGCATTTGATCCTCGCCCTTAGCGACCATTTGGGCACAGATCAGGAACTGCTGTTGAAAGTGCTGCGCGATGCACGAGGCAGCCGTCGGGTGACTAGCACCACCCCCGAAGATTCCTATCAGGTGCTGGAACGTTACGGCTTGGATCTCACCGAACAAGCGCGCCAAGGCAGTCTTGACCCGGTGATCGGCCGTGACGATGAGATCCGTCGTGTTATCAGGGTTCTGGCACGTCGCCGCAAAAACAACCCGGTGCTGATCGGCGAGCCCGGCGTGGGCAAGACGGCCATAGTTGAGGGCTTAGCGCAGCGCATTGTTGACGGAGACGTTCCCGACAGCCTGGCTAACAAACGTTTAGTGGTGCTTGATCTGGCTGCCATGGTGGCAGGTACCAAATATCGAGGCGAGTTTGAGGAGCGTCTGCAAGCAGTGCTCACAGAGATCGAGGAATCCGGCGGTGAGATCATCACCTTCCTTGATGAACTGCACACCGTGGTCGGTGCTGGCGGTGCTGAGGGTGCCATGGATGCCGCCAACCAGCTCAAACCGATGCTGGCCCGTGGCACGCTGCGGATGGTGGGTGCCACCACTGGAGACGAATACCGCAAGCATGTGGAAAGCGATGCCGCCTTAGAGCGCCGCTTCCAGCCTGTGCTGGTGAAGCCGCCGTCGGTTGAGGCCACAGTTGCGATCCTGCGCGGCTTGCGCGAGCGCTATGAGGTGCATCACGGGGTGCGCATCAAAGACTCGGCGCTGATCGCAGCAGCCGAACTGTCGGATCGTTACATCACCGGTCGGTTCCTTCCCGACAAGGCCATCGACTTGATTGATGAAGCAGCCAGTTCTTTACGCATTGAGATCGACTCGGTGCCTACGGAGATTGACGTGGTGCAGCGAAGGCTGCGTCAACTGGAAATGGAGCGCGTCGCGCTATCGGACGAAAGTGACAGCACCTCCAAAGAGCGCCTCGGCGACCTAGAGCGAGAGATTGCTGATCTATCCGAGGAATCTGCTTCGTTGACTGCTCGCTGGCAGGCCGAAAAAGAAGCCATTGGTGTGATCCGCTCGCTAAAAGAAGAATTAGAAGCTCAGCGTTCAGAGCTAGAACGTGAACCAGATCTGGAGCGCGCCGCAGAGATCCGCTTCGGGATCATTCCCGCGACGGAACGTCGTATCGAAGAAGCCACAGGTCGTTTAGCAAAGCTGCAGCAGAACTCATCGATGCTCACCGAAGAAGTCGACACCGACCACATTGCGGTCGTGGTGAGCCGCTCAACGGGAGTGCCAGTATCTCGGCTGATGGAAGGCGAAGCCGACAAACTGATCCGCTTAGAAGAGCATCTCCATGATCGGGTCGTGGGTCAAGATCAGGCCGTGTCGGTGGTGGCTAACGCCATTCGTCGCAGCCGTGTAGGGCTTTCGGATCCGCACAAGCCCATAGGAAGCTTTCTTTTTCTGGGTCCCACTGGAGTTGGCAAAACTGAACTGGCACGGTCTTTAGCGGAGTTCTTGTTCGATGATGAACAAGCCATGGTGCGTATTGACATGTCGGAGTATCTGGAGAAACACTCAGTGTCGCGACTAATCGGCGCACCCCCTGGGTATGTCGGTTACGACTCAGGGGGTCAGCTCACCGAGTCGGTTCGTCGGCGACCTTATGCGGTGGTGTTGCTTGACGAAGTCGAGAAAGCTCACCCCGAAGTGTTCGGCGTGCTGCTGCAACTGCTTGATGATGGGCGGCTCACCGACGGTCAAGGCCGCACCGTTGATTTCAGCAATGTGGTATTGATCATGACCTCCAACCTGCAGGGCGAACCGGGCAGCTTCTTCCGCCCCGAGTTCGTGAATCGCATAGACGACATCGTGCGATTTGAGTCGCTTACCCCCGAAGATCTAGTTGCGATCGTTGAGATTCAACTGCGAGGGCTCAGTGATCGACTGCAGCAGCAGCGCCTCGGGCTAAAAGTCAGCGATGCCGCCAAAGCATTTTTGGCTGAAAGCGGTTATGACCCTGCGTTCGGGGCTCGACCGTTGAAGCGTCTCATACAACGCTGTGTGGGTGACCCGCTGGCTGTGGGATTACTACAGGGCCAGTTCGACGAGAACGATGTTGTGATGGTGGATGTTGATCATTCTGAGACCCCGAACACAAAGCTGGTTGTGCGAAGCGGATCAGACCACACTGGAACAGAGCACACCAGATCAGAGCACACCAGAGTAGGCACCATCAAAGAGGAGCACTACGGCGAAAGTTCCCGGCAGACACAGTAGGCTTAGCCGGTAACGCTCAGCACTTAAGGGGGCGCCGTGCCCGCGACCGTCGTCGTCGGTACTCAATGGGGTGACGAAGGCAAAGGCAAGTTCACCGACCTTCTCGCCGCCGAGATGGACATGGTGGTGCGCTATCAGGGCGGGCACAACGCCGGTCACACTCTGGTGGTCAACGGCGAAACCTTTGCCTTGCAGTTGATCCCCAGCGGAGTGCTCTATGACCACATCACCCCGGTGATCGGTAACGGTGTGGTGGTTGATCCCAGGGTGCTAATTGCCGAGATGGAGACTCTGAAGTCTCGCGGCGTGGACTGCGGTTCGTTGAAACTGTCAGGCAACGCCCATCTGATCATGCCTTACCACCTAGAACTAGATGCGCTGCATGAACGGCATCTGGGTGATGCCATGCTGGGCACCACCAAGCGAGGCATCGGTCCGGCCTATGCCGACAAGGCGATGCGCATCGGTCTGCGAGTGCAAGACCTGTTAGACCCCGGCATTTTCGAAGCCAAGCTTGAAGTAGCTCTTGCCCATACCAACAAGGTGCTAACCAAAGTGTTTAATCGTCTTGGCGCGAACGCCGAAGAAATCGCTGCGGAGTATCTGCAAACATGCGCCCCCCGACTTGAGCCACACATTTGCGACACGGTGTCGTTGCTGCACAAAGAACTCGAATCGGACGGACGGGTGCTGCTGGAAGGTGCTCAGGCGACCTTCCTAGACCTTGACCACGGCACCTACCCCTTTGTGACATCTTCCAATCCAGTAGTAGGCGGGGCTTGCATCGGTGCTGGGGTCGGGCCGCGACATCTCAGCCGGATAATCGGCATCGCCAAGGCTTACGTAACTCGGGTTGGTTCGGGGCCGTTCGTAACGGAACTGTTTGATAACGTCGGCGATCATCTCGTGGAGGTCGGCGGTGAATACGGCACCAACACAGGTCGTCGCCGTCGCACCGGCTGGTTCGATCTGGTGATGCTACGACATGCAGTACGACTCAACTCGTTGACTGAGATTGCGCTCACCAAACTTGATGTGCTTGACGGTCTCGACAGTCTCAAAGTGTGCGTGGCGTATTCACTTGACGGCGAACTTTATGAGCACATGCCTTATCACCAGTCGGTGATCCATAAGGCGGAACCTGTTTATGCCGAACTCAAAGGATGGAAGACCGACCTGAGCAAGGTGAACTCATCCACGGAACTGCCCACTGAAGCCGCCGAATACATTGCGTTCTTGGAAGAAGGTGTCGGAGTGCCGGTTCGTTTAGTCGGGGTAGGGCCTGGTCGCAATCAATATTTTCACTGGCAGCAAGCCGCATGAGTTCAGAATCTGTGAGCAACGTGCTGGCGAGTCGCTACGCCAGCAAAACCATGCAGGCACTATGGGCGGCTGAGCATCGTGTTGTGCTTGAACGTCGCTTGTGGGTAGCGGTTCTGGAGGCTCAAAGAGCGCTCGGGCTTGATGTTGAGCAGTCGGTTGTGGATGCTTACAAGGCAGCGCTGCATGATGTCAACCTTGAGTCGATAGCCGCTCGTGAAGCGGTGACTCGCCATGACGTGAAAGCTCGGATCGATGAATTCTGCGAGTTGGCGGGACATGAGGCGATCCATTTGGCGATGACCTCACGTGATGTCACCGAGAACACCGAACAACTGTTGATTCTCGAATCACTGAAAGTGATCCGTGATGATCTGGTGGCGGTGCTGGCTTGTTTGGCTGACCTAGCCGAAACTCATGCAGCGACACTGATGGTAGCCCGAACCCATAATGTGGCCGCGCAAGCCACCACGGTCGGTAAGCGTTTCGCGGATGCAGCCTCTGAAACCATGAGCGGCTATCAGCGGATCACTGAATTGCTGCAGCGCTACCGGTTGCGCGGTATCAAAGGCGCGGTTGGCACTCAACAAGATCAGCTTGATCTGCTTGGGTCTGTGCAAGCCGTTGATCAACTAGAACAGCTAGTGGCGCAGCATCTTGGTTGTGACGGTTTGCTTGATGCTTCGGGTCAGGTTTATCCGCGTTCGTTGGATTTGGATGTAGTGACGGCGCTGCTGCAAGCCGTCTCGGGTATCGGGTCGTTAGCAACAACTCTGAGGCTCATGGCTGGGCACGGACTCGTTACGGAAGGTTTCCGTGACGGGCAAGTTGGATCATCAGTGATGCCTCACAAAGTCAACGCTCGATCATGTGAACGCATCGGCGCGCTGCACGCAGTGCTGAAAGGCCATGTGACGATGGCGGCATCGTTGGCGGGTCAGCAATGGAACGAAGGCGATGTGAGCTGTTCAGCGACCCGACGTGTGATGCTTCCCGATGCTTTTTGTACGGCCGACGGAATGTTGCACACCGCGCTTGGCGTGCTCCAAGAACTGCAGATCAACCAGGACGCGCTAACGGCAGAGTTTGATCGTTTTGTGCCGTTGCTTATTACGACACGTTTGCTAGGAGCGCTGACCCGCGCAGGTATGGGGCGCGAAGCCGCGCATGAGGCGCTAGCCGAACCAACTAGACAAGCAGCACAATATGCCGCTGGCGACAGGGTCACCAGCCTGGATTCACTGATTGACATATTGACAAGAGACCCGAGAGTGCCGTTGGACAGAGACGCTTTGCAGCGTTTGTCTGCTGACCGCCAAGACCTTGCCGGAACAGCCGTTCAGCAAGTGCGACGAGTAGTCGCTAAAACTCGAGAAATAACGTCAAGTCATCCGCAAGCTGTACAACAAGAAGCAGAGATTCGCCTGTAACTCAAGCGAACCTCAGGCTTTCAAGTGGGCCGCTTTAACCTGCCCGACTCCACCACAGGTGCTCAGTCGGATTTCAGTGCAACTGGGTTGCGACTGGGTCGCGACGGGATTTTGTTGCAAAACTGGTGCAGCAGGATTTAAATCCTGCTGCACCAGTTAGCAGTTCTAAGCGCCGCGGCTGATACCCGCGCGCTTCAACGTGGCAGCAGGAACACCCACTTCACGCCAAGCGGCGTAAGTGATGCCCTTACGGCCACTGTAAGACACCGCAACAGCAACGAAATTGTCTTCCAACCCAGAGATGTCGACAACTTCTTCAGGAGCAGACAAGGCACCCTCAAGATCAATGCGCTCTTGGATCAACTGAACACGACGAATCGGTGTTGCAGATTCAAGAGCTTCGCTGATCGCGTCTAGGCGCTTGCTGATGGATTCGGCGGTGCGCTGGCGACCCCGCTTCGGCTTGTGCGACTCAATTGCTTGGAGATAGTCGCTTACAGTCCGGTTCTCTTCACGAGCTTTGGCATTAGCTGCTCGATGCTCATCTGACATGTAACGTACCAATGACTTTTCCTTTCGCTGGCACAAAATATTCAATTCTCAAGAGTATCGGGCTTTCGCGACATAATGACACCAACTACCGAAATAATAATATTGGCGATGGGCTGGGCGATGAACTGTCGGTGCGCTCGGCTGAGCATCAAGAGTCGACTATCGTTGCGTGTATCTGTATCTTGCCCAAGTTGCTCTGAGAGGCCCTTCACAAGCTGAGGCCCTTAACAAGCTTGCCCGTATGCTCTGCGAACTATGGAGAGTGATTCAATGGAAACCCCTACTCCTGCATACTCAATCACAATCAAGGTGTCTCTCGGCAATCGCCCCGGCACTCTGGGACGTTTCGCCACTGCGGTCGGAGCGGCTGGCGGAAATATCGCAGCCATCCCAGGCTTTGAAGCCAAGGGGCTTGTGATCATCCGAGAGATTGATGTGTTGGCAGAGTCGCCGAATCACGCTCGTCGCATCGTGTCGGCTGTCAGCGACCTTGACGGGGTGACCGTCGTCGACTGGTGGGACCGCACTTTTAGGCTGCACGAAGGCGGAAAAATTGAGGTTAACCCGCTTTGTTCTGTTGGGGATGTGCATGATCTGGCGATGGCCTACACGCCGGGAGTGGCAAGAGTGTGCAACGCCATCGCACAGGAACCGATGCTGCGCTATAGCCACACAATCGTCAAGAACAGCGTCGCCATAGTCACCGACGGCACCGCAGTACTGGGCTTAGGAAACATCGGTCCGGCGGCGGCGCTACCGGTTATGGAGGGTAAGGCTCTGCTGTTCAAAGAGTTTGCTGGCGTGGATGCGTTCCCGGTGTGCCTAGATGTGTCCACCCCAGATGAACTCGTCGAGACAGTGGTACGCATGTCACCAGCGTTTGGCGGAGTGAACCTCGAAGACATCGCAGCTCCAGCAGCTTTCGAGATTGAAGAGCGTCTCATTGACGCTCTAGAAATTCCTGTATTCCATGATGATCAACACGGCACGGCAATTGTCACCATCGCAGCGCTTCGCAATGCTTTGAAGCTGATCGACAAAAAGCTCAGCGATATTTCTGTGGTGGTTTGCGGCACAGGCGCAGCAGGGCTGGCGGTCGCCAAAATGCTGCATGACGCGGGTGTCGGGGAGATGGTCGGCGTTGATCGCAACGGTGCCGTGCATGCAGGCTGCAAAGTGATGAACGTTTCGAAGCGATGGTTCATTGATCACAGCAATCCGCATAACAAGACCGGGCCGCTCTCCGATGTGATCAAAGGTGCCGATGTGTTTATCGGCGTGTCGGCACCTGGTGTTCTCACGCCCGCTGATGTTGGTTCCATGGCACGCGATCCCATCGTGTTCGCGATGGCTAATCCCGAACCCGAGATACGTCCCGAACAAGTCGATGGCATGGTGGCGGTTATGGCTACCGGCAGATCCGATTTCCCTAATCAGATCAACAACGTTTTGGCGTTTCCTGGTGTGTTCCGGGGGGCTCTTGACGCTGGAGCCACATGCATCACCGAACAAATGAAAGCAGCGGCAGCCACTGCCATCGCCGACGTGGTTGAGGCCGAAGACTTAGATCGCAATCACATCGTGCCGTCGGTGTTTGATCGTCGGGTCGCGGCTCGTGTGGCTGCCGCAGTGGCAGCCTGCGCCGCAACCGAAGGATGTGTGCGTCCGGCTTTGCCGCCAGCACCTTCGGAGCGGTTTTAGCCAGTCATTGCAGTCGTCGCCTTCGGCGGCAAAACAAAACTGGCAGAGAACAAACCGGTGGCTCTGCTCAGATGTTGAGACGCGCTACGTCGCGCACTGCGCCCTTGTCTGCTGATGTAGCCATGGCAGCGTAAGCCTGTAACGCGGCCGACACTTGACGTTGACGTGACTGCGGAGTCCAAGCGTCGCTGCGGGCATCTTCTTCGGCGCGGCGGCGCTGTAGTTCGCTGTCGTCTACTCGCACATTAATTGTGCGCGCAGGTATGTCAATATCAATGATGTCACCGTCGCGGATTAGAGCTATTGCTCCGCCTTCGGCAGCTTCTGGGGATGCATGACCAATCGACAATCCCGAAGTTCCCCCCGAGAAGCGACCGTCGGTGAACAGAGCGCACTCTTTGCCGAGCCCCCGTGACTTGATGTATGACGTGGGATAAAGCATTTCTTGCATCCCAGGCCCACCGCGCGGGCCTTCATATCGCACGATCACCACATCGCCGGGTTGTATCCCGTTGTCGGTGTCAAGGATCCCATCGCATGCTTCCTCTTGGCTCTCAAACACTCTCGCCGGGCCTGAGAATCTCAGAATCGAAGAATCCACGCCAGCAGTTTTGACAATGCAGCCGTCGATGGCGATATTCCCGAAAAGCACTGCGAGCCCACCATCGGCGTTGTAGGGATCGGCAACCGTGCGGATGCAGCCACTGTTACGGTCAGTGTCAAGAGAAGGCCATCTGCTTGACTGACTGAACGGTTCCTGGGTGGGAATGCCTGCTGGGCCCGCCTTGAAGAACTCAACGACCCCGGCCGCGGGATCACGCATCACGTCCCATACCGCCAAAGCATCCGCCAACGTGGCCGAATGAACCGTGCTTACCGACGTGTCAAGCAGGCCGCCTCGGTCAAGTTCTGCGAGGATGCCCATGATTCCTCCAGCACGATGCACATCTTCCACATGGAACTCTTCGCTTGATGGTGCCACTTTGCAAATATTTGGAGTGCTGCGGCTGAGCCGGTCAATGTCGGACATAGTGAAGTCCACGCCACCTTCTCGCGCTGCGGCCAAGATGTGCAGCACAGTGTTGGTGGATCCACCCATGGCAATATCAAGGCGCATGGCGTTGTCGAAGGCTGTCTTGGTGGCAATTGAGCGAGGCAGCACCGACTCGTCGTCTTTGCTGTAGTAGCGCTGAGCCAAATCAACCACAAGCCGTCCAGCCTGACAGAACAGTTCTCGTCGGTCGCTGTGAGTGGCCAACGTGGTGCCATTGCCTGGCAGTGATAACCCCAATGCTTCGGTAAGGCAGTTCATGGAGTTAGCGGTGAACATGCCCGAACACGACCCGCAGGTAGGGCACGCGGCTCGTTCCATTTCCAGTAGTTCTGCGTCGCTCACCGACGGGTCTCCAGCGGAGATCATCGGGTTGATCAAATCCAGTTTTACGCTGACCCCAGCCAGTTTGGTTTTGCCTGCTTCCATTGGGCCGCCCGAAACGAACACGGTCGGCACGTTGAGCCGCATTGCTGCTATCAACATGCCTGGAGTGATCTTGTCGCAGTTAGAGATGCAAACCAGCGCGTCAGCGCAGTGAGCGTTGACCATGTACTCAACCGAGTCGGCAATAAGGTCACGACTCGGCAGGCTGTAAAGCATCCCGCTATGACCCATAGCAATGCCGTCGTCAACTGCGATGGTGTTGAACTCTTTAGCTACGCCACCAGCAGCAGCGATCTCGTCTGCTACTAGTTTGCCGAGATTGCGCAGATGCACATGTCCGGGCACGAACTGGGTAAACGAGTTAGCGACGGCCACTATCGGTTTGTCGAAGTCGTCGTCGGTCATGCCGGTGGCTCGCCAGAGGGCTCGTGCTCCAGCCATGTTGCGACCCTGGGTGGTGGTGTGAGATCTGAGCTGTGGCATAGCGCAACACTACCGAGCCATAACCCGCAAAGCCCAAACCAGCTTGTCTATATCAACCAGGCTCAAATCAATAACCAGGTTCAAACCACAAATCAGGACCAAACCACAAAAGAGACACTGCGAGCGCCTAATAGTGCAGCGCCGACGATGCCGCTGTGGGCACCATGGGCGGCCAGCACAACCGCAGGAGGCACCCGCAGCGAATCTATGAGTGTTTTGATTCTCGGTTTGATGCCATCAAGAAGCGATTGTCCGGCTGCGGACACACCACCGCCGATCACCACGATCTCGGGATCCTGCAGACAGACCGCAGCAGTGATGCCTTGAGCGAGAGCGCTCATAGCCTCGTCCCAGACTTGAGCCGCAACTGGGTCGCCTTGCTCTGCTTCGGTAAGGATCTGCTCTACGGTCAGCGATCTAGCGGTCAAGCGGCGGTAGACATCGGACATAGCGCGTCCTGATGCAATCGACTCAAGTCGGTGACCGTCTTTGCCGACTGGCATGAAACCCATCTCGCCTGCAAGGTTGCCGTGGCCCCGCTCAATGCCGTGCTCAGAGACCATTCGCGCAGCGATACCAGTGCCGATTGAGACATAGAGCATTGATCCGCTGCCGACACCTGCGCCCGTCTCCCATTCGGCGAGCGCAGCCAAGTAGACATCATGTTCAAGTTTGAGATGAAGCCCATGCTCACCGCGCAGCGCAGCGAGCACGTCAACATTGTGCCAGCCCAACCCCGCCCCACGAACGGCAGTGCCAGACACAGGATCCACGATCCCTGTGCAGGCGATGCCAACACCTTGAAGTTCGAGTTGGGTGGTCGCAGTTAACTCCTCGATCGTGTCGCGAATCTCGGCTAACACCTCTGAAGCCGGACGGTGCATGCCTGTCGCACCGCTGTGCACCGGGCCTAAGGCAATCCCGTCGAATATCGCGGCTTTGAAGGAGGTTCCGCCTATGTCCACGCCGATTGCGGCCAAAGCGCCGTCGCGGACAGCTTCGGGCGGGTTGAGATGCTTAGGTAAAGCGCTGTGCTCTTGAGGACGGTCTGTGCCGCCTGCGCTTGAGCCGTGGCGAGCTTTTATGGCCGTCTGTGAGGTGATCGCAGTCTCAGCGCGCCACCAAGCGAGTTCACCCGCGATGAAAGTGGCAACGGGTTGCAGTTGCGAGTCAACCACAACGAGATCCGCCCGAAGACCGGCATCAAGCCTGCCACGTTCAGCATCGCCAAGCAGAGCCGCCTGATTTGATGAGGTCACTGCCATGACTTCGTCCCAGGTAGCACCAGTAACATCACGCAGTCGGCGTGCCGCTTCTGGCATGGTCACCAGCGCTCCAGCAAGGCCTCCGTTGTCATTGCGAGGCGCATCTTCGCAACGAATTTCTACGGCCCCGATGCGGTGAACACCTGGCTGAGCACCCATACCAGCAACAGCATCGGTGACCAGACAGATGCGGCCCGGCCCGGCCAGTCGCCAGATCAGCAGAATCGTGTCGTTAGCTAGGTGGTGGCCGTCGGCAATCAAAGAGATATAGGCCTTGGGGTGCAGCAGTGCAGTTCCCGCTGCACCCAGTTCTCGATGGTGTATCGGACCCATCCCGTTGAAGAGATGTGTGAATGCGGACGCTCCCGCTTTCAGAGCTTCCACGGTCTGAGATGCGCTGGCCTCGGTGTGCCCTAATGACACAACTATCCCAGATGACGCAATTCTTTCGATGGATCGGATCGCGTTAACGGTCTCGGGCGCGATGGTGACGAGCGCCACCGCCTCGGCGACCGCAGTCAGTTCGTCAGCTAGAGGTGCAGCATCAGCGATTAGTTGGTCACAGGGATGGGTGCCAGCGCGAGCTGCTGAGAGTGCGGGCCCCTCAATATGCAGGCCCAGCGGCACCGCTCCCTTATAGCCGTCTGGTCGTGCCTGGATTGCGGCGTAAGCCGCCTGCCGCTGATGCGCTTCTGAAGTGATCACAGTGGGAAGAAATGCCGTGATGCCTAGGCGCGGCAACTGCGCTCCGATCGTCCATAGCTTCTCGGGCTCGGCTGTTATGTCATGACCGAAGGCACCGTTGAGCTGAAGATCAATGAACCCAGGAAGAACGACATGCGGCGATAAGTCAATGTCTTCGTGATCAACATCACGACCCGCAGGGAAAGCGACCACCTCGTTGATCCGATCGTTGGTGATAGTGATACGGGCTCGGCACAAACCGCCTCGACCGTTCGGCATCATTGCAACGATCTGCACGCTTCTGGGCTTCCTACAACGGTTTTCCCGGCACCAGATCAGCTGTATTGCTTGGTCTGGCGTGTCGCATGAGTGGCGGAGTTGAATATGTCCAAGACGGCCAAGAAGTTGTCGCTAATGGCACGACGAGCGCTTGATTCGTCAACCTGTTCTAAGCACAACGCTGCCACGGGCTGCCACCAGATGGATCTACCCACCGCAAAGCCTGCAAAGCGGCCGATGTGAGCACCACCAGAGAAGATTCGGCGCAGGTCGCCGATCTTCGCGCCTCCACCGAGCACCAAAATAGAGGCATCGGGCCGAGCCGATCCAACAAGGTTTGACAGGTCGGTGGCAGCATCAGAATCAGGATGGCCTTCGATCTTCCAGACTGCTGGCGCCAAGCCATAGTTAAGGATTTCATCAACCGCTTCACGCTGACGGATGGGCAGCACGGTCTCTTCCCAACGCTGTCTAGCGGAAGGGTTCAAGGCCTCACCGTCGGCTGGTGGCACCAGCAATTCAAGCAGCAGATCGCTGCCTGCATCAGAGACAAGCTGATCAAGTTGGCGGAGTTCGGCGAGCCGCTGCTGCCTTTCGCTTGCAGCGTCGTCAGGAAACCAGCGAATCAACACCTTGCCGAGCCCACCGTTAGTGGCCCGCAGGTCTCGGCTGAGGACTGCAGGTGTTGCATCAGGTATCAGTGCCCGCTGTCCAGATGCCTCAAGAGCGATTGCTATGGTCACCCCAGCAGCGACCGCCTCCGACACGACACGGTCATGGCTGTGGTCAACCAGTACCGCAGCTGAGGCCTCGGTTGGCAAGCGCGGCAGGGTTTCTCGAACGGACTGCCAGATCATCAACTTGAGTTCCGCGCGTCGTGCTGAGTTTGAGAGAGCACCTATTCGATCAAGATCGCGCTCAAAACTGTTGCGATGATCAAATGCCATCATACAAAACGGCTTCCGTACTGCACACATATGCACGTTTGTGCTCATATCCGACCGTAATTGTAGCGGCGCTGGGAGCACCCCCCATGAGGTTGGCGTGTAGCTGTTTAGAACTAGTGATTTAAGCACAGCGTTGTGGTGCCTTGCTTGACCCCTTATAGAACAATTCGGGTGGCTAAAGGGGACTTTGGGGACTTGACTATGGATGCACAACCGAGACACCCAGAGACTGGAGCTGACGGAGTTCTTCGTTCTCGGGCTCTGCATCAGTGACTAGCAGATCAACCGCGGATGCAGCACCAATAGAGATGGGTGCGGCGCGCCCAAGTTTGTAGGCCTCGGCCACTACCACCAGCCGGGGTGCCAACTCCACCACAACGCGATCAGTGGTGGCCTCAGGAGCGAACGCGTTGGACAGTCCCAGGTCGGCCGAGAGGCCCTGCGCGCTTATGAACGCAACTTCAAAAGGAAGCTGCCTGAGACTGCTCTCAGTGATCGGACCGATCAGCGACATTTCACCTTTGCGGAAAGCGCCGCCCGTCATCACTATGTTGATGCCTGTGGTAGCGGCAAGCTCCGACGCAATGTTGTGAGCGTTAGTTATGACAGTCAGTTCAAGGTCGCCACGAAGGCATTCGGCAAGGCAGGTCATGGTGGAGCCACTGCCGATGAATATTGTTGCGCCAAGATAGATCTCCTCAGCGGCTCGTCTGGCCAGCGCCATCTTGATCTCAGCGTTCTGGCGTCGGCGTGCGATCACTGGCGGTTCACTGTCGTTGCTGAAGGTCACGCCTCCGTGCATGCGTTCAATCCCAGAAGCGCCGCTCAACTCGCGGAGATCGCGTCGTATGGTGGCTTCGCTCACCTTGAGACTCTCGGCGAGTTGTCTCACAGTCATCTGCCCGTGCTCTCGCAACAAAGCTTGCAGAGCCCGCTGACGCACACCCTTCATATACGGGATTCCCTTGTTGGTGGCATGATCTCAACAGGCTTTTTCTGGCTGTAACGGGGCCACTCTTGTGTGTCCACGATTGGTCACACTACGGCCACGTCGGGGCTATGCAAAACGCAGCGTAAGCCTCAGCGAGCCGGATTTCTTGTCTCCTTATGCGAAAAGCAGCCAAGTCAAGGAGTCTGTGGACGCACGCCATCTGCTTTAGTTTGCTGCGCTTGCGCTGTCATCTGGCGTAGCACCTATGCCTAGTCGATGGCGGTGGTGGAGTCTGTAGATCATGCCCGCTCCAATTTTTTAATAATTGAGCGTTTGAGCTTGACATTAAACGATTCTGTTCATACAGTGATCGAAATGACTAATACTCGTGCAGAAATCGACAGCCAGCCAGAAATCTGGGCACACCCCGATGTACTGAGAATCGCAGGTCAACTACCTGGATCAGGTACACGAGTAGGCATCATAGGGTGTGGAACTTCATTATATATAGCTCAATCTTATGCTTCTTACAGGGAGCAGTCGGGTCACGGCACGACTGATGCGTTTGCAGCTTCACTGGCCCCGTCACGCGACTGGGATTTTCTGATAGCGCTGTCCCGGTCGGGCACTACCACCGAAGTGATTGATGTCGCCCAAGCATCGGGCGCTGGCAAGAAGATCGCGCTCACCGCATCTGAGGAGAGCCCGATTGCCCATGAGGTTGATGTAACGCTGGCGATTCCTTTTGCCGATGAGCAGTCGGTTGTGCAGACTCGTTTTGCCACGACCGCTCTCTTGGTGCTGCTGGCCAGCGTTGACTACACGATTCACCGTTCACTGGATGACGGGGCTAGACGGGCTGCTGGACTGCCCGCAGATGTTGTAGACGGAAAGTCGCTTTTCGTGTTCGTTGGTGCTGGCTGGACTTACGGAATTGCGAACGAGGCAGCCCTCAAATTGCGGGAGATGGCTCACGCTAGAGCAGAGTCGTACCCGGCCATGGAATACCGGCACGGCCCGATCTCCGCTGCTGGTGCCGAAACTCTCGTTTGGGGATTTGGGGCACGCGATGAGCCCCTAATAGATGCTGTCGCCTCAACGGGTGCGACCGTTCACTGGCCTGACTGCGATCCAGTGGCTGCGCTGGTGGAGGTTCAGCGCCTAGGTCTGCACCTAGCTGAAGCGAGCGACAACGATCCCGACAACCCCAGGCACTTGGAGAGGTCAGTAATCCTGAGATGACTTCTTTGCTTTCTAACAATGTTCGTACAGGGCAAACCCCTTTACGTGTCCCTAGAGAGAGGAAAACAAAACCATGAAATCACGAATGGCGAGGAAGCGCAGACGCGGGACGCTCGGGCGACTTTTGGCCGTGTTGGCTGTAACAGTGCTGGTAGCTGGTGCTTGCGGCGACGACGAGTCAGATGAGTCGAGTGTCGACGCAGCGGCTGAAGCTGAAGCGGCCCGAGCCGAAGCCGAGGCACAAGCTGCTGCGTCGCAGGCTGTTGCAGAGGAGGCTCAAGCCGCTGCCGCGCAGGCTGAGGCTGATGCTGAGCAAGCTCAGGCCGAAGCGGCACAAGCTGCGGAGAAGCTTGCGGAAGCTGAGGCGGCCGCAGCTTCCGCTGGCGCTGAGCAGCAAGCTGCAGCGCAGGCTGCGCTGGCTGAGGCCCAGGCTGAGGCTGAGGCGGCCGCAGCTGAGGCCGAAGCCGCTCGAGCTGAGGCGGCTGCAGCAGCGGCTGAAGCTGCTGAGATGGCTGAAATGGCTGAAATGTCGATGCTCTCGTCGGATCCGCAGACGATCAATTATTTTTCGATGTGGCGTGAAGGCGAGTCCCAGCAGTTGGTGCTGAAAGGAATGATTGAGTCCTTTGAGGCGGCCACCGGTCACACTGTGGATGTGCAGTGGTCAGGACGTGATGTGCTCACGACTGTCAGAGCCGCTGTCTCGGCTGGCGATTCGGTCGATCTTGTCGATCTGGATGGCGAAGCTGGGATCGGAGCGCTGGTCAACACAGGAGAAACGATCTCGCTCGCAGATGTGCTTGATATGTCTATCCCAGGTGAGGATGCCACGGTCGGAGAGGTAATCCCGTCGGAGTTCCTTGATGTATATGCCATCAACGGCGAGCCTTACATGATTCCTTATGAGATCATCTCTTCGGGAATTCACTACAACGGCGCGCGTCTAGCCGAGTTCGGGATTGACCCTCCCGCCACTTGGGACGAATTCATCACAGTCGCTACATCCACTGGTGACAACTCCGTCCAACACGATGGGCTCGTCAACTTCTACAACGCCTACTGGCTGTACTGGCTGATGGTACGCCACGGCGGTCCCGGCACGTTCCACAACGCGGCATCAGATCCGACCGGTGAAGGCTGGCGTTCTGCGCCGATCCAAGAAGCTGTCGCTGACTTGGTAGAACTAGTTGAGTCGGGGGCTATGGCCGACGGCTATGAGGGAAGCAATTGGCCGATTTCGCAGCAGGCATGGGCCGCTGGTGATGGGACGTTCAACATCAACGGGACTTGGCTGGCCGATGAAACTTCGAGTTACACGCCTTCGGAATTCGAATACCGGATGCTTTCGTTCCCAACCGTCGAAAGCGGTTACGACTCCGCTGAGCTCTACCAGATCGGTTGGGCTATCCCGACTGCCTCCGCCAATCCCGAGGTGGCTAAGCAGTTCATTGCTTACGCAGTGCAGCGAGACCGCTTGGCTGGCATTGCTTTAGTCGCCAAGAATCTCACACCCAGAAGCGATATCGGCGTGCCGCCAGATATCACGGACGCGGCTGCGATCTTTGCGTCTAATCCCGAGGTGCATCGCCCCTATGACGGAGTGCCTGGCGACTTCCCTGAGTACTGGTCGACGGTGTTTTTGCCTGTAAGCGACCAACTCTTCTTCGGACAGATCAGCGGCGATGAATTCATTGATCGCATCGCGGACAACACCGCAGAATTCTGGGCTAACCAGTAGTGCAGAAAGTTCCTCAAAGCGGCTAGCGAAACTAGTCCGCTACACCGATGGCCAAGGCTGGAGCCAGCACGAAACCGCTGCTTGACTGGCCGCGCATTTCGCTGCGCGGCAAGTCCGGTCGCCTCGCCGCTGCTTTTATCGCTCCGGCCTTGGCCATCTATCTTCTAATCATCGTTGCTCCCGCTATCGGAACTCTGTGGATCAGCTTCACCAAATGGAAAGGGATCGGCGACGAAGCCCAGTGGGTGGGGATCGACAACTACTCGCAACTGTGGCGTAACGAAGTCTTCCGGGATTCTTTTGAGCGGACGCTTTTAGTTCTCGTGGCTGGTGGCGCAGCAGTGTTCGTCTGCGGGTTCATGTTCACCATGTTGATTCGAGAGATGCGGGCGAAACGGTTCATCCGCGCGGTGATCTTCTTTCCAAACGTGGTCCCGCCGGTGGCGCTGGCTATCGCTTGGGGCGTGCTACTGGCACCCCGCAACGGGCTGTTGAACGGGTCTCTTGATGCTGTTGGATTGTCGGCGATTACCCAAACGTGGCTGGGACCCGACCTCATTTTCACGTCCATCGTCGCAGGCTTGGTATGGATCTACACAGGTCTGTTCACCACCATTTTGATGGCCGGAGTGGACCGCATTCCGGCCTACTACTACGAGGCAGCCGATCTTGAGGGTGCCTCGCCGCGGCAGAAACTCACCCGCGTGACTATCCCGCTGACGTGGGACGTGCTCAGTGTGGCCGCAGTGTTGTGGGTGATAGTTGCGATCAAGACCTTTGAGTTCATATACGCGCTCGGCGGTGCAGGCACCGATCCTTCTGTGGCTTCGTGGACACTACCAGTTCACTTATATGTGGTAGCTCTCGGCAACCGCAGCCCGATCTACGCACTAGGTCAAGGCAGCGCCATCGCAGTCATGATGGTGGCTCTCGTGGGAGTGCTGATCGTGCTGACACGACGCATCATGCGACGAGCAGTTGTGGAGTTCTGACCATGTCTGAAGTGTCTGGGCGATTTGCAGCCAAGCCGTTGATGGAGGCGCGGCGCATGTTGACGCGCGTCGCAGGGAATGTCTTCGTGTGGTGGTGGGTGCTGTTCAGTTTTGCGATTCTTATGTGGATTGTGGTCGCGGCCTTCAAACGCAACGACACAGTGTTCCAAGAACTCTTTGCTCCTCCAAGAAGCCTCAACTTAGGGAATTTCGGCGATGCCTGGGACCTGCTCAACCTAACTCGCACATCGTTGAACACGCTGCTGACCGTAGGAATTGGGACCTTCGTGACGATGGCTTTGGCAGCTCCGGCTGCTTATGCGTTGAGCCGCATCCGCTTCTGGGGTGCGAATGCACTCACTGCGTTTTTCGCGCTCGGGATAAGCGTTCCGGTGCATTCGATCATCATTCCTCTGTTCATTGGTCTCTCAGACACGGGGCTGTCCAACAGCCTGTTCGGTCTAACCCTTGCTTATGTAGGTGTATCAGTTCCGTTTGCGGTCTTCTTGATGACAGGCTTCTTCAGGTCGCTGCCGACCGAACTGGAAGAGGCCGCGACTATGGAGGGTGCCGGACCGGTGCGGGTTTTCGTGTCGGTGATGCTGCCCTTGGCGAGACCGGGCATGGTCGCAACTTCGATCATCGTGGCTGTCGGCCTGTGGAACGAGTTTCTGCTGGCTTTGACGCTCACCTTCGATGAAGACAAGAGAACGCTCGGAGTGGGGCTCCTCAACACTTATGGTGCCATGAGATACACCTCAAACTGGGTCGGCCTGTTCGCGGCGGTCGTCATTATGTTGTTGCCGCTAATGGTGCTATATGCCTGGATGTCGCGTCGAATCATTGAGGGCCTCACGGTTGGAGCCTCGAAGTAGGACTAGGAGGGTGCTATGGCATCAGTGACTCTGGAAGCGATATCGAAGCGTTTCGACGTTGACAGCCCCGAGGCGCTGTCAACGGTGAGCTTGGACATAGCCGAGGGCGAGTTCATCGTTCTTGTCGGTCCGAGCGGCTGCGGCAAGACCACGTTGCTGCGGATAGTGGCAGGGCTTGAATCTGCCACTGAGGGGCGCGTCCTTCTTGACAGGGCCGACATCTCTAGCGTCAGCCCCGGTGACCGCAACATCGCCATGGTGTTTCAGAACTATGCGCTGTTTCCGCACCTTACAGTGGCTGAGAACATCGGCTTCGGGTTGCGCATTCGAGGCACCTCAAAGGCTGAGAGACGACCGAAGGTGGCTGAAGCGGCCCGACTCTTAGGGCTTGAGGAGTTCTTAGAGCGTCGTCCCGGTGAGTTATCTGGCGGCCAGCGACAGAGGGTGGCGATGGGTCGAGCCATAGTGCGCGATCCTGCGGTGTTCCTGATGGACGAGCCGCTTTCAAATCTTGATGCCAAGCTTCGGGTGGAGATGCGAGCCGAGATTTCTCGTCTTCAGAAAGCCTTAGCCGCGACCACCATCTACGTCACCCACGACCAGACTGAAGCCATGACGATGGGTGACCGGGTGGTCGTGCTTGACCGCGGTGTTGTGCAGCAGGTGGCAGCCCCGGCCGAACTTTACGAGCGGCCAGCCAACGTTTTCGTCGCTAGGTTCATCGGCGCGCCGACGATGAACCTCTTACAGGCCTCTGCGAAAAGCGGTACCTTGAGTGTCGGAGGGCGTGTGCTGGCAGATTCGCAAGCCGATCGTGCCTTACCCAACGGCGACGTGTTGTTGGGTGCTAGGCCTGAACACGTCCAGATTGTTGAGGCCGACAGCCCCAACGCTTTGATCGCGGGTGAGGTAGCGCTGGTTGAGCACCTCGGCAAAGAGGCACAAGTCCATCTAGACATTGATGTCAAAGTCCTCGCTGGCGATGACAGCGCTTTCGTAGCCACTGTCGATCCTGCTGGAGCACCGCCACCTAAGGCAACTGTTGGTATCGGCTTCGATGTCAGCGCCGTTCACATCTTTGACCAACAGACCGGCGAGGCGCTGCGCTCCAATTAAAAACCTAGACACTAAGACACCTAAGCACCTAGACATCAAGCTGGCACCAAGCTGGGACTGAACGAGTTTAGGCGACTGTTCCCAAAGGCTTGGACGCAGTGAACTCGGCGGGCAGGTGTTTGATGCCGTGTATGAACGCCGACGAGAGCAGCTCGGGCTCGCCGACGGCTTCTATGTCGCCAAGGCGCGAGAGCAACTCGCGGTACATCACCTTGATCTGGCGGCGTGCCAAATGCGCCCCTAGGCAGAAATGCGGGCCGGGGCCTCCGAAGCCGACATGCGGGTTCGGGTCGCGACGCACATTAAAGGCGAGCGGATCATCGAACACTGACTCGTCGCGGTTGGCGCTCAGGTAGTTCATGGTCACCATGTCGCCCTCGCTGATCGTGACACCCTCAAGGGTGGTGTCGCGCAGCGCGGTGCGGCGCATGTAAGTGACCGGGCTGGCGATACGCACGATCTCTTCAACTGCGGTGGTGGCGACGCTCTCGAAGTCGGCGGCCCAGATTCGGCGCTGATCGGGATGGTCGGTGAGGTAGACGAGAGCCCAGCTGATCGAGTTGCGAGTCGTCTCGTTTCCAGCCACCAGCAGCAGGATGAAGAAGCTGGACAGCTCGGAGCGGGTCAGTCGCTCGCCGTCGACTTCGGCGTTGACAAGCACGCTGGTCAGGTCCTCGTCGTCGCTGCCGACTTTGGAGTCGGCCACATCGTCCATGAGCCGGGTCAAATCCTCGCCCGCGGTGAGAATGGCGGTGATGCCGTCGAGGTCGGGGACGTACTCTTCGTCGGCTGCGCCGAGGATCACGTTCGACCGATCGAACGCGAAGTCGTGATACGAGGCCGGGATGCCCATGAGATCGCACACGATTCGCAGCGGTAGGCGAGCGGCCACGTCGGTGACGAAGTCGCAGCTGCCCCGTTCGCAGATTTCGTCGACGATCATCCGGGCTTGGCCGGTTATCGAGTCGTCGAGCTGTGCCAGCATCCTGGGCGTGAATCCGGCCGATACGAGCCGCCGCAGCCGGGCATGGCGCGGGTCGTCCATGGTGATGATTGAGTTGAAGTACTCGTTGAACTCAACAGTGAGGTCGTTGACGGTTACCCCCCGGGCCGAAGAGAAGATCTCAGATTTGCGTGAGATCTCAAGGATCGTCGCATGACGCGTGACGACCCAGGCACCCGGTGTGTGAATGTCCGCTAGCGCCCCAGCGAAAGCGAAGCCGGGGAAGAAAGTGAGCGGCTCTGAGCGCAGTGTTTGGAGGTCGACTTCGATCTCACTGCGATGCCGTGTCCAGAAAGCGTTGTGGATCGGGTTGCTGGCATCCGGTTCTTGCGCTGGCGGCGGTTTGGCAGTCGTGAGCGGCGCGCCTGCTGCGTCTGGGTCGGCGGACGTGTCCGGCGTGTCACAGGTCATGGCGGCAGTCTAAGCAAGTCATCACCGCGGCAGGGATGGGATGCCGCGGCTAGGGATGCGAGGCGCAGCGCTGCTGGTCTCGTTGCGTTGTGGTCGGGCGCGGCGTCGATCCGCGGACCTTCCGCTTTTCAGGCGGACGCTCTGCCAACTGAGCTACCCGACCGGGTAGTTGACAGCCCTAGCGGGCCAGCAACGCGGTCCTGACGGGATTTGAACCCGCGGCCTCCACCTTGACAGGGTGGCGATCACTCCAGACTGATCTACAGGACCTAGCGCACGACGAGCGTGCGGATCTTGAAACGTTAGCGAACCGCTGGACTGCTCGCACCCCCCAACTCTGATTTGATACGCCTTCAGATCGAAATCTTTGTATTGCTCATTGCGTTTGTGTGTAATCGGCCAGTGTCAGAACTGATCCGCTGTGCTCAGTCGATGCCACTGCTGTCTTGAATCGACGGTCTGCTGTCACTACTACTCCGCCGATACGGTGAGCGAGCGCGAGATATACGCAGTCGTAAACCGGGTGGTCGAGGGCCAACGCCAAACGAACAGCGTCTGCGCCGACGGCCTCATCGTCGTTCCAGTTCACCGGCATGTCGGTAAGAAGCCTCATGGCGGTGCTGGCTTCGGTGCGCTCAATCTGACCCATTAGCGCCTTGCGCCAAAGAGCATTGGCAGTCTCGGAAGCCATCAGGCGCGGCGCGTGAAGCTCCTGCTCGTGTGCGGCCAGATGGTCGGCAATGTCGGTATTTTCTTCGGCGACCAACCACTTAACTGCCACACTCGCGTCGACAACTAGGCGCATCAGAAGTCATCGCGGTGGCCGCGGTCGCGGTCTGCGCGGATCAGCACTTCCGCCGGGGTGTGCTTGCGACCTTTGGTCTTTTCCCGCAGTCGGCGTGAAGCCTCCAAGAACCTGGCGCGCTTTGCCGCCATGTCGTCGTCGGCGACACATTCGAGAATGTGTCGCACTTCACCTTCAAGGGAGCGACTATGCGACGAGGCACGGAGCTTTAGGCGGTTAACGACTTCGTCATCAAGTTGCCGCACGTTGATTGTTGCCATCGGTTGGGTCCAATACTGATGTCAGATTGAGAGCATACTGTAGGGCTGGGTATCCCGGCCCAGCGGATATGCAAATTTGCACCCCCAACGGGATTTGAACCCGTGTTTCCGGCGTGAAAGGCCGGCGTCCTAGGCCGCTGGACGATGGGGGCCTGCTGGCACTAGCCGCTGAACCAGCCAGTCTACCGGCAACAGCCGTTTCCCTAGCAGCGGATTGCAATGCCAAAGCTCAAGGCTAGACCCCGAACTCTACCCCGACGGTTAGCTCTGCGAGAAGCCGCTACCTTCTTCGAATTGAAGGGTTCGGGTGTTCTCGTTGACTGTTCTGATGATGTGCTCGGAGAACCCTTCAGCGTTGTAGATCTCAACTTCCAGTCGCACTTCGGCCTCAGTGTCGATCTGGTTGAGGAGGTGGGTGAGAATCTCTGCGTTAATCGTTGTGAACGCTTTGGTGGGTCGGGCCGGGTCAAGCTTGACCGAACCCCGGAACGTGGTGAGCTTCACACGAGCAGTCGCTGGTGCCTCAATGTCGGCGGGCGCAGGCTTCGCCACGTCGGAGATGTCGGGTTCAACGGTGTTGTCGATCTGGGGCTTCTCGGCCTCAATCTGTTCCAGCGCACGATCGGGTTGCACTACCAGCGAGGTCGGAGTCACCGCATTCGGAGAGATTCCCTGCGCTGCTAGTCCCAAGTATCTGCCGGTGGCATCATCGAAGTCTGTCGCCACAGCGAAACCTTCTGCGGTCCAGGCGAACCCGACCGGCCCCGCAGTCACGGTTGCGGTCAAGACCGACTGATCTTGCAGTCGCGGCAGATAGACGTAGCGAGCAAAATCTTCCCAGAGTGTCAGCAGTTGCACATGACCGTCACGCCAACGGCTTTGCAGCACACCATCAAGACGTTGGCGCAAAAGCACTGGCGGGAAACGCGTAGCCAGAGCACCGTCGTTGATCATCTTTTGGCTGACTCTTTCAACCAGAGACCCGTCTGAGTTCAAGGTGACCACATCGAAACTGATCTCGTCACTTGGATCATCCTGACGAGGGACGAGAACGAACTTGTAAGCCTCAGTCATGCGAAGTTCCACGGATTGATCGGCGCGGTTGCGCTGGGCTTTAGCCAGGCGACTCTGCTGAGCGTCCAGGTTCAACTCTTCGCTTCTTTCGCAGATGCCCGACCATGCCAAATACTCCGCAACCGCCTGCTCCAGAGCTTCCGTACCGCGTTGCTCCGCTGCTGCGAATAGAAGCATGTTGCGATACTGGCGCGGGCCCGAACCTCTGATGTTGAGAATCTCTCTCGCCAATGCCAGCGCCGGTGATTCTGAAGATTTGGCGATATGGGCGGCATCGGGTTCGAGAACGACTAGACGAGCGCGGGCTTCGTCGGCTACGTCTGCTCCGCTGGCTGGCGCATAGTGAACGCTGGCGAACTCGCTGTTAGTGCGAGGCTGGGTCCGCAGTCGCTGCACGATTTCTTCACGGACTTCGTGACGGTCGCCATCAAGTAGGCGCTCAGCATCATCGCGGGCGGTGCGGGTAACGTTTTGTCGCCGGTCGAACCAGTAACGGTCACGGTCAACGTATAGGTGCGGGGCTGTGGCTGCCAGCCGGTTAAGTGCGTCGGAGATCGGTCCGGATTTGTCGCCCGCGAAAGTCGAACCGAGCCGCACGCGGCGCACCTCCAAACCTTGGTTCGTGGCACCGACGTTGGGGGTAGCACCGACGAATATGGTGCGAGCCACCCGCCGAGTGGCATGCAGCGCTCCTAGGTGAGGTGTCTCGCGATCGATCTTGAAAGATGAGGAGTTGTGGCCGTCAACATCTGCATCAATCACTGGGTGCCAGTAGTCGGGGAGCCTGCCAGCGAGTTCGCTGGTGACTCGTGGATCTCCTAGTGGGATTGAGCAAGGCATAATCAGCGGAGAGCTATCTTCGCTGTGTAACAACGAGTCGATGGTTGCGGCCATGAGGCGCAGCACGCCGCGGGTGCGCTGGAAGCGGTCAATGGCCGACCAGTCTTGGTAGAGTCGGTCAAAAACCTCGGGATGGATCGGATATGCGGCTTTGATGCGTGCCTCGTAGGCGATCTCTGAGCATTCTGCAGGGAACTCCGAGCGCTGCGACCGGTAAAGCTTCCCGAAAGCTTCTGCGGTGCTATCACGGTCGCCGACAGCGGACTCCGACAGCGGCTGAAACAGCCGTCTGCGAACGATCTCATAGCTCTCGTCGCCGGTAGCGGGCTGCCATGTCTCCGCTAGGCGACTGGTCACGTTGGTGAGACGTTTTAGTGCCTCTCTCCCGGCTACTCCGCCGACTTCGAGGCTGGACGCAGCAGCTTCTTCGCTTGTTTCTGTGCCCTCGGAGGCGGGGATCGACACCACAAAAATCGCTCCAGGGGTGCCTTTGACCGCCTCTGAAAGGGTCTGTGCAAAGCTGAACTGAGAATCGAAGCTGCCGCCTGGCAGGTCGGGTTTCTCATAAAGTTCGCGTGCATAAGCGACCCATTCGTCGATGAGCACTAGGCACGGGGAGCACACGGTGAGAACGTCACGGATGGCATCGCCGGGGTTGGTACGATTGCGGTCGCTGTCAACAATGAGTTCGTAGGCATCGGCACCACCTAGCTGCCAAGCGATTTCACCCCAGATCGTGTTGATCGTGATGCCGTTGGTTTTGGGGTGTGTCTCGCCTGCGCCGAAGCGGTTGCCTACTATCACCGCACGGTTGACCTTCGGTAGTTCGTTCACGCCAGCGTCGCGCACTAGGGCCGCCACTTCTTCGGGAAGATCCGTTACCGGGATCCCCGATAGAAGGTGATAGAGGGCGATAAGGCTGTGCGTTTTGCCGCCACCGAAGTTGGTTTGACAGCTAATCACAGGCTGTCCGCCTTGACCGGCAACCCGCTCGACCGCGAGGGTTAGAAGGTCGCGTAGCCCGGCTGTCAGATAGCTGCGTTCAAAGAAGAGCTTGGGATCGGCGTACTCGACAGCACCTTCACCGCGCCGCACCATCTCAAGGTCGGCAGCGAAAGCGGCGGCCCCGAAATCCGACGAATGGACATCGGGGTGAGGATGGATCACCTCGCGCCATGGTTTAAGCCCGGCCCTGGGAGCATCAAAGACGTTGAGGGTCGGTGAGCGGTCGCTGCTGCTTGAACGCTCGAAATGCGTGAGACGCAAATCGTCGAGCATGGCACGCACCGGTTCGGCGGCTGCGGAGTCCACCGCTTCGACGAGTGTGACAATGCCACTGAGTGTGTAAAGGGCATCGTGGAGTTTGATCTGGCGGTTGTGCGCCCATTCGTTGCGCTTGTCGCGCAGTGTGAAGACCAGATTGCGGGTACCTCGCGGCAGTTGACGATCAAAAGTGTCGCGCCAGCAGTCGCCGATCACCCGCAGCAGAAAGACCGGATCGTCAGTGGAGTAGTCGCCAATGGGTGGCCTAGCACTGGCTGCAAAAACTTCAGCCCAGTCCTGTCCACGGCTGACTGTTCTTGTCATGTGCTTTGACACGAACGGTTTCAAGCATTGCGCCAACAGATCAAACGCATCCCCCACCCGAGCCCGATTACTAACCTCAGCCATCGCCAGAAATTCGTGTCGTAGCGAAAGTTAGAGAGCGTCCGGCAAAAAACGAAATGAGACTCTGCGCCCTTCAATTAGAGCCTCCTCGAAGCGCAATCCCAGCAAAACGATGTAGAGGGTGTGGAGTCGCCATAAGGCATCCCATTCTGGCGACTGAGGTGACAAGTATGCAGCCGGTATTCCCAGAGACTTGGCTTGCTCGTAGCCTATAGCTGCCGAATGCATCGCATGGCTGCTCTGTAGACCCCTTGCGATTTTGGCGGTTTCCTCTAGTGAGGGAGGATTTTGACGCAAACTCAGCACTTCAGGCACCAGTTCCGTCGTTCGCCAATAGCAGCCTTAGCAATCTGATAGACCACAGCGTCAATATCAGCCAACAAAGCAGCGTAAAGCTCAAATGCTTCTGGATTGGTAGTAGTACGAGTCTCTAGGTCGTCAACGATTTCCAAGATGTCCTTTGCAGGAATGTAGGTGCGCCTTGTCGCCATTGGCACTTGGGGATCTATCGGACCGAGGGCTGACGAGTTGCTCATCACGACGGATTCAGCGGCCAGCGCAAGCAGCGTCGCCGCCGATGCGGCCGTGTCGGGAACTATGACCCGGAAGTCCTGACGCTCTGCGTGACACATTCTCGCAAGTCTGACAGCCGTCTCAGCATCGCCACCTGGCGATGTAAGCATTAGGTCAAGAGGTTGACCCTGCCCAACATCTCCAACAGCATCGGCGAATGGAGTTATGACGCTGTGGTTGATCTTGCCATAGAAAACAATCAATGAGCGTCCGGTGAACTCCTCATAGTTTCGTATGCCTGCCTGACGGCCATAGCGGTCTGACTCAACGGCGCGGAAAAGAGGACTTTGGGTGGGAGTTTCAAGCTTGGAAGTATGAGTCTCAGAGGACACGCAGAGGCTCCGACGGTATTATCAGCGGCTCTCGGGTTCGCCATCTGCGCTCGTCGGGCTTAATGTTGGCGTAGCGCTCTGCTACTCGCGCGGCGGCATCTTCGCGGGCTTTGCGGGCTCGGGCGACGCGGTCTTGCAGGGTCTCGTCGTCTTTTCGTGCCTCGGGAATGAAAGGCAGTTCGTAAGTCATTAGTGGTGATCCTTTTTGAAATGTGGTCTGACTACACGCTACATCTATCCACTGACACCGGCGAGTCATGAGCTGAAGAGAGGGGCTTCTGTCGCTTGGAGCGGTTGTTCTGTTTGAGTCGAATGGCGGCGAATCTCAGGCCAAGAGGCAGCCAGAGCGTTATACGGCCCAGCGAGGTGAGGCTGAGCCTTCTCACAGATGGTGTAGAGACGGTAAGCGAGCGCTCTGCAAGCATCGGCTCGCATATCAAGTTGAGCCAGTAATGCTCCTGTGGCGGCCTCACCCTCTTCGAGTCGGCGCACCAAATGCTGAGTGCCCTTCCAGATCGACGTAGTGTCGCCTTCTCGGGG
Source organism: Candidatus Aldehydirespirator catecholifindens (assembly GCA_028283245.1). Lineage (GTDB taxonomy): Bacteria > Actinomycetota > Acidimicrobiia > Acidimicrobiales > Aldehydirespiratoraceae > Aldehydirespirator > Aldehydirespirator catecholifindens. The sequence goes on along the minus strand of JAPYNU010000086.1, from coordinate 31,739 downwards.
TTCCCAGTCAGCAGCCATCTCGGCACTTGGAAGCAGACGTACCTTGCCTCCCCCCGCTGTGATGATCCCAGACTTTGCTAGGGATTCGACCGCCACGTTCATGGACACTGCGAGTTGTTCTGCGATGCCGTAGGGGCCTTCGTCTTCGAAGTGTTGCGAAAACCAGGCAACCGCCCAGCGAGTCTCGGGATCTAGGTCGGCATCGGCTTCGCCTAGAAGAGATTCAAGCACTTGGTTGATCAGTCCCAGAGCGGTATGCACCCGCATGGGAGTCCCGTCGGCCTCAACAACCCTTGAGTACTTCGAGAAAACCGCCATGCCGGGCCCGATTGCTGCTTGCCGCAGGTCGACCGGTGCAACAGCTGAGGCCTGCAACTCTCGGATTGGTTGAGGCATCTCGTTGCGCAACTCTGATAGCAGTCCCCGCCGGTCGATGATACTTGCGCTCTCAGGTCGAGGCCTACAGGCGAGCACGATCGATGATGCCAAAGCGTTGCTGTCCAAAGAGCGGACACGGCTGGAGCGTTCCGTGCGTAGCGGCTGAGTGGCGGTAACCATCCATCCTGCGGCTATGAGACCTTCGAGCATCGTTGACCAGCCGGTCGAGGCAGTGCCTTCGGCAGAACTCTCAGACTGTTTGAAGGCATAGTAGACGGCCATTGGGAAACGCCTATTAGCACCTTGCCGTAACGCTGTGAAGACTGACTTAAGACCGTGCTCGAAGTGAGCGTTTGCGGCAGTCTTGTCTCCATCGTGGCGATGCGGCACTGCTATCAACTCCTGTGATTTAGGAGCGAGCAGTGTGGAACAAACGTCTGGGAACACGTCGCGGAGCGAGCGCCTCAACCAGATGTAGAAGAAGTCCGAAAGGTCGGAGTATCCGATGTTGTCGTAATACGGCGGATCGGTCGACAGCACCGCCGAGGATGCCTCCACGTCACTGGCATCGCATGTAGTAACAATGCCAGGCATCTCAGCGGGCAGGCGTGACAGGCTCTCGGCTACTCGGTTCAGCATTGATTGCCAGTTGCCAGTGGAAGAACTGAACGGGTTAGCCTCCGCAAAATCCCAACTCATCTGCAAGGTCTGCTGCGGAAAGGTATGCCCCATCTTCTCACCCTTCCTGTCCCAGACGCATATTGTGGACCAGTAGTCGGCACACTTTGACACTGCGAAAGCCAAGTACACCGAAACTGCTTCGGCGTAGGCGCGCGCTCCGGCACCTGCATCTCTCAAAGGCACCTCGTCGTCATCAAGTCCTGCGGCCTGTGCCTCCTCAAGGATCACCGCTCGTGCTTCGGCGACAAGGTCACAAAACACGCTCACCGCTGTCAGTTGCCGGGCGGTGAAGAGATCAGTCCATTTCTGCATGCCCCAGTTCGGCGGTATGATGGCACGCGGGTCGTGAGCCATATCTGCCGAGGGTGCGTCCAGTGGTGGCGCTGCCTGGGATGCCTGCACTTGAAGCTCATCAGCATCCAGATAGACCCGCTTTCGGTCGCCCGCGGCAACAACCGCCATCATCTTGGCACTCATACGGCCAGCTTGAGCTTCAGCTTTGACGTAGTTGTCGGGCGTAGTTTCGCCGCAGCTTGTGCAGCGGAACTTGGCCTTTCCGAACTTAGGAGGATCCGGCGGTTCTTCGTTGCTTTGGCGCACCTCAAATGTGACACATCGTGATCCCGAGACATCCTGAGTTGTTGGCTGAACCCAGGCCTCTCGTCCCGTCTTGGTTGAGAGTCGCCACGAGCCCGTCAGAGGCATCTCAATACCGCAAGCTGGGTTGGCGCAAGCAATGGTGCGAGTCCAAATCCAGGCAATGACGCTGGCCGACATGCCACCGTGTTCAACAGGTAACTCTGCTTTGGGGTAGAGATGACCGATTCGCTCGAAAGCGCGCTCACGCATCCAGCGCCCGTAGCGGCGAACATCCTCGGCCAGTCCTTCTGCGCCCTGCCATCTGGTTCTCATTTCGGCTTCGGGATGTATCGGCTTAAGTCCAGCGAACCTTGGCGGAATTTCGATCAAAGCCTTGTTGATGAGCACAGCCACCGGATTCAGATCCGAAGCTTGAGCTGTGAGGCCGAGACGTTGCGCTTCAAGCGGGATAGCTCCTCCACCTGCGAAAGGGTCAAGCACGGTCGGAGTTTCGCCGTCGCAGGATCGCATGATCTCGTGGCGTAGCGGCGTTAAGAACTCCTCCTTGCCAGAGGTCTCCCATTTCGCATAGTTTTTGATGAGCTCAAACAGACGCTCACGCTCGCGGCGCTGCTCAGTTTCGGTAGAAAAAATTTCTGGGTATGCTGAGGGATCGTCCAGCAACTGCGCTAAGAGCACCGCCCGACACGCCGCAAGGGGTTTGCGTGACCACCACAGGTGCAGCGCAGAGGGATGACCGAAGAAGATTGACTTCTCTCTAGCTGCTGCGGCGTTGATCGCATCAAGCGGCAACGCCACCTCTATGAGCTTCTTACGTTCTGTCATCGGTTGCCCCGATTGACTCCTTCAGCGCAACTAACCGTGGTATTAATCGTCGGCTTCAGCGTTGTGATGCTGATGGTCAGGAAGTTGGCCTTCGGAGTCCAGTGAACTCATTCGACGGAAGCAGCTTGTGGGAGGCCAGTACCTTCTTTGTGTCGTCCTCAACGGCGAGCCAGTCCTAAAACACTGCGAGCAAATTAGCTTCTTGTGGTGGCGGTGAAGTGTTGTAGTTTTCGTAGGTGCCGAAGAAGTCAAACAGACGGGTGCCACCGTGAAGCGCTTGAGGACGCGCAAACAAGAAAGTGCTGCGAGAACTCAACTGTTCGTTCATGCATCTCAACGTTACGCGACCTGCGGACTTGCTGCCAACCTCATCGCTGGTTAGGTGCAGTCTTGCGGGTGTAGTCCACGGGCCCACAGGGCATCCCAATCGAAGTTGACACTGGTCGTGTCGAAGAGGAAGTCACGGCTGGCATCCTCGAAGGGGCGGTGCAGATAACGGACTTCTTCACCGCCGGTTGGACGCACTTCAACTAGGGCTAGCAGCCAGCGGTCGGGCTCGTTAAGGCTGGTGAGGATCTCGTTGCGAGATACCGTAACCACGTCGGCACCGCTGACCCGACCCTTGACTTCGATATAGCGATACTGCAACACGGTGCTGTTGCTGCTGTCGCGGCGTGTTGAGAGAATGTCGTAACCGGGATGGTTTGGTTGCGTCTCGTTGAGGTCTTCTGTCAGCCAGCCCGCTTCGCCTTCGCAGCGAATCACAGCACTAATGGCACGCCGTTCAACTTCGCGCTTCGACAAGGTGTCGGCAGCGTTGTCGATCTCGGGTCTCTCACCGCGCAGGCGACTCAGCAGGCCAGCGGGCAGCACCAACGCGCCACCAACCACACGGGGCGGCAATGCTTTCAATTTGCTCTCTCGATCTAGCTCGGCGAGCCGGAGTTTCAAACGACGAGCGTATTCCTCGGCTCGGCGACGGGCACTGTCAACGTTCATGCGAGGCGTGGCACCCGCTTCCACATCAAGTTGGAGTTGTGCAGCCCGATTATCCCAATGGTTGATCTCGGTGGTCAAGCGTTCATGCACCACTTTGCGGGTGGTGGACACTCGACGCAGCGTGCGGGCTCTCACCTCGGCGAGATGGTCAGGAACCGACACCTCAATGGCATAGTCCAAGCTTTGCCTAGTCAGGTCACGCTTCAGCCAGCCGTCATCAAGGAGCGCTTCGGCGGCTTCCTGCTCGTGCTCTGCCAACGGGCGGTAGTCGAGGTAGCGGGCATGCGAAGAACTAGATGCGTCACCGTGTCGAGTGATCTCCACAAACTCGAAGCGGCGACTGACAGTTGTGTGCGACGTGCTTCGGGTAGGTCTTGCGTCGACCACTTCGTGCTCCAGCATCACCATCACCCGAGCTTCGGTTCCGTCGTCGGAGTCGTCGGCCAAAATCACGCCTGAGGTGATGTGATGGCCATGATGCTCAAACGTGAGATCAACCACAGTGTCAAGCAGCCGGTGGCCTGGGGCCACCAGATCCGCGTCAGGTGAGCCTTTAACCTCGGTGAGGTCTTTGTCGAAAGTGATCCGAGAGTAGCGATCAAGTAGTGGCGGGCCGGTGCCTCTACCTATCGCGCGGCTTCGGTTGCGTACCACTAGCGGCACCCGGTCAATCTGATAGCGGCCCGGCTCCCGCTCCCGCAGTCGTCCTTCCAGTTGTGTGAAAGCGGCATCAAAAAAAGCTTGAATGTAGTGAGGCTGAATACGTCGCAGCGCAGCTTCGTCCATGTCGCGTCGGATGCGGTCCACCTCGGAGTAGCCGATGGTGTCAGCCGCTAGCACAGGGTCTTTGATAGCAGCAGTCACCCGTTCGGGCACGTCAGTGTCGATGACCTGATCAAGGCGGCGGCGCACCTCGGGACGGTCTCCGTAGCGAATGGCATCAAGCAGTAGCTGCCGGAGTTCGCGACCTGAAAGCACCTCACCGACAACGTCATAGACCTGACCGTCGAAGGCTTTGCACATTTCTTCAATCTTTTCAAGAAGCCTTAGATACACCTGAGCCTCGCGAGTGTTGTCGGCCACCAGATTCCACATGTGGCAGACCTCAGTTTGGCCTATGCGATGAACCCGCCCGAAGCGCTGCTCAATGCGGTTCGGGTTCCAAGGCAGGTCGTAGTTCACCACCAAGTGCGCCTGCTGCAAGTTGATGCCTTCGCCAGCTGCGTCGGTGGCAACCAGCACCAGCACGCCCGGATCCTGAGTGAAGCGGTGCTGCACCGTCCGGCGGTCGTCTCTGCGAGTGCTACCAGAGATATGCACTACTGCATCGTGGCTGCCGAAAAAAGTGCGTAACCGGTCAACTAGATAGTTGAGAGTGTCGCGATGCTCGGTGAAAACGATCAGTTTGCGACGGTCTCCGGCTGGCGTATGCATCTCGGGGGCATCAGACAATGTGTCAGAAAGCTGCTGCCATTTGGTGTCAGTTCCCGCTTTACGCAGATCGAAAGCCATTTTCTGGAGTCGTTTGAGCGTGACGATCTCGCTCTCCAACTCTGAGATCGTCTCGGCAGCTGTGGCTGCGTCAACCACCTCGGCATCGATCTCGGCTTGCTCCTCAGAGTCGAGTTCGTCGTAGGTGTCCATGTCTAAACCCGCGAGAGGGTTCTGATTATTTGGGTTTTCGTCTTGCTCGCCCGAAGAGGCCCGTATTTCGGCCGGGTCGGCTTGCAGCAAACGAGACAAGCGTTCTTGTTGGCCTGTCAGCCCTCTAAGCGCCGCACGCGCCGAGCGAAGTTCGTCAGCGACTCGCTGCTCAAGACGCTGCCTGCGACGCCGCAGTGACTGGTAAATCGCTTCGGGAGATGATGCCAGACGGCGCTGCAGGATGGTCAACGCGAAGCCGACAGTGTTGCCGCGCCGTCCGTCGCCAGCATCGCGCAGCCGATCAGCGGCGTTCATTTGATCTCGCACATACTCAGAGACCTCGCCGTAAAGGATCATCTCATCGGGAGAGAGTTCATAGACGGCCGTCACCGAACGACGTTCTGGGAACAGCGGTCTCCCTTCGAACGTCAGCAGACGCTCCTTCACCATGCGACGCATCAACGACGACCGGTCAGCAACGTTCACCCCGTCGCGGAAACGTCCAGCGAACTGATCGCTGTCAAGCAAGGCACAAAACAGCTGAAAGTCCTCTTCTTTGCCGTTATGCGGTGTCGCCGTCATCAGCAGCAAATGCTCTGCTGAGGCACCAAGCGTTTCGCCGAGTTGATAGCGCATCGTCTTGCGGATCTCGTCACCCCAGAAATGCGCGGCCATCCGGTGGGCTTCATCAACCACCACCAGATCCCACTCGGCCTGCCGCAACGCCGGACCCAGCTGTTCTTGGCGGCGAGCGAGCTGGTCAATGCGGGCTATTAGTAGCGGTTTGCGCTCGAACAAGTTCACGGTGTTGATGCTGTCAAGGTCTTGCTTTGTGACGATCTCGAAGGTCAAACCGAACTTGTCTTGCAGTTCCTCTTGCCATTGGACGCTCAAGCTGCCCGGCGCGACCACTAGGCAGCGTTCCAACGCGCCGCGGATCATCATCTCTTTGATGTAGAGACCAGCCATGATCGTCTTGCCAGCACCAGGATCATCAGCGAGCAGGAAACGCAGCGGCCGTCGAGGCAGCAATGAGCCGTAGACAGCCTCAATCTGATGAGGAAGCGGTCTTACCTGACTTGATGACAAAGCCAGATATGGGTCAAACAGATGAGCCAAACGGATACGTCGCGCCTCCGCAGCAAGCCGAAAGAGCCGCCCGTCGCCGCGGAAGCTGAACCGCTGTTGCGATGGTGTCAGAACGTTGAGGTTCGGCTCGTCGTCTCGGAAGATCATCTGCTCTTGCACGGTGCCGTCTTCGCAGCGATACGTGAGAGTCACTGCTTGTGAGCCGTGCCATTGCGCCCGTACAACCGTCACCGGCCCGTCGAAGTGGATGCCGATCACCTGAACGTCGGGCTTCAGGTCCTCCAGCGTGATCTGCGGGCCAGCAGGCACTCGTCGAGCATACGGCGACATCCGACTTGCTCAGGCATGACAGCGCCCACAGCGCTGTGCGAGGCTGCGCCAGCTTGAGAAATAGCGGCCTGCGCTAGATAGCGGTATCGCCGGTTAGCGCTACACTGTCGGGCACCAAGCTAGGCTGAAATGCTGGCGACAGCAAAGACGAAAGGATTCGTGATGACGGTTATTGATCGCGAAGTTGCAACTGTAAGCGCCGATCACAACAGTCCCTTGACGCTGATTGATGAGCTGGTGTTGAGCCTTCTTAATGAGGAGTCCGGCTATTTCCGCCAGGTGCCGGGCTGGAATCTCAACTGCGCCGTTGTTGGCGGTGCTCTGGCTGAACTGTCGCTGCGGGGCCGCATCGATACCGATACCAACTCGTTGATCTTCGTGGATGGCACACCGACTGGTGACCCGACGCTGGATCCTCTGCTTGAGAAGATCGGAGCTTCAACCGGCCAGTACAACGCTCAGTATTGGATTGAGAAACTTTTGCCGCGGGCTGAGCCGATTATTGATGCGACTCTTGAGCGTTTGACTGAGATGAACATTCTGCGGCATCACGACGGGGACTTCTGGTCGCTAGCGAAGATCGTCTGGGGTGAAGCAGACGTATCCGCTAAAGGTGCCCAAGGCCAGGTAAGTGATGTTGATCCAATCAGCACGGAGTTCGTCAAGACTCGCATCAGCAGAGCTATCTTCACCGACGAGATCCCGTCGCCTGTGGATGTGATCATCATCTGCCTCATTGATGTTTGCGATGTGATGCATTTCATCTTCGAGCTTGACGAAGCAACTGAGCAGAGGGTGGCTGACATCTGCAAGATGGACCTGATCGGGCGCGCCATTGCCGAAGCAGTTCGCGAGAACATCGCCGCGGCACCGTCGATCTCCTCCTCGCTCTCCAAGCAGATTCCCACGGTGAAGCTGATTGACATGATCCGCAGCTCAAACGCTCGCAATGGTAATATTCCGGCGTTCTTCACTGAGCTTTACAACAAATACGGCCCTGTCTTCAAGCTCAGGCAGCCATTTCAGCAGGATTTTACCTGCGTAGCCGGTCCCGAAGTCAATGCGTGGGTTCACCGCTACGGTCGACTGTACCTGTCATCACGGCATTATCTTGATAATTTTGAGGAAGCTTTAGGTGCAAGGGGATTTGTGTCCTCGCTTGATGGTGCCGATCACTTCAAGTCTCGCAAGTCTTTTCAACCATCTTTTTCGCGCACTAGACTCGTGGAACGATCTGATGAAATGCTCAATTATGGTCGCGACTATATCTCCAACCTGGAAATCGGCAGTGAGGTTCCGTTAATAGAACTTGGACATCGGGTATGTAACTCGCAGATGTCGCCGTTGCTGTTGAATACTGACACTCAGGACAGCTTTGATGATTTGGGTAAACTTATAAAACGAATTATGATAACGCATATTGCTGGCTACTTCCCCAACTTCATGCTTAAAACTCCTGCGATGCGACGTCGAACGAAACGCCTTAATGAGCTTGTGGATCAGGTCTTGGCTGGTCACACAGCTGCTCAACGAGCCGGTTGCTCCAGAGATTACACTGACGATCTGTTGAGCTTTAACACCAACGACCGCCAACTGATGCCCCAGGCCAACATGAGCTTAGCGGTTGTTACCGCCTTAATAAATTCCATATACCTTGGGCAGCAGATGTCGACCGTAATGTACTCAATGCTGTCGCATCCTGAAGTTTATCAGCAAGTCACCGCCGAGGCTGATGCAGTATTCGGTAAAGACGGCAAGGTTGATTTTGAAGCTTTCACCGGCCCAGCAACTGATACAACTCAACGGGTGGTCACTGAAACTTTGCGCATGTATCCCACGATATTCTCATCATTCCGCCATGCGATAAATAGCTGCTTTATCGGTGGACATCAAATATCGGTAGGAGATCGAGTTTGGGTCCTGACAACAGTTACTCACTATCTAAACGATCAATTCCCAGAGCCAATGAAGTTTGACATTGACAGGTACAAGCCTCCGCGTAAAGAACATCTCGGCACCGGATATTCCCCGTTTGGGCTCGGTACTCATAGCTGTCTTGGTCAGCGTATAGTTTCTCTGCAATTAGTAATGAACACCCTGATGTTGTCGCATTACTTTGAAATGCAACTAGTCAACAAGAAATCCGAACTCAAGATGAATATGTTGCCCGTGCCGGGCTTGGCAGTGAAAAAGAAAATCAAAGCCCGCTTCGTCGCGCGTCGCCACGAATTAACCAAGCCCTAGCGGGTTTGCTCGTTGCGTTGATAGATCTCATCGGCGGCCACGTCAATATCATCCCAGAGTCGCTGCACCGTTGAACGCAAGCGCATGTTCTCGTAGGCACCCCAGATCGTCATAGCGGGCGGTACTACCAACACCGCCACAAGCAGTGAATAGCCGATCGATATCGCCGCAACGATGCCGAACTGCCGAAAACCGTCAAGCGGTGCCAAAATCAGCACACCGAAACCGAACGCTGTTGTCATCGCCGAGGCCAGCAGCGCTGAGCCGCTAGCGGAAAGCGCCCGAATGGCAGCAGTCTCAGGTTTGCGCACTCGTGCGAACTCTTCTCGGTAGCGATGTATTATGTGAATCGTGTAGTCCACGCCGATACCGACCGACAGTGCAACGATGTTGGCAGTCAGCAGCGAGTAGGAAATCCCTAGAAGCGCCATCGTGCCCATCACCCAGATCAGAACCAGCACGATCGGACCCACTGCCAGCACGGACAACATCGGACGGCGCAGCGTCGCCCAGAAGAAGATCGCAAGGATGGTGGTAGCCACAAGGACTGTGGTGGATATTGATTCGGTCTGCCCGTCGGTGATCAGTTCGTTTATCGCTGAAGCCAAGACGCTTTCGGAGGTGACCGTGATGGCACCGTCGTCGCCGTCCCAGAGTTCCTCTATTTCTTGCTGAAGCACAGCGTTGGTCGGGTCGTCGTTGAGTGAAGAAAATCGCAGCAAGATAGCATCCTCGCCGTCTGGGTTGTTGACTAGGATGCTTCTCAGGTCGGGATTGGCGATTTCGATGTTGTTGAGCAGGTCTTGCATCAGCGCCGGGTTGAGTTGCACTTCCGCTGGCGCATCCGCGACTAGGTCGACGTAAGTGGGTTCCAGAGGCCCAACCGCACTCTGAGGCCGCTGCTGCTCATCAGCGAAAGAGTTGGTCAAGTCTCGAATGTTCAGCAGTGTGCGGGCCTCGGTCGCCTCGGCTTTTATGAGTATTCGAGCCTGTTCGGTGGATCCGCCCACCGCTGCATCAAGGGTCTCAAGATCTTTGGTGACACTGCCGTCGCGAGGCAGAATATCGCGGATCGCGAACCCGGATTCCAGTCCCGCAGCCGAGAAACCGAACAGAGCCGTGATCGCCAGCACGACGATCAGATACGGTGCTGGCCGACGTGATACTGCGGTGCCGACCACTTCCGCAGCTCTTTCAATGCCTGGCAGCGCGCCCGAGACAAGCCGCGGTTCCTTGAGCGTGCCGCGAGCTTCGCGTCGTTGGTCGATGATGGTTCGTCCAGCTGGAATCAGCGACATCATTATCAGAAAACTCAGCCCCACACCCAGCGCTGTGACCACACCGAAGTCGCCGATCGGATCAACAGGCGAAAACAGGATCGACAAGAAACTGCCCATGGTGGTGAGTGCCGCCAACGCGATCGGAACACCGACCGTACTCAAACCGTTCCGAACCGCTTCTAGCACCGGTTCGCCTTCAACTCGCTTCTCGCGATAGTGCGACAAGATCTGTATTGAGTAGTCGACCGTGAGGCTGATCAGGATGATCGGCACCGAGGCCGAGACCGCACTCGGCGGGCCGATAAAACTCAAACCGCTGGGCCCGAGCCATCCCTCCACACCCAGCACCCAGATCAACGAAAGGACTAGACCCACAACGGTCAGCATCAGATCCGTGCCGGTGCGCATGAACAGCAGAATCAAACCCGCAATCAACAGCAACGCCAGCCCGATCAGCGGTGCTACGCCTTCTTCAGTGGCACGTCGGTATTCGTCTTCGATCACTGTCAACGACACGCTGCTGACACGCAACGGCCCCTCAGAAAAGGCAGCCAGATCGTCGATTTTCCGCTCGGCGGATTGGACTACTTCTTCGTCTGTGTTGTTCAAGCGAACTATGACAACCGCAACAGGAGTACCGCTTTCGTCGATACCAGTCAGAGAGTCAAGCACGGCTTCTATCTGGTCGAGGTTGTTGCTTGATCCGAGATCCTCAGAAGTCGCTGCCACGCTGTTGATGCCTGCGGCCACTAGGGACGGCGAGATGATCGGATCGGTCCGCGCCAACAGCCGCGCCAGCTCCTGATCCGCCAGGATCGCGTCGGTGAGGGCATCCATCTGAGCGAACGCTTCGGGTGAGCGCACCTCAAGTTCGGCGAGACCTTCAGGCAGACCCGCCTGACCGCGAAACAACACCGTGGTTAAAGCAGCGTCGCTCTCGTCGAACAACTCATCAAGTTCTTCGATCGCGAGGCGTACCGGGTGGTCTACCGGTACCAGGCCCACTGTGGTGCCGTCAATGGATGGCTCGCGCTGCCCTATTCCTGCGACCATCACAACGGTGAGGAATGCCAGAACGATCAGCGTGACTTTTGGCCGAGCAGTTACCAGCTGGCTGAACCATTGGAGCAAACTGTTCACAAGATCCTCACATTAGCAGACGTGGTTATCAAGGCCGTCCATCGCTGTCGCCGGATGGGAGAGTCTCGGCTGCGGTCTCCACAAGCTGGTCAAGTATCCCGCCGAGCCATTCATAAAGCATGTAGCGAGCCACGTCGTGTCGTTCATCGTCAAGAGCCGCTGGATCAAACGATGCCGTGCCCACTTCTAGAGTGTTGCCCAAATACAGGCGCAAGCTGTTGAGAGTCTGCAACCAGGCAGAAACCGCCTCGTCGTCAAGGGCAACCCCTTCCAGACCGGCCTCAACAACATCAATGGCCTCTAAGCGATGTCTCAGCAAAGGCACTGCGGCCATCTCCCAAAACTCTTCAGAAGCGTGCTCGTTTTGAATATGCACAGGCGGCTGAAAACGCAGCATAGAAGCATCGTTGCCTTCGACAAGCAAATCTCTGAAATGTTGAAGCACTGTCGCCAAACTGGAGCGTTCCTCGCTATTGAAGTTCGCGGTGATGCCGTCGGGTCCAGAGCGGAACTTGCGTCGTGCCATCGCCATTGCGCTGCGTTTAGTCCTGTTCGAGCACAGCCCAAAGGCCGTGTTCGTGGAGACGGTAGACATCGAACTCAGCTTTTTCTCGAGGCCCCGATGCCACCACTGCTTTGCCTTCGGTGTGAACTTGCATCATCAGCCGATGCGCTTTCGCTGCGGAATATCCGAACAGCTTGCGAAACACGTAGACCACATATGACATCAAGTTCACCGGGTCATCAAGAACGATCACTTTCCAAGGCAGATCAGGTCGCCGGCTGGTTTCGTCAACCGGGTCTTTCACAGGAGCGGTGACCGGAGAGGCCGAACCCAGCACAGCGAAATCAAGTTTGGTCATGGCTGCGATCCAAGCAGAGCTTCGCTATCCGTGGGTCTGTAGCCACCCGGTCTGTTGTTTGTGAAGCCGCGGCTCAAGGCTGCCCCGCTGGGCGTTGCTGGCTCGTAGGCCACCTTGATTATCTGAATCCAAGTGATCGATGCCAGAGTAACATGAATCCCTACAAGAAGCACTGGTACACCTAGAAAATACTGTGCATAGCCAATGGCACCCTGCACGATTAACAGTTCTGCGATCCTTCGCATGCGGACTTGTTTAGTTGATCCAGATACCCGAAGCCGCCAATAAGCCCAGATCACCAGAGCCAGCAAAGCAATCGCGATGATGCTGTGGATTCGTGCCACTTCACGCACCAGCAGTGGCAACCGCTCGGCCCGACTGTCACCGGCGTGTGGGCCCGCGCCAGTGACCAGAGTGCCGCTGAACAACAACGCTGTAGCGACGATCACCACAGCCCATAGAGCTATCTGGGTCATGGTATTTGTATTTGCGCTGGCTTTGCGTCTGTGTGCGGTACCGACTGGGTTGTCAAGGTCTCGAGCTTGCACGTCAAGCACAGCCGCATTCCACAGCAGCACCATCGACAACAAGAAGTGCCCCATCGTGAAACGAGGATCAAGCTCTGACAAAACCAACAAAGCCCCTAGCCCGACCTGGGCAAGCACGCCAACCACCAACCCCAGCGATAACCACACCAGATCGGTGCGGCGCGGTCGTCTCCACCAAGAGCCCAGCACGGCTGCGATCACAGCAACAGCCACGACACCGGTGAAGAGTCGATTCACGAACTCAACCAGAGCATGGAACTCAAGATCCGCTACAAAACGGTCTTCCGAACAGGTGGGCCAGTCCTCGCATCCCAGTCCCGATCCAGTGAGTCGCACCGAAACTCCAGTCACGACGATCGCTGCAAGTGCCCAAAGAGCAAACCGAGTGAGCCGGGTATAAGCAGTCGGGGTCACACTTCGATGGTAGAGCCCGCTGCGTCTCAAGCGCCCCCAGCAGCGCGGCGGTATTTGATAGTTCTAGATCGTGTCGCTGGTCAGATGAGCGGCGCGATCTTCTAGCCTGCAACCGTGACCGAAACCGTGACCGCAACGATGCGCTCACCACGCCGTGCCCGAGCCGCAGCTTTCGTCGCTTTGACAAAGCCTCGAATCGTTGAACTGCTGCTGGTCACCACCGTTCCGTCAATGATCCTGGCGCAAGGCGGCCTGCCGTCGTTGTGGCTCATCGCAGCCACCGTGATAGGCGGTGCTATGTCGGCTGGCGGTGCTAACGCCTTGAACATGTACATCGATCGTGACATTGACAAGTTGATGCACCGCACCCGCAATCGACCTTTGGTAACCGGTACGGTGAGACCCGTTGAGGCGGCGGTGTTCGCGTCGGCGCTGATAGCGGTGTCGTTCGTGTGGCTTTGGGCCTTCGCGAACCTGCTGGCTGCGACACTAGCCACTGCTGCGGCCGCCTTCTATGTATTCGTGTATTCGCTGTGGCTGAAACGCACTTCGGTACGCAACATTGTGATCGGTGGTGCCGCTGGCGCAATGCCGACATTGGTGGGCTGGGCCGCGGTCACAGGCTCTCTTGATTGGCCGCCGCTGGTGCTGTTCGCAGTGATCTTCTATTGGACACCGCCGCACTTCTGGGCGCTGGCGATCCGCTACCGCAGCGACTATCAGGCTGCTGATGTGCCCATGCTGCCAGCGGTGATGAGTCTCAAAGCCACCGCTCATCGCATCGTGGCCTACACGGTGGTGCTGGTGGCGTTATCGTTGCTGCTGGTGCCGGTTGCCGACATGGGCATTGTTTATTTGCTGGCGGCGAGTGTTGCGGGGGCTGGCTTCATTGGTCTGGCCGTTGATGTAATGCGCAATCCCGAACCCACACGGTCGCTGCGGCTGTTCGGCTGGTCCAACGTTTATGTCATGATTTTGTTCGGCGCGGTCGCGGCTGATGTGCTCATTGTGTAGCATCGCTTCACGATGACGCTGACCGAATCGGCCACAGCAGACCCTCAGGTCGCGTCCGCTGCAACAGCCGTAACTACCTCAACACCAGGCTCTGAGACACAGACACTGGCTCAGCCGTTCGTCACCAGCGACGGATCTGCCATCGGCCGATTGTTCGTGATGGTTTCGCTGCTCTGGGCGATGTTCGCTGCGGTCATCGGAGCGCTTGTCGCCTTCGGTCGCAGCGACGCTGTCGAACCCGCCGAAGTCTTTGCGGGTCTCAACGCCTACTTCCGCATGTGGACTCTGTATCGAGTGTCGCTGATGCTGCTGGTGCTGCTGCCGCTGCTGTTGGGTGTGGCCATGGTTGTAGTGCCGCGACAGGTGGGAGCAGCGAACCTGGCCTTTCCTCGGGCTGCTTTGGCAGCGTTTTGGTCTTGGCTGATCGGCTCTGTAATCATGGTGGTGTCAGTGCTCGCCGGGGGTGGTTGGGGCGCACTAGACGGAGTGACTCGCAACGAGGGCGATGCCATGGCGTTGACCCTGCTCGGCACCGGTCTAGTGATCGTGGCTCTGCTCATGGGCACACTGTCGCTGGCGGCGACAGTAATCGCTCTGCGAGACGCCGAAACCAGCCTCTTGGATGTGCCGCCTTTTGCTTGGTCGATGCTTGTGGCATCGGCAGTATGGCTTTTTACTCTGCCGATCGCTATCGCCAACATTGTTGTGGTGTATGCGGATTTGCGTGGCCGTGCGGCGATTGCTTTCGGGCGAGCCGAAAGCCCTGACATCTGGCTACAGCTTGACTGGCTGTTTGAGCAGCCAGCCGTGTATCTCATGGCAGTACCAGTGCTGGGCATCGCTGCCGAAGCTGTCAGCGCAGTGCTCGGCACCCGTTTTGGCCGTCCCGAGGCCATCGCCGCAATAGTGGGCATATTCGCATTGCTGGCTGTCGGCGGCTGGTCGCAAGACTATTTCACAGCTCCTCAAGATCTGCGCGACGGGCTGGTCTACGTGGCGTTTGGTCTTGCCGCGGTTGTGCCGGTCGCAGCCCTGATAGGCGCGTTGGGTATGCAAGCAACACAAAACCCGCTGAAGCCGCAGCAGTTGATTGACACACGCATGATCGGTGCTGCGGCAGCTTTACTTGTTCTGGGGGCTGCAACCGTGGTGGGAGCGTTGCGAGTGATTGAGCCTCTTGATCTGCTGGAAAGCTCCGCCACTTGGGCAGTATTCCATGGCGTAGTCACGGCGGTGTTCATAGCAGCCGTTGTTTCGATGGTTCACTGGTCAAGTGAGTTATTCGATGCATCAGTATCGAAACGAGCCAGCGGCGCTAGCGTGCTGCTAGTAGGAGCAGGAGGCGGACTGCTGGTGCTGTCCGATTTGGTCTCCGGCTTCATATCTGAAGAATCTGACATTATGGCCTTGGCATTGGACGGAAGCGTGTTGCTTAACGTTTTGAACTTCGTGGGATCTGTGACATTCGCCTTAGGAATCGCCGCCATAGTGGCCGCAGTGGCTCAGGCAATGCGGGTCAGGGAAGCAGCTGAAGCCACACTGCAAGCCAGCACAGCATGAGAACCACAGCTCTGCCCGCACCAGTCGCAACGCGACCGCGTACCGTCGCTGTTGGATCACTGCTAGCCACCGGTGCCGCCTTTATAGCTTTTGCTGGCTTGGTAGTGATCTATGTGCAGCAGCGTCAGCACGCTCGGGCTACGGGCCAGGAATGGTTCCCCGAAGGCAGCGTGGAGCTAGGCCCTGCTGGGATGATGATGATGACACTAGTGCTGTCAATGGTGACGGTACAATGGGCGGTGCAAGCGGCACGCACTGAAGATCGCCCGCATGGCTTCATTGCGTTGGCGGTCACCTTGCTGTTCGGTGCAGCGGTAATCAATCAGTTCTGGTTCGTCTACGCCGACACAGCCTTCGCTATTGACGACGGTGTCGCACAACTGCTCTTCTATGTGGTGACAGGTTCGTTCATCGCCATGCTGCTCGCAGGTTTGGCGATGTTCACCGTCACAACCATCCGTGCCTTGATGGGATCACCGGGGCGCGACCTAGCGCATACGGTGCAAGCCGCTGCGATCTACTGGCACATGTGCGTGCTGTGCTACTTCATTGTCTGGTACGTCGTGTTCATCAATAAGTAGCGGATCTTCACAACGATGTTCACCACCGGCTTCAAACTCTTCTTCGGGCTTTTCGGCGCGTTCGTTGTGGCTGCGCTCATCTACGGATACTCCACCGGTGGCGACTCTGTCGGGCCGTTGTCGCTGGGCTGGAAGGGCGCAGTGGGCGATCACATCGGCTACGGCCTGCTGCTGGCGTTGGCGACTGCGTCGTTGATGATCAGTGTGGTGTTGGTTTCTTACCGCGATGCCGACGCTGACGCCCAAGCCCGCTTGCAGAACTTGGCGGAAGTGCCAACCGACTCCACAGTCACCGCCAGTTTTTGGCCGGTGTCGGCCTCATTCGGGGTTGGTGCTGCTGTGCTGGGACTGGTGCTACATCCGCTGGTGTTCATTCTGGGACTAGCACTTGTTGTGTTGTCACTGATTGAGTGGACTATTGACGCTTGGGCTGATCGTGCCACCGGCGACACAGAGGCCAACCGCGCACTACGCAACCGCATCATGGCACCTTTGGAGATACCAATCTTTGGCGCTTTGGCTATCGGTGTGGTGGTGATAGCAGCGTCACGGATCTTGTTGAATGTGTCACAACTGCAAGCAGTGACGGTTGCTGGCGTGGTATCGGCGCTGATCCTTGCAGGCGCATGGCTTTATGTGGCTCGACCTGGTCAAAGCCGTCGTCTGGTGCGTGTGCTGGGTGCAGTAGCGGCGCTAGGACTGTTGCTTGGAGGGGTGCTGGCTGCGGTTGCTGGTGAACGGGACTTTGAGCATCATCACAGCGATGACCACAATGAAGAATCGTATGAATCTTCTAGCGAGCCGAGCGAAGGAGAAAATTTTGGCTGAAACGGCTAAGCCGAACAGGACTGTCGTGACGACCGGCAGGATTGTGAAGCCCGTCGCGGCACTGCGACGCAGCGGCGGATTGCTGCTCACTGCTATGGGGGTGTTAATCGCCGCAGGCTGTGCATCCGATGCCGAACTCGACACTTTCGCTCCTCAAGGCCCCATCTCCGAAGAACTGCACAACCGCGGGGTGCTGCCGGTGTTTTGGATTGCTGCTGTGGTGTTAGTAGGTATCAGCATCGCCATGATCTATCTGATCTGGCGCAACCGAGTCAAAAACTACGACACCGACGACGAATGGCCCTCACAAACTCACGGCCACGTTCCTCTAGAAGTCGGCTGGACTGTCGGGTTCTTTCTGACTATGGCGGCAGTAGCTGCTTTGATGCTCTGGTCGCTTCCCACCGTCAACGCCACCGAAGACAACACGATGGCCGTTGAAATCGACGGGCGCAGCGTCGACTGGGAACCCACAGTCGTGGTGGTCGGCAACCAATGGTGGTGGGAGTTCCGCTACTACTTCTCAGATCAGGTTGACCTTGCTGAACTACGGGCCCATGGAGATGCCAAGACGCTGCCACCGGCTGACATTGTCACCTCTGGACAGATGATCATCCCCACCGGTGAAGAGATCGAACTGATCGTCACCTCACGTGACGTGATCCATTCGTTTTGGATACCGGCACTCAACGGCAAACGAGACGCCGTCCCCAACCGCTTCTCGCCGTGGAAAATCCAAGCATCAAGTCCAGGCTTGTATTTCGGGCAATGCACCGAGTTCTGCGGCTTGTCGCACTCACGCATGAGAATGCAAACCGTGGCGCTTGATCCTGCCGATTTCCAAGCTTGGGTGAACAACACCAGCCTTGACGCAGTCGAACCTGTCGACCCTGAAGCGCTCGCTGGGCAGGAAGTCTTCGCAGGGATATGCACTTCTTGTCATGTGGTCGAAGGGCTCAACGACGATGTCTTTGAGCGCGCCGATCAGGCATCAGGTGCTGCTCCGAACCTCACTCACTTCGCCAACCGCAGCACTTTCGCTGGCGGGATCTTCAACAGTTACAACGCTGACGGTTCACTAAACCGCACCGTTTTGGAGGCCTGGCTACGCAACCCGAGCGAACTCAAGGCCAACTACATAGTGCCTGGCGAGCAGTATCGAGGTATGCCTAATCTCGATCTCAACGAAGCACAGATCGACCAGTTGGTGGCCTACCTTGCAGGTCTTGGTGCCAAACCTGCTGGGTGGATAATCGAAGCAACCCAGGTGGACTGAAATGGCAATAGTTGAAAAGCAGCCGCTAGAACTCGGCACCGCCGACACCGTCAGTTACGCCGAGAAACCTCTCGGCGTGTTCACGCGCCCGCAAGGTGGGCGCGGCTGGCGCGACTGGCTCAGCACCGTTGACCACAAACGCATCGGGATCCTCTACGGCGTTTCTGCCATGTTCTTTTTCTTGGTGGGAGGCGTCCAAGCTCTGCTGATCCGCCTGCAGTTGGCTGTGCCCGACGGATCTGTGCTCAGCGCCGATGTCTACAACCAGGTTTACACCATGCACGGCGTCACCATGGTGTTTTTGTTCATCATGCCTCTCGCTGCAGCATTCGCGAACTACTTCATTCCTTTGCAAATCGGCGCACGCGATGTGGCTTTCCCGCGACTCAATGCTTTGTCTTTTTGGGTGTGGCTATCAGGCGCGATCTTCTTGAAC
The DNA here is from genome assembly GCA_028283245.1 of Candidatus Aldehydirespirator catecholifindens. GTDB lineage: Bacteria > Actinomycetota > Acidimicrobiia > Acidimicrobiales > Aldehydirespiratoraceae > Aldehydirespirator > Aldehydirespirator catecholifindens. The sequence continues at coordinate 13,009 of JAPYNU010000086.1, read as the reverse complement.
ACGTCTTGGATTGTGGCCGGCGGAGGGGCAGATTGCGGCTGGTTCTGCTATGCGCCCAACAGCGGAGTGGCTTTCTCGCCGAGCCATGGCGTGGACTTCTACGCCATCGGACTGCAAATCTTGGGGCTTGCCTCTTTAGTGTCGGCGGTCAACCTGATCGTCACCTGTCTCAACATGCGTGCTCCCGGCATGACCTTGATGCGTATGCCGATATTCACTTGGATGCTGCTAATAACACAGTTCCTATTGCTGTTCGCTCTTCCGGTGATCACCGTGGCGCTGTTCTTGTTGATGTTCGACCGGGTTTTTGATGCTCAGTTCTTCAACGTTGATGCCGGTGCCGATCCGCTGCTGTGGCAACATCTCTTCTGGATTTTTGGGCATCCCGAGGTTTATATCATCGTTTTGCCCGCCTTCGGGGTGGTATCCGAAGTGATCCCCACTTTTAGCCGCAAGCCTTTGTTCGGTTATGAGTTCATGGTGTTCTCAGGCATCGCTATCGGTTTCATGGGCTGGGGTGTGTGGGCTCACCACATGTTCGTGTCGGGGATGGGACCCATATCTGTAGCGGCGTTCTCTTTGTCGACCATGTTCATTGCGGTGCCTACAGGAGTGAAAGTGCTCAACTGGCTGGCCACGATGTGGGGTGGCAAGATCAGGTTCACAGTGGCTATGAAGTTCGCGGTGGCAACAGTGGCGATGTTCACTATCGGGGGATTGTCGGGGGTGACCCATTCGGTGGCACCAGCCAACACTCAACAAACCGACACTTACTACATCGTGGCGCATTTCCATTATGTGATCTTTGGTGGTGGTGTGCTCGGACTGTTCGCTGGTCTCTATTTCTGGTGGCCCAAGATCTGGGGGCATTTCCTCAGCGAACGAGTGGGCAACTGGCATTTCTGGTTGACGCTGGTGGGCTTCAACTTGACCTTCGGCCCGATGCACATTCTTGGTTTGCAAGGAATGTCACGTCGCATTGACAGCTACGCCCGCGGTTACGGCTTTGAGTTCTGGAACTTGACCGCCACGATCGGCTCGTTTTTGATAGCGGCAGCCACGGCATTGTTCCTGTGGAATGTTTTCAAGTCCAGGCGAGATGCTCCCTATCTGCCGCCACCGGGCCCAGATCCCTGGGATGCCCGAAGTCTGGAATGGTCGGTGCCTTCACCAGTGCCGGTACACAACTTCGACACAGTGCCGCAGATCCGCAGCCGTGACGACTGGTGGCACACCAAATACGGTGAAGACTCCACTGGCAAAGTGGTGCAAGTAGCCACAGCGCAAGAGGCTGCTCAGACCGGTGAGGCCACAGGAGTGCATCTGCCTTCGCCGTCTTTCTGGCCGTTGTCTGTGGCTTTGGGGCTGCCACTGATCGGCTATGGCTTGATCTTCAATCTCTGGTTTGCGCTGATTGGTGCGCTGGTGACAATCGGTTCGCTGTATTCATGGGCTTTAGAACCGGTTGATGATCCCGACGCCGCCCACGACGATCACGACGATCACGACGATCACGACGACGGCTCCAACGACCGCGCTGTCGACAACAGCGACTCAAATGAGGCGACACCATGAGCGCCGAAACAGCGACAGCCGGTTCAGTGACTACGTCGACGGTTGATGCCGATAACCACGGCGAAGATCATGGTCACGCCTCGCACGCAACTTCCACAGGTCTGTCAAACACCAAGCTCGCCATGTGGGTGTTCCTCGGTTCGGAATGCCTGCTGTTCGGCGGGTTGATCTCCACATATCTGCTTTATTCCACTCGCGGCAACGGACGCACGCTCCCTGCGGACGTGTTCGACATTCCGTTCACATCGGTGAGTTCTTTTGTGCTGTTGATGAGTTCGCTCACGATGGTGCTGGCTCTGTCGGCCGTGAATCGCGGCGAAGCAGAGGCTGGCCGTGCCTGGCTCTTGGCTACAGCATTGCTCGGAGCGGTGTTCCTCGGCGGCCAAGTTTACGAATTCACGGCTTTCGTGCGTGAGGGCGTGGGATTTACCACCAGTCCAGCTAGCAGCGCATTCTTCACGCTGACCGGTTTCCACGGAGTGCATGTGGCCATAGGCATCGTCATGCTGATGTCGCTGTTCATAAGATCCGTCAATGGGAACCTTAACCAACGCAACTCTGAGACCGTAGAGATCGTCGGCCTTTACTGGCATTTCGTTGACATCGTGTGGATCTTTATCTTCACCGTCATCTATCTGATCCCCGTCAACTGACCTCGTCGAATCATCATCCTTGAGCAAGGTCACCACAAAATGAGCGACACAACCACCCCAACCGCAGCAAACACCGGCAACGTCGACGAGCACGCAGCGACAGCTTCGCACGAATCAGATGCCCCGAGCGAAGACCACGCCCATCCCTCAGATTGGGCTTACGTCAAGATCGCTTTGGCGCTTGCAGTGATCACGGCGCTGGAAGTGTTCACCTACTTTGAGTCGGTGCTCGACTGGGGTGTGGCGCTGGTGCCGTCGTTGATCTTTATGATGATCGTCAAGTTTTATCTGGTGGCTACCTGGTTCATGCATCTGCGTTTCGACAGCAAACTGTTCGGTCGGATGTTCACCACAGGGCTGCTGCTTGCTGTGGGCGTCTATGTAGCGACGTTGACAGTCTTTGAGTTTTTCGCCTAAAAGCCTGCAGCAACCGAGTTAGCTGCCTCTACAAAAGGGTTTCTGTCGCATGTTGGCCGTCGCTGACGCTTGGCAATTCCAGTTCCATCCAGAGGTGTGGCTGATGATCGCCGCTATCGTCGGTCTCGGCTACTACGTAGTGCGTGTGGTAGCGCCCGTAGCGGCACCAGCCGGTGCCGTAGTCACACGCCGACAGCGGCTGTGTTTTGTTGTTGGAGTGCTGCTGTTGTGGATATCAGCCGATTGGCCCATGCATGACATCGCTGAGGACTACCTGTATTCGGTGCATATGTTGCAGCATCTGCTGATCAGTTTCGTGGTGCCGCCGTTGATGGTGATGGCCGTGCCTGAATGGTTGGCTCGACTGATTCTGATGGAAGGGTCACGAGCGGCTCGCATAATCCGCCGGATGACGCATCCTGTAGCAGCTGGAGTGATCTTCAACGCCTTGCAAGGGTTGATGCATTGGAGCGCTCTGGTGGATCTGTCGGTGCGAAACGGTGCCTTCCACTACTCAATGCACCTGCTGATGTTTGCCAGTGCTTTGGCGATGTGGACGCCGGTGGTTTCACCGATCAAAGAGATGCAACTCTCTGAGCCTGTAAAGATGCTCTACCTGTTTGCCATGTCGATCGTGCCTACTGTGCCCGCCGGATGGCTTACTTTCGCTGAAGGCTCGGTTTACCCGATTTATGACCACGCCCAGCGGCTGTGGGGCATTTCTGTGACGGCCGACCAGCAAGCAGCGGGCGCAGTGATGAAAGTGCTGGGAGGCCTCTATCTGTGGACGCTCATCGCCATCAAGTTCTTTCGCTTTTCGGCTGCGCAACGCCAAACCGATGCCGCCGAACGCCGACGCCGCTTCAAAGACGACACCCTCACCACAGCCGATGTGGCAGCCGAATTCGAACGCCTAGGCCCGCCACCTGCTGAGCCCCGCGTTTAGTAGTCAACCTCAAAACGGCTTAGCCCCCAACACCAGAGCGGCTCCTTCAGTTAGTGGGCGAACCCTCGGTCGCTTGGGCGCGTCGTGGGCTAGTAGGCAGACCCTCAACCGGGGGAATTGTGGCTTGTGGATGCGGTTCGGTGTTTGTGGAGTTCCTCGTAGCGCTTGCGCTGCGCCGTTGTGAGGCGAGCTTTGGCACGATTGGAACCCGCGCTTTGCTGGCTTAACGCTTGGTGAGACACCTGCGATGTCTCGGTGCTGACAGGGATCGGCACACGCTGTGGCCGTTTGAAGTTAAACAATCCAGCCTCATCAATGATCACTCTGTCGTCATAGTCGTCGAACCACAAAGCCTCGGGGTTGCGTCCCACGATCGCTGTGAGGCCTCGGCTGCTGGCATCTTGGGGACTGCGCAGCACCTTGAAAACCACTACACCGTTCTCAGTGCCAGCCACGCCAGGGATCGGTTCGTCGGTGACCGTCGCGACCTCGGTTTTGCCTTTGAAATGCACCAGAGCCAACCGGGCGTGGGCTTCCACTCCCGAAAGACCCTGTTGTGACTCGTTGAGGATCTGCCAGGCAGTTTCAACAGGCACATTGAACGCCTTGTAGGCCACAATGTTGCGCCCGCCGAAGAAGTAGTGGTTCTCGATGCCAGCGGATTTCAGGGTTCGCTGCAGGATCCTCAAGGCATCGGGGTCGTCATTGACGCCACGAATGATCGGCGACTGGTTCTCGACGCTGATCCAGCCTCTTGCGGTGATCTGCTCCACGGCTTGTGCCACGCTGTGATTCCATTTCAACCGACCATTCTCGCCAGCGATGTAGTTGCCGTCGGTATCGGTATCAAGAAGCTCATCAGGATGATTGAAATGCACCATGAAACGCAGCGCCACATCTGGGTAGATCTCATGGAAACGATCAAGCATCGACAGCAGCGACGTGTCAAATCGCTGGGGATAGAAGGCGAGTTCTTTAGTGCCGATCCTGATCACCTCAACGTCAGCCTCAGCTAAGGCTGTCAGCCAGCCCGCCAGCTTGGAGTTGGGCAACACCATCGGATCACCGCCCGAGAGCAAGACCTCGCGCAGCTTGGGCCGACCAGTCTCAGGATGTTTGCCGTCGTTGGCTGCGACTGCGGCGTTGTGGGCTCTGACGTAGTCGGTCACCTCGCCAAGTTGCGCCAAGCCTTTCTTTTTGACGGTTCCGTCTGTGTGGGCGACATCTTTGCGGGCGATGAGTTCTTCGCGATAACAGAATCGGCAGTGTGCTGAGCAGGTGGAGATTACATACAGCAAAGCCATCTCGTATTTGTGCAGCAGACCCTCAACCGGGCTGTAGTCGAGTTGTCCTGACGGGTCTTCGTCGCCATCAAGGTTGGCGGTTTCAGCAGGCGATGCCTTGACGAGTCGCTGTAAGGCACGACTGCTGCGAGCCATCTCGAAGTAATGGCGTGTGATCTTGACCGGCATTCTCGCCTCTACATCACGCTCGGTAGCAGCCAGCTGTTGCAGCTCTTTGAGTTCGTCAGCCGAGTAGAAGCCTTGCATTTCCTCTGGTGCCGTGGCGTTGATGAACGGGTCGAGCCCGTTGATGATCTGGCGGTCGTAACGCGGGTTCTCAACCTGATCAAGAACTAGTCGTTCCCTGTCGTTGGGTTGATACTTCGGTTTGCGTTGATGTTTGCTTGTGATGGTCATAAAAACGTCCGTTCCGTCGCTGACTACGAGCGAGGCTGAGCCCGGTGAGTTGGCTTAGACAGGTGCAGCCGTAGCCGTCAACGCTGTCACTAACACTTCGGGGTCTGTTCGTTAGTGTGCCAGATAATCCACAGTTGTGCAAAACTGTGGATTACGCAAACCTCTGCGATCTGTGGGCAGCGGGCTAAGAGTTACGTCGCTTGCGCTTTGACGCGGTACCGTCACTGTCGTGCTTGACCTGCGGCTGCTTCGAGCCGAACCCGAAAAAGTCAAAGCCGCGGTTGCTCGCCGCGGCGAGCCCACCGCACCGCTTGACGAGGTGATCACCCATGATGAGCGTCAGCGTCGTTTGGTTAGCGAAGCCGACGAACTCCGGGCCGAGGTCAAGAAGATCTCAGCGTCGGTAGGGGCACTGTTCCGTCAAGACCGAGCCGATGAAGCCGAAGAGCTGCGAGCCCGCAGCCGTGAACTCACCGAACGCATCGACGAGCTCTCCACCGAAGCCGAGCAGCTTGCGGAATGGATTCGCCGCATCTTGTTGTATGTGCCCAACATGGTTGCCGACGACTGCCCTAACGGATCTGGGCCAAGCGACAACGTGACTTTGCGCACCGTTGGATATGACCCAGACTCTTACGGCGATCATCAAAGAAGCGAGCACACCGACATCGGTGCTGTACTGGGCATTCTTGATCTGCAGAGAGCGGTGCGCATGTCGGGCGCGATGTTCGCTATGTATCGCGGCCTTGGCGCACGGCTGGTGCGAGCGCTTATTGACTACGGGCTGGATCGCAACCGTGACCTCTATGAAGAGATCCGTCCGCCAACTCTGGTACGCACCGAGACCATGACCAGCACTGGTCATCTACCGAAATTCTCTGATGATGCCTACCTGCTCGAGCGTGATGGGCTGTGGGCTATACCAACCGCAGAAGTGCCGCTGACTTCGCTTTTGGCGGGTGAGATCGTCGATGAAGACAACTTGCCGATGAGGCTCATGAGTCACACGTCTTGCTTTCGGCGGGAGGCGGGATCAGCTGGCCGTGACACTCGCGGGCTGTTACGGCTGCACGAGTTCGACAAGGTGGAGCTCTACGGGTTCTGCACGCCTGAACAGGCTCAGGACATGCACCATGAGATTCTGCACAGAGCTGAGAGTGCCATCGCAGACCTAGGGCTGGCTTATCGGGTGCTGGATCTGTGTAGCGCTGATCTGGGTGCCGCCTCGGCACGAACCTTTGATATTGAGGTTTATGCACCGGGTGTGGATCGTTGGCTGGAGGTGTCGAGCATCTCTTGGTGTCGCGACTATCAGGCTCGTCGAGCCAACGTCCGATACCGTCGGGCATCTGATGGACGCACGCAAATGCTTCACAGCCTCAACGGTTCGGGACTGGCGGTGCCTCGAGTGTGGGTGGCTTTGGTGGAAACCTACCGTCAACCCGACGGCTCGATAACAATCCCCGAAGCGCTGCTGCCTTACATGGGCGGCATCACGTCGATCACAGCTAGCTGAGCCGCAGCCGCAAGCTCATGGATCTGGCTCAAATGCGTGAGCACTATTCCGAGGTGGGGCTCAGCGAAGCCGATGTGGCTAATGATCCGATGCTGCAGTTCGAGGCATGGTTCAAGGCGTGGGTGGCGACTGAGCCTTACGATGCCAACGCTTGCATAGTGGCAACCGTTGATGCTGATGGCTGGCCATCAGCGCGGGCGGTGCTGCTCAAAGGCTTCGACGCACGCGGTTTCGTGTTTTACACCAACCGTCGCTCAGCTAAAGGCTCAGACCTAGAACTCAACGGCCGCGCTGCGCTGTGCTTTCTGTGGCATCCGCTGGAGCGCCAAGTACGTGTGGTGGGCTCAGCGGAGCATCTGCCCAACGCCGAAAGCGATGCTTATTTCGCGTCAAGACCTCGCGGTTCGCAGATCGCTGCCTGCGCCTCCCCGCAATCACAGCCGATCAGTAACCGCAGCGAACTAGATCGTCTTGTCTCGCAGACAGAGGCCAGCTATGAAGGTGTTGACGTACCACGGCCCCAGCATTGGGGCGGCTACTTGGTGCGCCCTCAACTGGTTGAGTTCTGGCAAGGCCGCCGTAACCGCTTGCATGACCGGCTGCGCTTCGTGCTCGAGGATTCAGCCAACGAGGCCAAAGCCAGATGGCGACTGGAGCGTCTCGCTCCTTAGCTTGATGTCACGTTTTCGGCTGTGGGACTAGAACTAGGTTGCCGACGGATTCTGAGAAGCATGCGTGAAATGATCCACAACACCAAGGCCACTAACACGACCTCCAGCAGCACCCCGAACCGAAGCGGCTCGGTGAACCATCGGCCCCAACGCTGCGGCCAGCCAGCAGCGAAACGCAACACTGGCAACAGCACGAACTCGCCCTGATTGAAGACGAACTCCACCACTAAATAAACCAGTGCGTAAGCGGCTGTCACCAGTCGGCGTGCCAGCACGTTGGTAGCACCTTGACGCCAGCCGAACACGAGAGTGCCCAGCACACCCAAGGTACACACCACCCCCAGACGCTCACTGCCAACTGAGTCGATCCAGTTGGTGACGGCGCTTTGAAACTCGGTGAATCTGTCGACTAGCGCGTTGTGGGCTCTGGGATCATCAATGATCTGGAGTTCCCACCAGCCATAGTTAACCAAGTAGACACCAGAAGCGAGTAGCACTAGGCCCGAGATCGGATTGATCCAGCGGAACACTTTGCGCATTGCTTGCACGACACTGTTGCGAGCCAACGCCAGAGACATCGTAAGAAACGTGATCACCGCGCCCATGCCAAGGCCGTAGGCGATGAAGTTACCAGCACCATCAGCTATTCCGTCGGCTGAGAAGCTAGTCGCCACCGCAGCAATGAACAGGCCGATGGTGCATGAAAGCGATACCACTGCATAGCTAACTCCGAACATGAACACCGATCTCAGGCCTCGGCTATCGCCGCCCAGATTGAGCTTCGGCAAGCGCAGGTTGATGGTCTTGCCTGCCAGCATCCACAAGCCCAGTGCTGCCATGATCACACCAATGACGATGGTGATATAGCCGATGTTCTCAAGCACAGCGCCCTGGTTGAGCACCGTTTCAAACAAGGCACCAAAAGCCCCGAACACGACAACGAACCCCGCTGTGAGCGTCAACGCCACTGCCATCGCCCGAAACATCGCCCGCAGCGATTGTCCGCCTGATGACGGCTTGGTGGCACCTTCCGCGCCAATGAAATAGCCGAGGTAGGCTGGCAGCAAAGCAAAGCCGCAAGGGTTGAACGCTGCTACCAACCCCAACGAAAACGGGTAACTCAGTGATGCCCAGTCCATTTCGTGTCAGCTTTCGATTGCAATGTTGAACAAGCTGCGGATTCGCTCGTTCAGAGCCTCTTCGTTGAGCAGCCCGGCGAAAGTGTCGAGCAAGTCGCCTTCGGGCGAAACGAATGCAGTGGTAGGCATGGCGATGCTTTCGGTTGCCTGATAAATCTCAAGGTCAAGGTCCCAGCCCACGTCATAGGTTACGCCAGTAGCCGCTACCAAGTCCAGAGCGTCTTGCGCGGTGCGATCTTGCGATAACCCCAAAAAAGCCACACGCCCGTTGAGTTTCTCGAACACTCGCTGAAACTCAGGCATCTCTCGAACGCAAGGCGGGCACCACGAAGCGAAAAAATTCACGACGAGCGGCTTGCCGCCGTATTCGCCAAGCTTGCGATCAACGAAACCTGAGCTGCTGGCGTTGCTGACGTTTTCTGGGTTGTCTGGAATGTCTGGGCTGTCTGGAATGTCTGGGTTGTCTGGGCTGATTGAACTGGCCGAGCTGTCATTGTCGTATGTGACAACAAGGCTGTCGAAGCTCAGTTCCGAAACGTTCAGATAGCTCTCATCTTGGTCAGAGTCTCCGATCTCTAGCACCGATCCGGCCACTAAAGCGATCAGAGTGGCTGCAACAACCAATGCGACCCCAGCAACAACGCGTGCGCTGATTGTTGACAGCAACTTGCGGGTTGCTGCCTCGGGATCAGAGGCAGACGGCGTGTCAGCGCTGCGATGCTCAGGCGGCAGGGCTTGACTCAAGTTGTTGGGAAGGCTTAGGCCGGTAATGCAACAGGCCATCGCTGTTACGGCTGCTGTCTAGGGTACCAATTTTGTGTAAGTGCTCCAAATGAGCGAACGTTTCGCTGGCAGCCATATACCCCCAAGACCGTTGCGCAAACAGTTCTTGCATGTATGCCTCTACTGGAGCGTCGCCTAGGGCATCAGCCGCGGCGCGCAACTTGTCGAGGCGTTCGCAGTGATGCTCACGGATGGCATCGGTGCGGGTTCGCAGATCGCTGAAGGGATGCCCATGAGCAGGCAGACACACTTTCACCCCGTCGAAACCGCCGACTCGTTGCAGCGACTCAAAGAAAGCTGCAAGTGGATCGCTGAGATCGTTCGAACCCGCAATGTGCGGTGTGATAGTCGGCAGCACATGATCACCTGACAACAGCACCCCCTCAGCAGGATCCCATAGGCACAGATGATCGTGAGTATGGCCGGGAGTATGCACCGCAAACCAGTCGCGTCCTGCTAGCCGCACGCTTTCGCCGTCGTTGACGCGTATTGATGGCTGCGGCACCCGGAAACGCTGCGGAAGCCCGACCTGGTTGGTCTGAATGAACTTTTCGATCATTGCATCACTCGGAGGTTGACGGGTCGTGCCCCAAGGCGTATCGCCTTGCTCGGCCAGCTTCGCCTTCCAGAGTTCGATCAAGGCTTCGGGTTCAAGGTCTAACAGTTCCAAATCAAGGTCAGCGTTGGCAGCCTCGGCCGCAGAGTTGAAACTGAAATCACTGTGAGCCAGCACCGCAGCACCGACCTCGTCGCGCAGTTGATGACTCCCGCCGAAGTGGTCGGGATGCGAGTGGGTAACTACAGCGGTATGCACACGACGCAGCGGGATGCCTGCTTGCTTGAGCCGGTCGCCCAAAGCCGTCCAGGATGTCTCTCCCGGCAGTCCAGGATCTACCAGAGCAACCCCATCGTCGTCAACAAGGGCATAGCAGTTGACATGGCCGAGCCCTGGCAGGCTGATCGGCAGCTGCATCCGCAACACGCCGGGCGCGACTTCGGTCACTTCGCTTGATGCTGGCTCTTGCTCTTGTCGTGTGTAGACGGTGTCCATGATGGTGATCATGAACCATTCAAGATCCCGCCAAGAAACCGCAGTCGCGATACCAGCGCAGTTCTTCGAGGCTTTCGAGTATGTCGTCAAGGGCGCGATGACCCTTGTTCTTGACGGGCGCAGCCTGATACATCTCCGGCTGCCAGCGACGTGCCAGCTCCTTCACGGTGGACACATCAATCGAGCGGTAATGCAGAAACTCTTCAATCTGTGGCAAATGCCTAGCCAAGAAGCGCCTGTCGACACCGATTGAGTTACCGCACAGAGGCACGCTGCGGGGCTCTTTGATATGTTCAGCAAGGAACGCCAAGGTCTGTTCACCAGCCTCCTGAAGGGTCACCGTCGATGCCTCAATCTGGGCTAACAGACCGCTGGAGGTGTGCATGGTTCGCACCGTGTCGTCCATACGGTTGAGCGCCTCGACAGGCTGATGGATCACTAGGTCAGGCCCGGTGGCTATCAGCTCCAAGTCGTTGTCGGTAACCAGCACGGCAATCTCAACAATGCAATGCAGCTGAGGATCAAGCCCGGTCATCTCCAAGTCCATCCACGCAAGCATCGCAGGCAGGATAACCAACAGGTTGCGCCCACAGGTGAGAACGTATCTCGTAGTGGCTGCGTTGCTTTGATGTTCGTATGTTCGACAGACGCAGGCACCCTTCGCGCTAGTGTCGCTGCCGATGCTTGAGGTTCTAATACAGCGACTTGATCCTGATCTTGATCTTCCGGGTTATGCACGGCCGGGTGACGCGGGCATTGACTTGCCCGCTCGTAGTGCCGCAGTGCTGGCCCCGGCGGGAGGTCGTGAGTTAGTGCCTACCGGCGTAGCTGTGGCGCTACCTCAGGGTTATGCCGGTTTCGTGCTGCCTCGCAGCGGGCTGGCTTTGCGACATGGCGTGACTTGCCTAAACACGCCCGGACTCATCGACTCGGGTTATCGCGGCGAGATCAAGGTGCTCTTAGTGAACACCGACCCCGCCGAGCCGTTCACAGTGCAGCGCGGCGACCGCATCGCGCAGCTGGTGATAATGGCCGCAGATCAAGTGCGTTTGGTGGTGGTGGACAGCCTCAACGATTCGTCGCGGGGCAGCCGCGGTTTCGGCTCAACCGGCTTCTAAACGAGGGGGATTTTCGAGATGTTGTTGTGGTTCAGGCGCTTGGCTTGTAGTTAAAGCGGCGCTCGAAGCGCAGTTCGGGCGAGTTGGTGCGCTGTCAGGGCCCTAGAGCGGTTATTGGAACTACTGTCACGCCGTCGGGATGCTCATAGCCGTATCCGCCTGCGGTCAGCACCACCAACCGGGCAGGTTTGCCGGTACGGTCTGGATCTACTCGCTCGTGTAGGCGCCGCAGAGTGCGCACCCCCTTGGCTATTGGTACCTCTCCGCCCAACTTGACTTCAATAGCGATCCAGGCACCGTCAGATCGACTCACAACAGCATCAACCTCTAAGCCGTCACTGTCTCGGTAATGCGAAATATTGCATCCGTTAGCTTGGGCATAGACACGAAGGTCGCGCACGGCCATTGACTCAAACAACAAGCCCGCGTATTTGAGGTCTGCCATAACTGCGTCGGGCATAAGCCCCAGAGCCGCAGCAGCCAGCGAAGGATCAACGAAATGGCGCTTGGGAGTTTTTCGAAGCGCAGAACGCGACATGATGTGGGGTCGCCAGGCAGGCAGATCCTCCACCACGAACAGACGGTTCAGTGCAGTTAGGTAAGCTGCTACGGTTCTGCGGTCTATTCCTGCTTCGGTGCCGGAGGTATCATTGGCCAGAGTTGAGTAACTCGCCTCGGTCGCAACATTTCGCGCCAGCGACTCCAACAAGCGTCGCACACCTACAGGATTGCGCGACACGCCATCCACACGGGCCACATCAGTGCGGCTGATCTCTTCGAGATAACCCCTGAGCACTCGCAAGGCCGCAGCTGAACTCGCTTGTGTGGCGACCAGGTTGGGCCAGCCGCCGCGACAGGCCAAAGCCACGATGTCATTCAAATGGTGCCCGCTGTCGCGGGCGGTGTACTTGCCCGACTCAAAGAGCCCCATCAAAGAAATGCTGCCCTCGGAGTCGTTTGACTCGTAGAGACTCATCGGTCGCATCCTCACCCGCAAAACCCTGCCAGCACCAGAGTGTCGTGTGGTGTCATCGGGCGGATCGGCTGAGCCGGTGAGTATGAACTGTCCAGGCCGCTGCCGATCGTCGCAGGCACGCCGCAACGGATTCCAAATGTCGGGTGCCAACTGCCACTCGTCCACCAACAAAGGCGCAGGCCCCTCTAGCAGCACGGCCGGGTCAGCATTGGCAGCGAGTCGGGCTCGAATTGTCGTATCAATGAGGATCTCCGACGCGGCGAAGCGGCGTCCCGTCCAAGTCTTCCCGCAACCTCTCGGGCCTTCGATGAGCATCGCCGGTGAAGCGCTCAGGACTTCTCTCATCTCTGAGTCCACGACCCTGGGCAAATAATTCTCTTCAACAGTTCCGAGGAACCTCTGACTGTTCCCGTCGGTGGGATTTGTCGTCATTGCAAGCCTACGATAGTCGCTATGTCCCATAT